>JAWOHY010000198.1:0-41865 GCA_046484945.1 Bacteroidales bacterium
ATGACAAATGTCGAATTACCGGGTTTCTGGCTTCCGAATGACGAGGGTTACCCTAACCTGCCCGGCGGAGGCCGCTACATTGCCATTCCGCAAGGATCTGAACCGGTGTTGAAGATCGTTTATCAGCGGACGGAAACTTACCGCGATATTGAAATAGCGCCTGCGCCACGCATCCCGCTCGAAACTGAAACCGGGCCGCTGGAATATCCTACCCGTACCGATGTTTACAGCAAGAATGCATTTTATCCTGAATCGCCTGTTAAATTATCGGATCCGTCCCGGTTCCGTGGGGTTGACGTTGTCATGGTTGGCATAACCCCCTTCCAGTACAATCCTGTAACCAAAGAGCTGGTTGTATACCGGGACATTGAGATCGAGATTGAATTCCGCGGAGGCAACGGTCAGTTCGGTGAAGAACGTTTCCGCAGCCGTTTCTGGGATCCCATCCTGGCCGATGCCATCCTCAACTTTGAAACGCTCCCTGCAGTGGATTATTCCCAACGTACTATTGCCCAACGCAGTTCCGAAGGATGTGAATACCTGATCATTATCCCTGACGGCCCCGATTACATTACATGGGCAAACCAGCTTAGAACCTTCCGGATCAAACAAGGTATCTCCACTGAAATTGTCACCCTTTCAGAGATCGGGGGGAACAATACCACCATGATCAAATCTTATATCACCAACGCTTATAATAACTGGGACCCTGTTCCGGCCGCCATTCTTTTCATGGGCGACTACGGTACCAACCAGAATAACAATATCCTTTCCCCCATTTATAACAACTACTGCGTTTCCGATAATATGTTCGTGGATATAAACAATGACCACATGCCCGATTTCGCCCACGCCAGGATGACGGCCAATGACAACGCGCAGCTGGAAACATTTGTTACCAAGATCATTAATTATGAAACCAATCCACCGATCAATCCTGGTTTCTATGACAATCCGATTACCGCCCTGGGCTGGCAGACAGTACGCTGGTTCCAGATCTGTTCTGAATCGGTCGGTGGATATTTCAAGCATGTTCACGGAAAAAATCCCGTCCGGATCAATGAAATCTATGCCGGTAATCCCAATGTCGATCCCTGGTCGACAGCACAAAATACCTCAACTGTACTGGGGGTCTTTGGTCCGAGCGGACTGGGCTATATCCCTGAATCACCCCAAACACTGGGAGGATGGTCAGGCGGCAATGCTACGATGATCAACAATGCGATCAACAGCGGCGCTTTTATACTGCAACATCGTGACCATGGCAGCACAACAGGCTGGGGCGAGCCGGCTTACTCCAGTAACAATATTAACGGCCTGACCAATACCGATCTGACATTTGTCTTTTCTATCAATTGCCTGACCGGTAAATATAACCTGACCAGCGAATGTTTCACGGAGAAATTCCATCGTCACCGCCATAACAATATCAACAGCGGAGCGCTCGGGGTCAATGCCGCTTCCGAAACCAGCTATTCTTTTGTAAACGATACGTATGTTTGGGGGATGTTCGATAATATGTGGCCCGATTTTATGCCGCAATACGGCTCCAACCCGCCCGAAAGGGGACTCCTCCCCGCTTTCGGCATGGTGGCCGGGAAGTATTTCCTGCAGCAGTCGAGCTGGCCATATAATACCAATAACAAAGAAGTGACTTACCACCTGTTCCACCATCACGGCGGGGCATTCCAGACGCTCTATTCAGAGGTCCCGCAAGACTTGGCAATTTTCCACGACGGGGTGATCCTGGCAGGCCTTAATGAATTTACCATCACTGCCGATGCCGGCTCCACCATATGCCTCACCGTGGGAAATAATATTATCGGATTGGCAGAGGGAACCGGAAATCCGGTGGTGATGACCATCACCCCGCAACCGGTCGGAACAACTGTTTCGCTTACCGTGACTAAAACCAACTACTACCGTTATGAAGAACCCATTGAAGTGATCCCCGCTACCGGTGCTTATTGTATCTATGGGGCGCATGCCCTCAACGATTCCACAGGTAATAACAACGGCCTGCCCGATTACAACGAGACCATCAACCTGAGCCTGACCATCCGGAACGTCGGCCTGGCCAACGGCGAGGAGGTGACCGTTTACCTCACGACTACCGATCCGTATATTACAATTATTGACGGAGAAGAGTTCTACGGAGCTATCCCCTCCCAGCAATCTGTAACGATAGCAGACGGCTTTGAGTTTCATATTGCTGAAAATACACCCGATCAGCACCAGGTCATCTTCAATATTCAATCGACCGATGGAGCCAGTACCTGGAACAGCCTGTTTACCATCCGGGTGAATTCGCCGGTTCTGAATATCAACAGCCTGACAATCAACGATCAGATCAATGGGAATGGCAACGGCAAACTGGACCCGGGCGAGCAGGTGAAGATGACCATTAATTACAACAATACCGGGCATGCCGTGGCTTATGGCATCGATGTTTACCTGGAAGGGCAGTCGGGATTTGTTGAAATCCTCAATCCCAACCAGCACTTTAACTCCATAGGGTTCTTTGGCATGTTCAATAAAGTGTTCGACGTAGAAATTGATGAAGATGCCCCTGAGGGGATCCTGGTAAATTTCCTGAATGAACTCTCCATGGGGATCTTCCAGGAGGATAGAATATTCTATGAGAAGATCAGCGCCAAGATGGAAAATTTTGAAACCGGCAATTTCACAAAATTCCCCTGGCAGCATGCCGGCGACCAGCCCTGGCAGGTCACCAACCAGTATCCCTACCAGGGGTTCTTCAGCGCCAGGTCCGGTGCAATTGGCGACAATCAATCCTCCGAATTGAAGCTTACCTATAACGTCATGACTGCCGATTCGATATCGTTCATCCGAAAAGTGTCATCCGAACCCAACGATAAACTGCAGTTTTTCATTGGCAACGAAATGATGGGTGAATGGTCAGGAACCGGAACGGGATGGGTACGGGAGGCTTATCCGGTAAGCGCCGGCAACAAAACCTTCCGCTGGGTATATACGAAAAACTCCTCTGCCAGTGGCGGGGTAGACATGGCCTGGCTGGATAACATCGTTTTCCCGCCGCCGGTTTGCCTGACCCTCTGGGCCGGACCTGATTCAGAAGTCTGTTCCGGAGATACTTTCAAACCAGAGAAAGCTTACGGTACCGCTTACACAACCTGTGAATGGACCACCTCCGGAACCGGTACATTCAACAACAATACCATCATCCAGCCGGTCTATACCCCGAGTGATGATGACATCGCTGCCGGAAGCGTGGAACTGACGCTTGACCTATGGAATGCCGGTGGTGACAATGTAACCGATGAAATGTTACTCACGTTCAAGTTTGCCCCTGAAGCGCCACCGGTTCCTGACGGGCCCGATTACATCGACCTTTACCTGACGACGACATCTGAATATACAACCGCAGGTATTCCCGGATCCACTGATTACACTTGGTACCTGGAACCGGAAGAAGCAGGAGCTATCGAAGGCAATGGCATGACGTCTTTGGTCACCTGGGACCCGGATTACCTCGGAATGGCCTATGTTTCAGTCACTGCATCCAATGAGTGCGGCGAAGGAGAAGTATCAGAAGCTTTTGAAGTGACTGTCGATAATACGGTAGGTATTCCACAGACCATCGACGAAAGTTTTGGGGTTTCTGTTTTTCCGAACCCCGGCGATGGAAAATACCAGGTAACCGTCACGAGCGCTGATCGCGCAGACCTGAGCCTGAAAGTATTTAATGTTCTGGGAAGCCTGATATATGAAAGCCTGCAAACATCTGACGGTATCATCCATGAAACGCTCAACCTGGAAAATCTGCCCAATGGCATTTACTTCCTGGAAATCCGTCACCACGACCAGGTGATCACCAGGAAACTGATCAAGCGATAAATAGCGGAATTTTACCAGTCCGACGACTTAAGCCGTCGATTCCAAATATACCAGGAACCAACGGCTTTAGTCGTTGGAGTAAGAATCTCTTTGGCTTCTGTCGTTGTGGCACAATCCAGATCCAGGCAGTAAACCAGGAACCGACAGGTTTACCTGTCGGGAGAATAGTCAATCATCTGACGGGTAAACCCCTGCCATTAAAATTAAAAAATGCTTACTTTTGCATTTAGTACAATTTATTAACATTATGAAAAACTTAACTGCGTTTTTTCTTTCCTTACTCTTTGTTATTCAATCATTTGCGAATGACTGGACCAATATCCGCTCCGAATATCCCCGGCCGGCTGAAAAAGAACTGCTATCTTCCAATATGGAGATTTCCGTAATCCGGTTTTCCCTTGATGGTTTTCTGACACAAACTGTGACAACAGCTCTCGGTGAGGCAATGATCATCAGCCTCGACAAAGCCACCCCCATCCTTGAGCAGGGCGCACCCGATCTTCCGAAAATGACTGCCTCGGTCATCATTCCCGACCTGGCCCGGATGCAGATAGAAGTTACGGAAGCTTCTTACCGCGACTTTGAAAATGTTATCGTGGCACCATCTAAGGGAAACCTCACCCGCGATATCGACCCGGCGACAGTTCCTTATGAATTCGGAACTGAATACCAGCAAAACGCTTTCTTTCCGGGAAAACTGGCCGATATGCGCGAACCATATATTATGAGGGATCATCGCGGCCAGACAGTGATCGTGTATCCGTTTCAGTATAATCCTGTCACCAGGACTTTGAGGGTTTATACAGATATTACGGTAAAAATCAGCAAGGTTGATGACACCGGCATCAATCCACTGGTCCGTGCGCAGGAACCCGATGTGATCGATGCCCAGTTTCACCATTTGTATAACCGTCACTTTTTAAACGCCGGAAGTTCCAGCAGATATACACCAGTCAGCGAATTTGGCAATATCCTGGTCATCTCTTACGGGGCCTTTATGAATGCCATGGAACCCTACGTTCTCTGGAGAAAACAGGTAGGATACCCGATTGAAATGGTGGATGTGGGAACGATTGGCAATTCGACAGCGATTAAATCATTTATCGCCAATTATTATAATACCAAAGGTTTGACATTCGTTTTGCTGGTTGGCGACGCCGCCCAGGTACCGACTTCTTCCACCTCGGCCGGGCATTCTGACGTCAATTACTCTTACATTGTAGGTAATGACCATTATCCCGACCTGTTTGTCGGCCGTTTCTCCGCTGAAAATATCGACCAGGTGAATACGCAGGTGCAACGAACGCTGACCTATGAACAAAACCCGCCGACAGAAGTAGACTGGTTTACGATCTGCACAGGGATTGCCTCCAACCAGGGGCCCGGAGATGATGGCGAATATGATTATCAACATATCCGCAACATTCAGAACAACAAGCTGATCCCCTTCACCTACACTTACGGCAATGAACTGTATGATGGCAGCCAGGGCGGTAATGATGCATCGGGAAACCCGACCCCCACCATGGTAGCCACTGATGTCAACAACGGCACTGGCATCATCAATTACTGCGGTCATGGCAGCAACACTTCCTGGAGCACATCCGGTTTTTCCAACGGTGATGTCAATAACCTGGTGAATACAAACATGCTCCCCTTCATCTGGTCAGTGGCCTGTGTAAACGGGAATTTTGTCAATACCACCTGTTTCGCAGAAGCCTGGCTCAGGGCGACACACAACGGCGAGCCGACAGGGGCCATCGCTTTCCTGGGATCCACCATCAACCAATCATGGAACCCTCCCATGTGCGGGCAGGACGAAATGAACGACGTACTGGTGGAAACCTATCAGAACAATATCAACCGTACTTTCGGAGCCCTTTCCATGCACGGTTGCATGCAGATGAACGACGAATACGGCAGTGCCGGTTTTGAAATGACCGACACCTGGACATGCTTCGGGGATCCGAGCGTTATGGTGCGCACCGCCGTGCCACAAGACATGACCGTGATCCATGATCCGGTCATCTTAATTGGCGCCACACAAATGACCATCCTTTGCGATGCTGAAGGAGGAAGGGCTTCCCTGTCGATCGATGGTACATTGCTCTGTACCGAGATCATTCAGGGAGGTTCGGTAACACTCAATTTCACTGCACTGAACAACCCGGGAAGCGTTACACTGACCATTACCGCCTTTAATTACATGCCTTATATCACTGAGATCGAAGTAATTCCCGCCTCGGGCCCTTATGTCGTCATGGATGCTTATCAGGTAAATGACCCCACCGGCAATAACAATGGCCTGCCAGATTACAACGAAACAATACACCTGACCATGACAATGAAAAACATGGGTGTCCTTGATGGAACGGATGTCATGGTGATCCTTTCCTCAAATGATCCTTACATTACAATTACCGATTACAGCGAACTATTCCCGCTCATTCCCGCCGGCGGAACAGCCACCATCGCCGATGCCTTTACATTTTTTATCGCCAGCGATGTCCCTGACCAGCATTCGGTTATTTTCAACCTTACTGCCGATGACGGATCAGACTCCTGGGAAAGTATGTTCATCATGGATATCAATGCCCCCGTCCTGAACATCAACAGCATTACAATAAATGACAATTTATACGGTAACGGTAACGGTGAACTTGACCCGGGCGAACGGGCCGACATGACCATCAATTATACCAATTCCGGTCATGCGGTGGCTTATGATATAGGTGTCTACCTGGAAGGGCGCTCGGGATTTGTTGAAATCATCAATCCCACACAACATTTTAACTCCATTGGCTTCTTTGGGGCTTTTAACAAAACCTTCACCGTTACGGTAGATGATGAAGCCCCCGCCGGTATTACCGTCGACTTTGTCAATGAACTGACCATGGGAGATCATTTCCAGGACAGGACCTTCCCGTTAAAGATCACTGCCAAATGTGAAGATTTTGAGACCGGTGATTTCACCCAATTCAACTGGCAGCATGGTGGAAATCAGCCCTGGCAGATCACCTACCAGTACCCATACCAGGGATTTTACAGCATCCGCTCAGGCAATATAACCCACAATGAGACATCAGAGATATGGCTGACCTATGAGGTCATGTCGGCCGACAGCATCATATTCATCCGCAAGGTTTCTTCAGAATCGTCAGACCATCTGAAATTTTATATTAACAACCAGTTGATGGGTGAATGGTCGGGTACGACCGGCGGATGGAAAAGAGAGGCCTTTGCCGTGAGCGGGGGCATGAAGACCTTCAAATGGGTTTATGAGAAGAATGGCATGGGTAGCGCAGGAACTGACTGTGGCTGGCTGGATAATATCATATTCCCCTCCCCTATGGTGCTGACCATCTGGGCGGGACCGGATGATAAGGTTTGTTCAGGCGAATCCTATCTGCTGTCCAGCGCTTACGGGACTGACTATGACCAGGCCGAGTGGAACACTTCCGGCACCGGAACGTTTAACGATCAAAACATCATTAACCCCCAGTATATTCCCAGCGATGATGACATCACTGAGGGAGAGGTTCAGCTGACACTGACCCTCTGGGGAGATGGGGGAAACATGGTTTCCGATGAAATGAGCCTGGGGTTCAGGGCTGTGCCGGAAGCACCGCCCCCCCCCCAGGGCCCGGATTATATCGATGTTTCGGTTACTCAGGTTTCAGAATACCTGGTTACAGGCATTGCCGGAGCAGATGACTATACCTGGACGCTGGAACCGGATGAAGCCGGCACCATCATCGGGCAGGATACCAATGCCACGGTAAGCTGGAATGCCGGATTCACGGGAACCGCCCATGTCACGGTCGCGGGTTGGAATGAATGCGGGACCGGACCTGTTTCACCCGCGTTGGAAGTAGTGGTGGATAATACGTTGGTGACTGTTACGGATCCACTTCCTGATGGTTCATCCATCAAGATATATCCTAATCCTGCTTCCGGCATGCTTCACCTGGAATGGCCAGACTCAACCATCGAAAACATGTCCGTCAGTATTTATGGCCTGGCGGGCAACATAGTATTTAATCAGGAAAGCGCCAGGACTGCTGGCGGGCAGATCATGACCATCGACCTTACGGCATTCTCGCCGGGGATCTATGTCATCGCACTAACCGGCAACGGGTCCAGGTTCTTCCAGAAACTGATCATCAGATAACAAACGTATTCCATCATTTCAACAGCCATGGGTCATGAAAAATTTCATCGTCTCCTTTATCGTATTACTATCATTTTGCTTCAACCTGCAAGCCGGTAAGATCGAAATCCTGCCTGGCCGGTCAAATGACCTGAAAATCACCGAAAACACCTGGCTCACATTCTCTTTCAGCCATATTGCTGCAGAAATCAGGACGCTGGATGTGAAAGCGGAAGGGAGGGATTTTACACAGCTGCTAATGGCTGGTTATTCCAGGACCGGTATCATCGGAAGCCCCGAATTACCCGTCAGGAGGGAATTGCTTGAGGTGCCTCAGAATGCCGTTGTAAGACTGGAGATCACTCAGGCGCGATATACAGACCTTAACCTGGCGGAACTGGGATATCCTTACCCGGTCATGCCGGTACAGGCCCCCGCCATAAAAAGTGAAGAAAGGCACGACTTTGACTTTGATCCGGAGGCATATCTTTTAGATGCCTTCACCCCGGGCGATCCGGTGACGTTCGAGATCCTTGGCACCATGCGCAGTTACAGGATCGGACGACTGGATATACACCCCGTTCATTATAACCCTGTGACCCATACGCTGAGGGTATATGACCTGATCGAAGCCAGTATTTACTTTGAGCAGGCCGACATTCCGGCTACCCTGGCACTGAAAGAAAAGTATGAAAACTTCTATTTCCGGAACATCGGGAATACATTGTTGAACAGCCAGCCACCGGCCGGCCGCGATACGGTTGTCTCTTATCCCATTACATACCTGATCGTTTCCGATCCGATGTTCGAGGCGCAACTGCAACCTTTCATCCAATGGAAAACCAAACAGGGGTACCATGTCATTGCCGCTTACACGAATGATCCCCAGGTCGGCACGTCAACCACTGCCATAAAAAACTACATCCAGGGCCAGTACAATAATCCTGCCCCCGGCAAACAACCGCCATCCTTCTGCCTTCTGGTAGGAGACATTCAGCAAATCCCGGCCTGGAACGGCGTTGCAGGAAGCCATGTTACAGACCTGTACTATTTCGAATACACGGGCGATATCTTTCCCGAAATGTATTACGGCAGGTTCTCAGCCCAGAATACGACCCAGTTGCAGCCGCAAATCGATAAAACCATACAGTATGAAAAGTACACCATGCCTGATCCTACCTATCTGAATGAAGTGGTAATGGTAGCCGGGATGGATGGTTCCTACGGATATTCCCATGCCAACGGCCAGGTCAACTACGGTACGATCAACTATTTCAATACTTCTAATGGCATTTTATCACATACATACCTGTATCCATCATCGGGCGGTCAGTCGGCAGCCATCATCCAGAATATCAGCAATGGCGTCACTTATGGCAATTATACGGCCCATTGCGGCCCGAACGGTTGGAGTGACCCCTCTTTTACCACATCCAATATTCCATCTCTGCAGAATCAGGACAAGTATGGACTGCTGGTGGGCAATTGCTGCCAGTCGAGCAAATTCAATGAAAATGAATGTTTTGCCGAAGCGCTGCTGAGGGCCGAAAACAAGGGAGCGGTCGGTTATATTGGCGCTTCCAACAACACCTATTGGAATGAAGATTATTACTGGGCTGTGGGGGTAGGCCAGATTGCCGAAAACCCGCCTCCTTACGAGGAGACTACCCTGGGGATGTACGACCGGGCTTTTCACACCCATGGGGAGCCCTGGGAAGACTGGTATGCCACTGCCAGCCAGCATATCTATGCAGGGAACCTTGCCGTTACGCTGGGCGTTCCCAATTCTTCCACTTATTACTGGGAAGCTTACTGTCTCATGGGCGACCCCTCCCTGATGGTTTATTATTCACAACCACAGGCGATGAACGTATCCTACATCCCCCTGATGCCATTGAATTCCACTTCATTCACCGTGCAGGCCGATCCATATGCCTATGTGGGAATTTCTCTGAACGGGGAGCTGAAAGGCGCTGCGCTGGCTGATGCCTCTGGCACAGCCGTTGTGCCGCTGGATCCGATCACCACACCCGGAACGGCGGAGATCGTTGTTACGGCCCAGAACAGGCAGCCTTTTTTCGGAACGGTCATTGCCGCAAACCCCGAAGGTCCGTTCATCCTGGTCAATGACCACTCCTGGCAGGAACTGTCAGGATATCCCAATAACAAGATTGAGCCCGGCGAGGTCATCGGGATAAATATAGAGCTGATCAATTACGGTATGAGCGCCGGGACCGATGTAGTGGCCACCCTCAGTACCATGGACGAGTATGTTACCATTACCGACGCTTACGAATATTGCGGAGACATCGGGGCGCAATCGACCCAATCATACCAGAACGCATTTTCCGTCATTATTGCCGATTATGTTCCGAACGGGCACGAAGTGAAATTCATCGTCACAACCCAGGATCTCTCTCGGGAATCGTGGAGTTCAAACATCACACTGGGATTATCGGCACCGGTTCTGAAACTGAACAGCCTGACAGTGGATGATAGCCAGGGCGGGAACGGAAACGGCCGGATGGACCCGGGAGAAACCGTGAATCTCATAGCTACCTTTTCCAACGAAGGAAATGCCATCGGCCGGAATACCGTCGCCAGCCTGACAGCCCACAGCGGGTTTGTCAACATCCTCAACCCTGAGCAAACTATCGGAAATTTACCTTTCTTTGGAAATACACCGGTCATTTTCCAGGCAGAGATCGACAGTAAAGCGCCCGAAGGGATACTCGCCAATTTCGCAGTTAACCTGGTTTCCGAAGCGTATGAACTGGATGATATCTGCCCGATGAAAATCGGTCTGATCTGTGAAGATTTCGAAACAGGTGACTTCTCAAAATTTCCCTGGAATCACGGTGGCGACATGCCATGGACCATTACAAACGTTTTCCCGCAGCAGGGTTTTTATTGCATACGTTCGGGGAATATAGACCATCTGCAATCCTCTGAAATTTCAGTTCATTACCAGGTAATGCAGCCCGACAGCATATCCTTTTACCGGAAAGTATCCTCGGCATCAGGCGACAGGTTGCAATTCCTGATCAACGGGCAGGTGGCCGGAGAATGGTCGGGGACCATGGGGGGCTGGAAACGGGAGAGTTTTTATGTTGGGGCTGGTAACCGGACATTCAAATGGATCTATATTAAAGATGGCAGTGGTACGGCCGGATCGGACGCCGCCTGGATCGATTATATCATTTTCCCGCCAAAAAACGCCACCACCCTTTATGCCGGGGAAGATGCGACCATTTGCACGGCTTTTCATTACCAGTGCCAGGGTCAGGCTACCAATTTCCAGTCCGTCAGCTGGAACACCTCCGGAACAGGAACCTTCAATAACAACCATATCCTTACTCCTCAATATACGCCCAGCAGCGATGACCTGGAAGCAGGACAGGTTGTGCTGACGATGAATATTATCGATAACCAGGGGGAAGCCTTTCATGATGAAATGACCCTTTCTTTTTCCGATACGCCCGCGCAACCTGATATGCCTGACGGTCCGGAAGAAGTGAACATTGATAACACCTTTGTCAGTGACTATTCGGTCAGTCCTGTGGAAGAGGCCATAAGTTACCAATGGATCGTCAACCCGGCAGAAGCCGGGACCTTTGCCGGCACAGGTCCTACCGCAACGCTGGTCTGGAACCGGGATTTCGGAGGTGTTGCCATGATCGGTGTGGAAGCTGTCAATGATTGCGGGATTGGTCCGGCATCACCGGAATTAATGGTCATCGTGGACAATTCTTCGGTAAAGATCCCTGAAACCAGATCCGCTTCCCTGAGCGTGACAACCTATCCGAACCCGGTAACAGAGATGTTATATATCCGGATAAATGGTGAAAGAAATAAAAAGATGGAAATCTGGCTGGTGAACCTGCTGGGCATGAAAATTGTTACAAAAGAGGTGTACCATACCGGAGAAACGGTCGGGATCCCCGTTGGCCACCTGCCACCGGGAATCTATCTGCTTTCTGTTGTGTCGGGTGACCGGATGGCCACACGTAAAATAATGATCAGGTAGTTATCTGTTTCACTTAATAATGTATAATGAACCGCTCAGTCCCCGTCATAATCCTGCTTCTTTTCAGCGTTCTTTTCACTTACGGGCAGTTCCGGGTGGTGGATGCAACAAGGATGCAGGTTATGCCTGGTCGGCAATTCATCCCGGATGTGGAGGGCAAAGTGCTGGTCAGCGATGCGGTCTATGAGCAGATAGAACAGTATGAAACGGGCCAGGTTCCCACGGTTTATCCGCTCTGGCCGGTATCAAGGACCGGAACCGTGGAAGAGGGAGGTGTCTGGGGCAATTGTGACAACGATCCGGACCTGGAGATCATTTACGCAGTGGGTAACCAGGTATATGCTTTTAACAGCAATGGCTCCCTGGTAAGCGGCTGGCCCCGAACGCTCGATTACCCAACCGACGGTGCCCCTGCTTTCGGAGATATCGATGGTGATGGTTACGGTGAAATCGTGGTAACCACCCACCAGCCCGCCACTTTTGCCGTTGGTTCTATTTATGCTTTCGAAATCAACGGGGCAAACGTGCAGGGCTTTCCCGTCAGCACTGTCGGCGGCGCGCTCCGCACACCGGTCCTGGCTGACCTTGACGGCGACGGCGCCCTGGAGATCATCGTCACCATCAGGAAACATCCGGAAGGGTTTATCCATGTTTACAGGGGCAATGGCACCATGTTCCCCGGCTGGCCCCAGCGGATGGATTATGTACCAGGCTCAGCCGCCGCCGCGGGCGATATCACCGGAAACGGTGTCCCGGAGGTTATTGCCCAATCTTACTACGGGCTCCATGCCTTTACCGCCGATGGAATGCTGATGCCCGGTTTCCCCTATTACCCCGGCACCAACAGGGTTTTTTCATATTCGACTCCCGTACTGGCCGATATCAACCAGAACGGCCTCCGGGAGATCATCTGCGGCGACCATGCACTGGATTCCGGCAATGGCGCCATTCATGTTGTCAAAAACGATGGCACAGCCTTTCCGGGCTGGCCCAAATTCACCAACGCCTGGGTTTACGGCCCGCCTTCCGTGGGGGATATCGACGGTGACGGCCTGCTCGATATTGCCGTCGGCGACCAAATGATCTCCATTACACCGCAAAATAAAGTCTACGCCTGGACCGCTGTTACAAGCAACCCCCTGCCCGGCTTTCCCATCACCGGCATTTGGGCTGTGAATTCCCAGATCATGCTGGCCGACCTCGATGGCGACGGGATGATCGAACTGATTTTCGATGATAACACCTCCGTCGGAAAATACCAGGGATACAACCATGATGGCACACCCATGGAGGGATGGCCCCTGTACCTCAACGGCAGTACTTTTTACATCTCCCCGATGATCTTCGACGTCAAACTCGACGGGATGATGGACATCTCCGGCGCCGGTTATGTACAGGCCACGAATACGACCAATATCTACTTTTGGAATGCCCACGTTGCAATGAACAGCGAACTGGCCATACTGCCCATACTGCAGTATAACACAAGGCACAGTGGCGTTTACGGAGATTATCTCATGGTAGGGTCCCCTGAGATCCGACCCGAACCGGAAGACACCTGGGTTATTTACCCGAATCCGGCCACCACCCGGCTGAATATCAACAGAGCAAATCACGAAGTGAATGGAAATGCCGATGCTGAATGGCATATCCATGTTTTCAGCACTGCCGGGAAACTAGTTTATCAAAATTTCATCCCTGGAGGTAATACCTCTCTGGTCGTCCAAACCTCCAGCCTGTCCCCCGGGGTTTACTGGCTTGTGATCAGAACTGACGGAAAGGCTGCGTATGTGAAGAAATTCATTGTGTTACATCATTCGGGATAAAACAATCATCAAACTGATGAAAAAACTGATTCTGCTACCATGGCTGTTTATGACCATCGGCATGATCTCCCAGGACATGCCTGATGCTTACCGGCTGTATGTTGAGAAGCACCCGCAAGGGCCCTCCCTGAACAAATGGGACTCCATCCGCCTGGTGAACGTGCCCGAAAAAACCCTTCCCGGTAACCTGAAAAACAGAACGCTTCCGCCCATCGTCGATAACTCCGCATTGCCTTACCTCCGTCCGGTATTTAACCAGGAAGGCCCCAGTTGCGGGCAGGCGGCCATGATCGGATATAATTTTACATACGAAATAAATTGCCTTCGGGATCTTTCTTCCCATGATTCAAGCAACCAATACCCCACCCACTTCACATTCAATTTCATGAATGGTGGTAACGGATGGTACGGTGTCAGCTACTTTCACAGCATAGAAATGCTGAAAGCAACCGGTTGCATGACTGTGCCAGAATACGGCGGGATGCACGATGATGGCCGCAGGTGGATAGACGGTTATGATGTATATCATAGCGGCATGCACAACCGGATCAAAGACTTCTACAGTATTCACACCGGGACAACGGATGGCATCCTGGCGCTGAAAAACTGGCTGTACGACCATATGGGAGATCAAGCGCACGGCGGTGTGGCCAGCTTCTATGCCAATGTCCCCTGGAATGCCAAAATATTGAACGATACCACACCCGAAGGCGGTAAACATGTGATGACAGCCTGGTACCCGGCGGCTACCCATGCCATGACCATTATCGGTTATAACGACTCGATACGGTATGATTACAACGGCGACGGACTGTATACCAACCACATCGATCTGAATGGCGACGGGATCATCGATGCCCGCGACTGGGAGATCGGTGGGGTGAAATTCATCAACAGCCATGGCATCGATGCACAGGACAGCGGTTATTGCTATATGATGTATAAATGCCTGGCCGAAACCTTTGAAAACGGCGGCGTATGGAACCAGGCGGTACATATCCTTTACCCTTATGAGGAGTTCTCACCTTTAATGACGTACAAGGTCACCATCAAACATGATTACCGGGAAAAAGTGAAAGTGATGGCCGGGGTGTCGTCGGATACAAGCGACTTAATTCCCAGGTGGATCATGGACTTTCCCATCATCAATTACCAGGGGGGGGATCACTACATGCAGGGCCAGGACACCGCAGAATACCTGAAATACCTGGAATTCGGACTGGATATCAGCCCATTGCTCACACATGTCAGCCCCGGGAATCCTGCAAAGTTTTTCCTGATTGTCGATGAGAATGATCCCTATGGCGAAGGTGACGGCGAAATCATCTCCTTCTTCCTGATCGATTATACCAGCGGAATGGTGGAAGTCATTTCTGATGAAGTACCGCTGACGCTGCTCAACCATAACCGAACAACTGCAGCGCTCGTTCATACGCCGGTTTTTGATAAAGTAGCCGTTACCACGGAGGTGCTGCCGGCATTCACAACGGATGACCCCTATCAATTCCAGCTCAATGCCACCGGTGGCACACCTGCGTATGACTGGACATTTCGGCATTATTACCGGATGGAACAGTCACAGACTTCATTTCCCATGATCATGGACAACCAGGTCCTGCCTGATACTTCAGGCGACTCACTTGTAGCGATCCCATTAGGCTTTGAATTTCCCTTCTTTGGAAAAAAATATGATACCGTCTATATTCACATTGATGGCCATATTCAATTTGACAAAACACAATTGCCCTGGCCTTACCTGTTTGATTACGACCTGCATCTGCGGAGCAATCGTATCATCACCCCGATGACGCACCAAAACTTCACCATTTTCGATGATGAGGATGGGGCGTGGTATGAAACAGACTCCATCTCAGCTACCTTCCGGTGGAAATTGTCATGGAGCCCAAAACCCATGTCCACAGAGTTTAATTTTGCCGTTAAGCTCTGGCATGACGGCAAAACCGAATTTATATACGGCCCGGCCACCCTGGATGGATTGAAATGGATAGGTGGTATTTCGGCAGGAAATATGCTGGATTACTTTGAGTCGCCTTTATACAGGTCACATGCCATTTCCCCGGGGCACCGGGTTGCCTTCCTGCCGGCCCGCTTTCCGCAAGGACTGTCACTCTCGGATGATGGTTGGCTTGAAGCAGAAATGCTGGATGAAACTTACATCTATGACCTGTCGGTGAGGGTGACCGATAAAAACCGTGTCGCTGATGTAAAAGACTTCCAGTTGTCTTCCGGCCCCCTGGCTTGGTTTACCGTCCATTCTCAGGGCGACAGCCTGATCCATTACGGAGATTCCGTTATCCTGGATCTCAAATTACGGAATCATGGCGCCCAAACACTCGGGGAACTGATAATGAACATTTCCAGCCATGACGACTTCATCATCTTGCAGGATAGCAGTGTTGTCATAGGTGACCTGTTGCCCGGGGAGGAGATCATCATCTCTGGTGCTTTTTCTTTTCTGGTATCTGTGGAAGTGCCCGATCAGCATGATCTTTCTCTTTCGGCGGTATTGCTGTCCGACAGCAGTTCATGGCAAAAAGCGCTTCTTTTCAAAGCCCACGCCCCGGATCTCCGGATCAGGCAGGTAATAGTGGATGATGGGGATAACAACATCCTGGATCCGGGAGAAACAGCGGATTTCCTGGTCACGCTGCAAAATATGGGAACCGCCGGTATCCATGAAGTGATCGGGCAACTTGTATCTCTCAATCCCGAATTGCAGGTATTGGGAAACCCGGTGCAGTCATATGGAACTTTTACAAAAGGCGCCACGATTTCCCGTTCATTCACCCTGTATGCCGAGGAATCAATACCCTGTGGATTCCCTGCAAAGCTTGTCTTCACCACCGGATCAGAACCCGGGCTTTCTTTCTCTGATACCCTTGAGATAAGGATCGGCAAGACGCCCGTCCTGCTGATCGATCTGGATCCAAACACTCATTCGGGCCCCGTGATCCGTGACATGCTGGATGATATGAATATTATCAATGTCTATAGCACATTCATCCCTGAAGGCATTGACCAATTCCAGTCTCTCTTCATCAGCCTGGGATACCACGGTTCGAACCATGTCCTGACATGGCATGAAGGCAGGGTGCTGGCAGATTACCTTGATGGCGGGGGCTATATTTACATGGAAGGGAAAAAGACCTGGAAAGACGACCCACAGACCCCTGTGCACAGCCGCTTCAACATTACCCCTTTGAATGGCGTTACCCTTTGCGATACCCTTTCCGGATCGGAAAATACATTTACCCATGGTATCCGTTTACTGAACAATGCCGAATTTCCGTTCAGTTTTTATTACCTGGACCCTATCTCACCCGCCTATGCCGTTCTGCACAATGGCTTACAGGGCAGGCCCTGCGCCGTTGCCCATGATGCAGGCTTTTTTAAAACTATCGGATCGCTCTTTGAACTTGGTACACTCGGCGATCTCCCCCCTTCTACCACCTCAGAATTGCTGCAGCGATACCTGGATTTCTTCGGCATCTATGTCAACCCAACCCGTATCGATGAAATCACCAGAGAAGCAAACGATTTTTCCATCAGCATTTACCCAAATCCTGCGAAACAGATAATTAATGTCAGCTTAGATTTAACGGCTAACGGCAAACGGCTAACGGCAAACGGCAAACGGCAAACGGCAAACGGGCAAACCTCGCTCATCATCACCGACCTCTTCGGCCGGACTCTGATGCAAATTCAAAATGTACAAAGTTTCCCCTTCCCGATTAATGTTTCATCGATCCCTGACGGATTACATATTATCCAGTTGATAACCACAGACGGGCAATCGGCTTCGGCAAAATTTATTAAGACTTCAGATTAGCTATTGCTTATATTTCTCAGCGAGAAACTGAATAAAATTGATTGATTCTTTTTAATTTTAAAGAAAAAATTAAAATGAAACCAAATTATCTGATTTTCGCGCTTTTCTGCCTGATTGTCACAACAGGCGATCTCATCTCCCAAAAATATGATCCCAGTGCTCGCCAGCCGCTGGTCTACGTTCAATCCTCCAGCGGGATGGCGAGCCCGGAATGGGAAGGCGGACGTTCTGAGCTTGAATTTGCCGACATGAACCAGGATGGATTCGTTGATATTATTTCTATCGGTGATCACGGCAGCCCTTATATCAATGCCGGCATCCATGGCATCATGGTTTATTTCGGTGACGGGCAGGGTACCTGGAGCGTGCAAATGACCGGTAATTTTGGATATGGCGGCATCGCGGCGGGTGATGTGAACAACGACGGCCTCATGGATGTCGGATATGGCATGCACCATAACTATTCCGGTAATGACCTGGGCGATCAGTTGATTGAGGTGGCCCTGGGCGACGGTTCCGGGGTGAACTGGACCCCCTGGGATGACGGGTTGGCTACCAGCGGCGAAACCTATGGCATGTTCGGCACCGATTTTGCCGATGTGGATAACGACGGCGACCTGGATCTCGGTAGCATCTCTTTCGGATGCTGCAACGGCGTCAGGGTTTACCTGAACAATATGGACGGCACATGGAGCCCTGCATATAGCATGACAGGCGGTAATTCCGATATGATCTTCGAATTCGGTGATATCAATAATGATGGCTTCATGGACTTCATTGCCAGCTATGAATATGGCACCGTATTTTTCGGAGACGGTACCGGTAATTTCACCATCAATGACCAGGGCCTGCCACCTGCAGGCAGTATCGGGAGAAACGGCCCTTCCCTTGGAGACATCAATAACAATGGCTTTCTAGACCTGGCTTATACCAGTTATTCCGGGGGCGTGTTCGTTTATGCCTGGAATGACAATGACCAGCAATGGGAAGACTGGTCAGGCAATCTCCCTTCTTCAGGAACCCATGAAATGACCCAGCTGGCCGATATGAATATGGATGGTTTCATTGATCTGGCCGTTTTCGGCAGGGGAACATTCCAGCTCTACCTCGGCGATGGCACCGGTAACTGGACGCCCGATGCCACCTTTGCCTCCGGTTCACCAGGCTATGCAAAGGCCTTCCGGGTCGGGGGAGATGTCGACCACAACGGGTATCCGGATATTGTCTTCCTGGAACAGGTAGGCACATGGATCAGTTACAAAAACCACCTGAGGTGTTACCGTGAATCATCAGTCCCCCTAAGCCTTTATATCAAACCGGTCTTTCCCCGCGGGCATGAAGTGCTGTGGCAGGGCGCTGTTCGCTTTATCGACTGGATAACAGCTGTGCCGGGAAGCTCCGGCTCGCAGGTTAAATTAGAGTATTCCTCCTCTGGGCCCGAAGGCCCGTGGACCCTCATCGCCGATGACCTGCCGGATAACGGACGTTACCAGTGGCTTGTCCCGCCGGTTATATCCGATAATTGCTATATCCGCTATACCGTTACTTCCGGAGATCCTTCCCAAACCAGTGTCACCCCCGCAGCATTCACGATTACCGATGGCACGGTAGGTGTGAAAGAGAAGTCGAATCAATCATTTTTGCTGCAAGTCTATCCGAATCCTGCCGGCTCTAAAATTTTGGTCAGCGGTTGGCGGCCTGTCCTGAAGACGAAGTCTGAAGGATCGATGGGCAGCGCAGAGGACCTGCCAGTCGATCTTTGTGTTTTTGATATGATGGGACGAAAACTGAAATCTATTTCAGCGGTACAACATTTTCCTTTTGAGATTGATGTTTCCGATCTCCGGCAAGGATTTTATCAGCTTCGGGTGCAGTTTGAAAACGGCCGTTCATCCTCTGTAAAATTCCTGAAAATAAAAGAATAACCATGGTTTCTCGCTGATTTTCGCGGATGAAAACGCAGATGAACGCAAAAAACAATATACCTGTTTATTTGTTATTTTTGCAGCCCCAAGAATTAAAATTATGAGAAACATCATACCTTTCCTGGTTATCATCTTCCTGATCCCATTATTGATCTCCCAAAAACCGGTCGGAAAAAATGAAAAACCTTATGTCGACGGTGAGATCATGGTGAAGATGCGTTCAGATATTTCACCGGTGCAGCAGGAAGAAATATTCCAGGCTTTCCTGAACGAATACCAGTATCTCGAAATCGAGCCCATCCGGAAATTATCCAATAGGCTGAATATACACCTGTTACGATTTAAAACCGGAATATTTAACGATGAAAGGGTCTTGCAGGAAATTAAAAACCACCCGTATGTGGAACTTGCCCAGTTCAACCATTTCATCGAACACCGCCAGCTGATCCCTTCGGATCAGTATTTCGACCTGCAATGGAACATGCACAATACCGGCCAGACAGGCGGCACTGACGATGCCGACATCGACGGACCGGAGGCATGGGAAATCGGCACTTCAGGGATCACAGCCACCGGCGACACGATTGTGATCGCCGTTATCGACGATGGATTTGACCTGACCCATGAAGACCTTCGTTTCTGGAAAAACTATCTGGAGATTCCCGGCAACGGTATCGACGATGACAGCAATGGGTATATTGATGATTACCATGGCTGGAATGTTTATTCCAATTCCGGGAATATCATCGAAAGGGACCATGGTACGCATGTCACCGGGATTGCGGCGGCTAAAGGAAATAATGATAAAGGCGTGACAGGGGTGAACTGGAATGTCAGGGTAATGCCGGTGGTTGGGTCAGGCACTGTGGAGTCGTACGTAGTGGCAGCTTACGCTTATGTGCTCGAGATGCGTGCCCGGTATAATGAAAGCGATGGCACAAAAGGGGCTTTCATTGCTTCGACCAATGCATCCTTTGGAGTTAATATGGGGCAGCCGGAAGATTTCCCTATCTGGGGAATGATGTATGATTCGCTGGGTGTGCTGGGTGTGCTGAGCGCCGGGGCAACGGCAAACGCCAACTGGAACATCGATGAAGTCGGCGATATCCCGACAGCATTCCCGAGCGAATTCCTGATCTCCGTCACAAATACGGATAATAACGACAACCTGAGTACTTTTGCCGGTTACGGCCTCACGACCATTGATCTGGGGGCGCCGGGCACCCAGGTCTATTCAACCCGACAAGGCAATGCATATGGTAATAAAACGGGCACTTCGATGGCATCGCCGCACGTGGCAGGGGCCATTGCATATATGTTCTCCATTGCAGATACGGCTTTTATGGAAGCCTATCACAACGATCCGGCCGGTATGGCGCTGGTCATCAAGCAGTACATTCTGGATGGCACCGACCCTCTTCCCACTTTGCTAGGCAAATCGGTTACCGGTGGCAGGCTTAATATTTACAACGCAGCCATGCGGATGCTCTATCCCGATATCATCTTCAGCCCGATGAGTATCCTGAAGCAGCTGCCTCCGGATGAACAGGAAAGTGAGATGCTTTCGTTTACCAACAACACCGGCTCCACAATGAATTACTATATCACTTATCCCGATACACTGGAATGGATCAGCCTTAGCGGAACCCTTACCGGCACGCTGCCGGCCGGTGGAAATGGCAATATCACCGTTCATTTCGATTCGGAAGGAATTATATCAGACTCACTTTTAACGTACCTGACATTCATCTATGGAATCGACAGCCTGTTCAATGTGCCGGTGCATTTGTTTGTTAATCCGTTTGTGGGAGGCAGGGAATATGAGGGCATGGAGGCATGGGGGCAAGGAGGCATGGCATTATGGCCGAACCCGGCGAGAGAAGTGTTAAGGTTTAAGTTTTCAGGTTTAAGTTCGGGCAGTAATTATACTCTGAGCATAGTCAACTCTTCCGGAACGATCCTGCAGGAAATCACGATTACAGGCGAACAGGCCGGATTACAACTAAATACCGGATCGTACCGTGCCGGAAGTTACTTCGTCATCCTTAAACAGGGGAATAAGATGATCGATTCAAAAAAATTCATCATCCTCAAATAACAAAATCCCCAACTTAAACCTTAAACCTCAAACCTTAAACCTAAAACTAAACACTTCCACGTTTATAAACCGCTGCGACAACCGTCACATCATCCCCACCCATATTGATGCTGAGTGCATAAGGTTTTTCAGGAGAAATAGCGATCTGTGCATCGCCCGCTTTTCCGGTCAGTTGTTCCCATACGGTCACAGCCATGTGCACGCCGGTGCCGCCGGTCGGGTGCCCCCAGCCGATCAAACCGCCGGTAGTATTCATCGGGATCATGCCATCGCGGGAAGTGTGGCCTTCCGCCACAAACTGCGCCCCTTTGCCTTGTCCGGCAAAGCCGAGCGCTTCAGTGGCAAGGACTCCGGCAATGGAAAAGCAATCGTGCGTTTCGATCGTCGCCAGGTCTTGAATGCCAATGCCGGCATCTTCCAGTGCCCCCAAAGCAGCCTTTTTGATCGTGATCAGTTCGGTCGGGTCGACAGGATCTTCCGTAAGATTACGTACTTTGTGGGCCCAGGAAACGATCTCTACCGCCTCGCTCTTCGGTATGCCGCAACGCTTCAGCCCCTCTTCGGAACAAATTACCACGCATGAAGCCCCGTCGGAAACCTTGGAGCAATCCAGCACGTTCAGGTGGTCGACAAAAGCGGCGCCATTAGGCTTCATCTTATTATACAGCGCCTCCAGGTCTTCGACCTTGTTTTCATACTCCTGTGCCGTGGGGCAAAGCCTGGCATTTTCGATCGCATTGCGGAACCACCGTCCCATCCCCATCCGGGCATAATCCATGCCGTATTTCTCATAATATGCCCCTGCCCTGTCGCTGAACTGGCCCGGGAAGAAATAGGCATGCCCGTTTTTCCGCTTCTGGAACCAGCCGGCTCCCGCCAGGATATCCGCGCCGTAAATAGCTTTGACCGTGTTCTGCACTTCAATGCCGACTGTCAGTGAAACATCCGCCGTGCCGGCCAGTACGTTCTTGATGCTGGTAACCAGTGCCAGGCCGCCGGAGGCGCAGGCCCCTTCCACCCGGAGCGCGGGTTTGAACTGCAATTCAGGATCAGCCATCGGGAAAAAGCCACCCAGGTGCGCCTGCTTGTTGAATCGTGCTGCCATAAAATTCCCCACCACGCACTCATCGACATGCTTCGCCCCGCCGATCTGTTTCAGCGTGCCCTGCACCGCTTCGTTAAAATAATGCTCAATGCCCGGACGGACCTTCTTCGGATTGAACTCGCGACGGCCGGTACCCATCGAAACCGTGTTGAACCCGGCTGCCAAATAGATTTTTTTATGTGGTTTGCTCATTAGACTTTATTATTTGTAATTCGTTGTAATTCGTTGTAATTCGTTGTAATTACAATACTGCATCTTAGAAATACCCGTTCACCGGGCCGTAGGCATGGAAGAACCCTGTCAGCAGCACGGTATTGACGTCATCAGTGTTATGGGCCACCTTGTCAGCCACCAGCTTTTTCCCTATCTCGTTCGAACGCCGGCCATATTCCGACGCCAGCCGGGCGCCGAGGGTATCCATCGACTTCATCTCTCCAAAAATGCTGCCAAAGGCCTGGTCTTTCGCTTTGACCTTAACAGCCGCTTTCCACGGGATCAGGGAAGCCGGTGCGGGCCCCAGACGTTCATCACATTTTTCCCTGAAGCCGGCTATCTCAACATAGGCTTTGGTGTCCGGATCATAAATGGCCACCGGCTTACCCTTTTCATATTTAAGAAAACCGTCTCTCTGCGATCCGTCGGAGTATTGTCCGCCTGTAACACCGAGGGAGATCATCCGGTCCAGCAGGTCACTGTGGAGATCTTCATCCGGGAGGAAAGGGTTCATAACGTTCATGATGAAGGACACGACATCGATCCCCACATAATCAATCAATTGAAAGATACCCATGGGTCGGATGAGGAAATCCTGCGAAACGCGGTTCACCATGTAAACGGCCTCGGCAAACGGCATCTCTTTCGCCAGCTTTTCAGCGGCATGGATGCCATGGAGTGCATCGCGCATGAAATGTCCGTTACCAATAAAACCGGCAAAATCGTTGGCCAGAACCACCACCTTCCCCAGGCTTTTTGCATAAGCTTTCGCAAATGCGATCATTTCGGGATTGGTCTTGTCCGTCACGATCAGCTCCACCAGCTTCTGTATGGCCGGCGGGTTGTAAAAATGGAATCCCAGCACCCTTCCGCCCAATCCGGCCTCCTCATCGATCAGATGTATCGGAACCGAGGAGGTATTGGTGAAGAACCAGGGCTTTTCGGCATTGTTCTGATCGATCTGCGACAACAGCTTCACCTTCAATGCCCGGTTTTCGCTGACCGCTTCGAAGATGAGGGTGGAGTCGTATGCCGCTTCCAGACGGGTGGTAGGCCTGACCAGGCTCATCACATCGAAAATGTACTGGTTGATGATCTCTTCATTCTCGATCAGACCAGTACGGTCGGCATAAAGCTTTCGAAGCGCTACTGTTTTCTTTTCAGCAATTTTCTGCACCTGAGCCCTGAGGTACAGCATCAGCCCTGCCAGGCCATCCTTCGACACATCCATCGCATGGAGAGCAAAGGCCTTCCCTCTGTTTTCAGGCTTCAGGCTTTGATCGGCCATCTCCACTGCCGTGAGCAACAGGATCCCGCTGCCCATTTTGCCCGCAGCGCCGAGGACAGTTACATTTTGTAGTTTTTCTGAGTAATCCATATTTTGATATTAAAAGTTCGCTTTCCTTTTCTCTAAAAATGCCCGCATGCCTTCTTCGCCTTCGGCTTTGAACTGTGTTCCGAAGAATTCAGATTCGAGCTTGCTGCCTTCGTCGAGATGCATAAGCTGCCCGTTACGGGCTACGTATTTTACCTTTTTGACGGCCATCGGGCCTTTCGAGGCAATGATTTTTGCCATCTTCAGTGTCTCTTCCATCAGTTGTTCCGGTTCGGTAACCTTTTGTACCAGCCCGATCCGCAACGCCTCCTCAGCACCGATCATTTCACCGCTCATCAGCAGCATCAGCGCATCTCCGAGACCTACCAGCCTTGGCAAACGCTGGGTGCCGGCATAACCCGGGATCATACCCAGGTTCACCTCCGGCTGGCCGAACTTCGCCTTGTTGCTGGCGATGCGGAAATCACAGCCCATTGCCAGCTCCAGGCCACCGCCCAACGCGAAGCCATTGATGGCGGCAATCACCGGGATATCCATCTTCTCCAGACTCCTGAACGTGTTCTGCCCTACCTTTGAAAAAGCAATTCCCTCCTCCGGGGTCATGTCAACCATTTCGGCAATGTCGGCGCCTGCCACAAACGCCTTCCCCTCTCCCGTTATGATCATCACCCGGATCTCCTCCATGCCGGATACCTGGCTGACCATGGCATCCATCTCCTTGAAAAATCGTGCATTCAAGGCATTCAGGGCTTGAGGCCGGTTGATTGTGACGATGGCAATGTTTTCATCAACAGTTAATTGTAAGATTTCGTACTCCATGGTTCAAAGGTTTTGTGATTGAAGTTTCAAATATAGGAAAATTCTTGAGAAGATAGAAGTCAGAAGTCAGTAGACAGAAGACAAAAAACACGAAACAAAAAACACGAAACAAACTTTTTCATCATATTCCAAACTTTATATGTATCTTTGTATCATCTCTCATGAGAACCGTTGTGCAAAATACCAGTATCATCTTCCTGGCAGCCCTGCTGATCATGGCAACGGGCGGGTTTTCGGTTTATGAACACTTCTGCCGTTGTGCCGGGGAGAAAACCGCTTCGATATTCGTGGAGGCCCCCTGTCACCATGAAAGTGAATCTTCAGCGGCTTCCTGCTGTATGATAGCTGATCATACATGCTGTGGCACTGATAAAACCGAAAAAAACTGCCATGACGACGATTGCTGCCAGACAACCGAAACCTATCTGAAAATCTCTGACGATTTTAATTATCAGTTTGATAAAATCTCTCTCAAATTCATTGTCAGCTTTGTGCAAATACTGACGGGCAGCAGCCTCCTGGCAGTCGAGCAGGATTATACCACACCCGTTCAAAAATTCAATGACATCCCTCCCCCGCTCTACGGCCGGGAGCTGGTGAACCATCTCCACCAGCTCAAAACAGACCATTGCCTGGTTTAACCACTCCGTGTAAATCTGTGTTTACAATCTGTGTAAATCTGTGAGAAATATTAATCTCTCACAGAGTTACACAAAGGTTTCCTTATCATTCATCTAATAAAATCAGGTAATAATGAAACTCAAATTGATCATATCATTTATCATCATCCTGCTGTCAGGTCAAATCTCACCTGCACAATCCATCAAAGGATTTGTGTACGAGCTGAGCGCCAGCCAGGAGAAAACACCTCTTCCCGGAGCCAATGTGTTTTGGGAAGGAACCAGTCATGGCACAGCCACAGATAAGAACGGGGCATTCTCGCTTGAAACCGTCGGAAGCATAAATCATTACCTGGTTGTAAGCTATGTCGGCTATATCAACGATACGCTCCATGCTCATCCAGGCGAATCGATTGAAGTGATCCTGCGGAACAACAAGACCCTGGCGGAGGTCGAAGTACTGGAAAGGGCTCCCGGGGCCCACATATCACGGAACGATCCGATCCTTACCCAGCAGATCACCATGGGCGAGCTGAAACGGGCCGCCTGCTGCAACCTGTCGGAAAGCTTCGAGACCAACGCCTCGGTGGATGTGAATTACAGCGATGCCATCACCGGGGCGAAGCAGATCAAACTGCTCGGTCTGGCGGGAAAATACAGCCAGATGCAGACTGAAAACATCCCCAATCTGCGGGGGCTTGCCTCTTCGTATGGTTTGTCATATATCCCCGGCTCCTGGATGGAGTCGATCCAGGTCTCCAAAGGAACCTCCTCGGTGAAAAACGGCTATGAATCAGTCACCGGCCAGATCAATGTCGAATACAAAAAGCCTGAAAACCAGGAAATGCTCTTTCTGAACCTGTACGTCAACCAGATAGGACGTGTAGAAGGCAATGTGAACAGCTCCATCCGGGTCAGCCCGCGCTGGAATACCGCTGTTTTTGGCCATATTTCCAATCAGGCTGCCACATTCGACCATAATCACGACGGTTTCATCGATGACCCCATGTTTACCCAGGTGAACCTGTTCAACCGCTGGAATTATAATTCCGAAGTAATGGAAGGGATGTTCGGCGTGAAATATCTGAACGAAGACCGGCAGGGAGGACAAATGGAATATTATAACAATAAAGAGCCGGGATCTGAAGATTTCTATGGGACCAGGATACTTACCAACCGCCTGGAGGCTTTCAGCAAAACGGGTTTCTTCCTGAACCGCCCCGAAAGCAGCATCGGCTGGATCAACTCGTATATTTACCACGACCTGGACGCATTCTTTGGGCTGAATACTTACGATGCCACTCAGCATAACTTTTACAGCAACCTGATGCTGCAAACCTGGATCGGGAACACTGCACACACCATCACAACGGGGATCAGCTACAACCTGGACAATTTTGACGAAACCCTGAACGATTCGGCTTTTATCCGGACAGAGCACACTCCCGGCATATTCGCTGAATATTCCTGGGTAGTGCCTGACAAGTTCACCCTCCTGTTGGGACTGCGTGGCGATTACAACAGCCTGTTCGGCGTCTTCCTCACACCGAGGCTCCATCTCAAATACAACATCATGCCGAAGCTCGTGGCAAGGGTATCGGCAGGAAGGGGATCGCGCTCGGCCAGCGTCATCGCGGAAAACCTGTCGCTGCTCACCACATCACGCTATTTTATATTCACCGAAAAGCTCAAAATGGAGCATGCCTGGAATTATGGCATCAACCTGACACAATATGTGGATATCCTGGGACGTGAATTGAGCATCAGTGCAGAGTATTACCGCACCGGGTTCACGAGCCAGGTGATCATCGACAAAGAGCAGAACCTCGACCAGATCAGGGTCTATAACCTCGACGGCCCGTCTTATGCCAACACCTGGCAGGTGGAGATGAAGTATGAGCTGATCCGCCGGATGGATGTCACGCTTGCCTTCCGTTACAACGATGTGAAAATGACCATCGATGAGCAGTTACAGCGTGAACCGCTGGTGAACAAATACAAAGGACTGGTTACGGCTTCCTATGCTACGAACTTGAGAAAATGGCAGTTCGACGTGACCGCGCAATTCAACGGGCCTTCGAGGATCCCCTCTACTGCCATGTTCCCGGAACAATACCGGATGGAGTCTGAATCACCTTTTTATACTGTGCTGAATGCCCAGGTAACCAGATTTTACAAAAAATGGGAGTTTTACCTGGGAGGTGAAAACCTCGCAAACTACAAGCAAAATCATCCCATTATCGCCTCGGAAGACCCCTTTGGTCCGCATTTCGATGCTTCCAATATCTGGGGGCCAATTTCGGGGATAAAAGTGTATCTCGGGGTGAGGTTCCTGTTGAAGCATGACAGACTGTAAGGAATTTTGAATTTTGAATTTTGAATTTTGAATTAATATGAGATGAAAACAGAATTTTCAATAGTTGCTGTAATGATGATGATATCTCTGATGATCAGCGGTCCTGTGTTTGCACAGGAAAAGAAGAAGAATTACGAAGAAGTGGAAATCAAGACTTCGGCGGTATGTGGCATGTGCGAAGAACGGATCGAAGGCAATATCGCCTTTGAAAGGGGAGTCAAAAAAGTGGACCTTGATGATGAGACCAAGGTGGTTACTATCGGTTATGATCCACGTAAAACCGACCCGGACAAGCTGCGCAAAGCCATCTCAAAACTGGGCTATGATGCCGATGATGTGGAAGCCGACCAGGTAGCACATGATAAGCTGCCGCAATGCTGCCAGAAGGGGAACGATCCGCATTGATCTCAGTGTTGAGGTTTAGGGTTTAAGGTTTAAGTTCGGGAATTTTTTTAACAGAGTGGGTATATTTTTCATTTTTCTGGATTAATAGATAAAATCCATGAATTATGAAAGAAAGTATTGTTGGTGGTAAAGCATATTTTTATACAATGAGTATTATTCCGCTCTATCAAAAAATGTTACAACTTTCAAGACCTTCTCAAAGAGATCGATGAAATCATTAAAATGCTAACAAAAATTGTTAAAACCACAAAATCTCAAGAAATAAAATAATAGCCCGAACCTAAACCTTAACCCTTAAACCTCAACACTTTAAAATATTCCCCCACTTAAACCTTAAACCTTAAACCTTAAACCTATCATGCAAGCCCTTTTACCCTCGGAATGCCGGGGATAAAGTCCTTCAGGTAAAACGGTTCGAAGTAGGCCGTGTTTTCGAATTGCTGCCGGCGAAACTTCTCTTCCGCCAGGGGGATCATGAATTTGGCGGAAGGGCGGAAATCATCCAGGAAGACAGCATTGGGATGGTTTTGCAGCAGGGGCTTGCATTTTGCCGCACCATCGCCTGCAAAAACGACCGTATGATCCCTGAGTTCTTCCGTGAAGGATTCTTCCGTAATGATCTCGGCGAGGATTTCCCGGACGGGATGGAGTCCCTGGTCGTAAAGGGCACTGTAAACTTCCATCCGTTTCGCATCGATCATCGGGCAGAAGAGGGATGGAGTCCCTGTTGGCAGGGACTCCATCCCTGCCATCCCCGCCGCCATAGCCTGTAGCGTACCAATGGCAATCAACGGTTTATCCAGCGCATAGCAAATACCTTTGGCGGTGGAAACACCAATCCGCAAACCGGTATAGGACCCCGGCCCCATGCTGACCGATACGGCGTCGAGTGAGATAAATGGCCAGCCGCTTTCACGCATCATCTCTTCGATAAAAACGGTGACCACTGAGGAATGAATATTTTTCTGACTGCTTTCACGCAGAAATTTGAGCTGTCCTCTCTCCGACAGGGCTAGCGAGCAGACCTGGGTGGCTGTTTCAATATGTAAGATTCGGGGCAACTGAATGGCGTATAAATTATGGCTGGCGTTTACTTACTTTCTTCGGCATAAAGCTCCTTCTTGTCAACCACTCTGATCGCATCCCCGTTTTTGAGACGTCTTGATACCGCCCGGTAGGGCCCGGTGATCACCTCCTGCCCCTCTTCCAGCCCTTCTGTGATCTGGATATAGGTATTGTCCTGAACGCCGGTTTTTACTTCTGTCATCAGCGCCTGGCCATCATCCACAAGAAATACATATTCTTTCACCTCGCTTTTCAAAGCGGCCACTTCGATGTTGGCATCTTCCTCCTTCACCAAACCTGTAGTGTCTGCCCTGGTGGTGACGGCCTGGATCGGCACGGTAAGGGCATCAAAAACTGTAGCCGTCTGTATATCCACTGTAGCCGACATGCCCGGCCGGAAAGGCGACCTGATCTTACCCGAAGGATCAACCATGTCCAGGTAAGATTCAGGTAATATCCGCACTTTAACATTGAAATTGGTGATCTGATCGGCGCTTACCCCCAATGTGGTGGCCGATGTGGCGATCTCCGTCACAATTCCCTTGAATTCCCGGTTCAGGTAGGCATCGACTTCAATCACGCAGGTATCATTTAATGAAACCCGAACAATATCATTCTCATTTACCTCCACATTCACCTCCATGTTATCCAGGTTGGCGATGCGCATGATCTCAGTACCGGCTGAGAATTGCGATGCCCCGGTTACCCGTTCTCCTTTTTCCACATTCAACTTGGAGACCGAACCATCACTGGGGGAACGGACGGAAGTCTTGACCAGGTTCTCCTCCGCTTCGGCCAGCGAAGCTTTGGCGCTTTCAACACTGTACTGGGCGCTCTTCAGGGTTTGCAAAGCCGCCTCCTGTTCCGCTTTGGCCACCTCGTAAGAAGATTTTGCAGCATCAAACTCCGCATCTGAAATCACCTTCTGCTCCCATAAAGTCTTGCTCCGGTTAAAACTCAGCTCCGCATTGCGAAACTGGGCCTCCACCTGTGCCACCCGGGCCTGTGCATTGGCCTCCGACGCCTTCTGTGAATTCAGCATGGCCTTCATCCGGTCGTAATTGGCCCGGTAAATCTCAGGATCGATCCTGGCTAAAAGGTCTCCCATTTTCACCTGATCGCCCTCCTTAACAAACAGTTCTATTACCTCCCCCGAAATATACGGGCTGATCTTGATATCTTTCTCGGGCTGTATCTTTCCATTGGCTGAAACAATCTCGACGATCGTCCGATCCTGGGCCTTCTCTGCGGTGACCTTAATCCCGCTGCGGTCACTGCCCTTGTTGATCGCCAGGATGACCAAGACTGTCACAATCAGTATGCCGGATACAACCAGAATAACGTTCCTTCTTTTTTTCAGGAATTTCATGTTGATAAGATTGTCAGGTATTCTTAATGCTTCAAATGTATGGATTTTTGAGAGATTTTATACTTTTATAGACTTAAAATCAATTTGAAAATGAAAATATTTTTTCCTTGTAAACCTTACCTAAAGATAGGTGTCCGGATGTTGGCTATCGTTCTTTTTCTGATCCCCGTTATCTTCCTTTCCGCTGCAAAAGGCCAATTACGCAGTCCTTCCGGTAATTTTGACGCCATACATTATGAGATCCGCCTCCATGACATCAACTTTGAAAGCCACGAATTACTTGCCACCACAACCGTTTGGCTCACACCCCTTTCCGGGCCGGTGAATGAAATCAGCCTCGATCTCATTGACTTGACCGTCACGGCCGTCTGGGTTGATGCAATGGAAGTTACAGATTTCTATCAAACCGATAGTTTGCTGAACATTCCTTTGACAACAACCCTGATACCCGGCGACACGGCAGCGGTAAAAATTGATTACCATGGAATTCCCTTTCACGAAAGCTGGGGCGGATTTCATTTTTCGGGAGAATATGCATTTAACCTCGGCGTGGGGTTTGTCTCCATTCCCCACAACCTTGGAAAAAGCTGGTTCCCGTGCATCGACAATTTCACCGATCGGGCCACCTATGATGTTTTCTGCACCCTTCCGGAAGGAAAAATCGCTGTGGCCGGCGGCGTCCTGATGGATGAAACGGTGAATACCAACGGTACCATCACCTACCACTGGCAGCTGAACCAGCCGGTCCCTACCTATCTGGCATCCATCGCTGCCGGCGACTACACCGTGGTTCGCGATACCTTTGCAGGCATCAACGGCCAGGTGCCGATCGATTACTATGTCAGGCCGCAGGACGCCGGCAAAGTGGCGGGCACTTTCGTGAACCTGAAAGAGATCCTGGCCATATTCGAGGATTGCATGGGCCACTATTCATGGGACCGCGTGGGCTATACCAGCACAGCCATCGGCGCCATGGAACATGCTACCAATATTTTCGTCCCGCACAGCACCATCAACGGCAATACCACTTATGAGTGGTTAATGGCTCATGAGCTTACCCACATGTGGATGGGAGACAAGGTCACCTGCTCCTCGGCAGAAGAGATGTGGATCAACGAGGGGTGGGCCACCTTTTTCGGTTCTTACTATGTAATACCGCTTTACGGCAACGAGTCGGCCTTCCGGCAGGATATGCGGGGAAAGCACGGCAGCGTGCTGCAATTTTGCCATACCCCCTCCGGCGACGGTTCCTATTTCCCCCTCAACCAGATCCCGCAGGAATATACCTATGGCATGTCGGCATACGATCGCGGGGCCACCGTCGTGCAGGCCCTGCGATTCTACCTGGGCGACAGCCTGTTCTTCGAAACGCTGAAAGCCTTTATCGGTGAATTTGCCTTCCAGCCCGCATCATCCTATGACATGCGCGACTTCATGACATCCTATACCGGGATTGACATGGCCGGCTTTTTCGACAATTTCGTGCTGAATTCCGGGACGCCGCATTATTCGATCGACTCATTCAACGTTTCCCGGGCAGAAAATGAATATGAAGTGGCCGTCCACATGAAACAGAAACGCAAAGGGCCGGCATTCACCGGCAATGGGAATATTGTCGAATTACTCTTCATGGATGATGACTGGAACCACTTTGCCGATACGGTCCATTTCAGCGGTTCAGTGGGAGTTTCAGCGAAAATTGTCCCTTTTCATCCATCTGTAATCCTCGTTGATCCCGAAGAAGAGATGTTCGATGCCACTACCGATAATTATAAAACCATCAAAAACACCGGGGAGTATACATTCGAAAACACGTTTTGCAACATTGAAGTCGGACAGGTCATCGATTCCGTTTTCCTCCAGGTCACGCACAACTGGGCGCCCCCCGACAGCCTGAAGAATGCTGTTCCGGGCTTAAGGCTTTCCGATTACCGCTACTGGCGGATCGATGGTATCGTGCCGGAGGGATTTCAGGCTACGGGAAAATTTTTCTATTCAAGGAACAATTATCTCGACAATACCCTGATTGTCACCTCCGCCGATACACTGGTCATCCTTTACCGGCCAGGGACGGCAGACGACTGGCAGGAGATTCCCTTTGAACGCCTGGGCCCATGGAATATCGGGAACATCATCGTCCCTGAATTGAAAACAGGAGAATATACCCTCGCCGTGAAAGAAATGTCAGTCGGCGGCCTGGAAAACCCTTCGCCGGGAAAAAACCAACTGAAGATTTACCCAAATCCTTCATCCGATACTTTTGAAATATCAGTTGAAATCGAAAGGGCTGGGGAGATCAGGATTGTCAATGAACAGGGACTTCTTGTGAAAAGTTTCACAATTACTTCTGAATTAGAACACCGGACCTGGAACCCGGAAGGACTTGCGGCCGGGGTTTATTTTGTTTCATTATGGAAGGAAAACCTTTCCGGTCCATTGATACAGAAGGCGGTTTATGTGAAATAAAAAATCGTAGTCCCACTTTAGTGGCGGTACAATTTTTTTATTGCCTATTTTTGCTGCATTCTTTTATGGCATCAAAGCGCTTCATCAAAAACCTGGTCAAGTACCTCATTATTCCCGTCGGGTTTGCCATCGGGATGACGATGGCCATTGTCTGGTCATCCGGGAATATCGTGCATGCCCCCCGACTCAATCCGAAATACGCTTTCCCGGTCGATAGCCTCTTTATCGATCTCGACAGGATCGCCATGGATAAAAAAGGGTACATGATCGACAGTGTCTTCACTGCGCTGCAATTGCGGGCGGGGTTCAATGGTACGGTGCTGTATTCCGAAAAGGGAAGGTTGGTATTTAAAAAGGCTTACGGCTACGAAGATTTTAAAACCAGGAAAAGGCTTACCACCCAATCGGCATTTCAGCTGGCTTCGGTATCGAAAATGTTCACAGCCGCTGCCATTATGATCCTCCGGGAGGAAGGGTTGCTGAACTATGACGATTCACTTGAGCTTTATATCCCTGGCTTACCCTATCCGGGAGTCACGATACGGCACCTGCTGATCCACCGTTCCGGAATACCTGATTATATGTATTTTTCAGATGAACACTGGGGCCAGAAAAGGCCGATCAGTAACGATGACATGATTTGGATCATGCAGAAAAAAAAACCGCCGCGTTTCTTTTCAGCCGGAAACGGCTTCGATTATTGCAACTCCAATTATGCCCTGCTGGCATCGGTGGTGGAACATATCACAGGGAAAGCGTTTGGGGATTTTCTCCGGGAAAGGATCTTCGATCCGCTAGACATGCATGATTCTTTTCTCTACCGCCTGGAACCCGGTGAGTCGGTCCCCAGGGCAGTGCCGGTGGGTGTCCCCGGGCATCGCACCTACCGCGGCAGGACCATCGTGGAACAAAATTTCTATCAAAACGGTGTAGTGGGCGATAAAGGGATCTATTCAACCGTTGAAGATCTTTTCAAATTCGATCAGGCGCTTTACAATGGTCTCCTGGTAAGTGAAGAAACCCTGATGGAGGCTTTTACCCCCGGCAGCCCCAGAAGGTCGAGGCACAGGGATAACTATGGTTTTGGCTGGCGCCTGAAGGCGGGACGGTCTAACACAATATACCATTATGGCTGGTGGAAAGGATTCCGCACCTATTTCATCCGCGATATGGAACAGGAAAAAACGATCATCGTATTGACAAACACAACCCGTCTGCTTTCTTCTGGCAGACTATATGGGATCCTCGACAATCAACAGTTCGAACTCGGTCCCATTTCCGCCATCGATCCCAAAGGCAGCAGGAAGTCGTTAGTCGTCAGTCGTTAGTCATCAAGAAACAAAAAACAAGAAACAAGAAACAAGAAACGCCCCCCTAAGGCAGCACCAGCTTAAACCCGATCCCGTGCACGTTCAGCAGCTCGATGGAGGGATCTTCCCTGAGGTATTTTCTGAGTTTGGTGATATAGACATCCATGCTGCGGGCATTGAAATAGCTGTCGTCCTGCCAGATGCGGTTCAGCGCCACGCTGCGGTCAAGCACGTCGTTGGCATTCTCGCACAGCAGCCGCAACAATTCAGCCTCTTTCGAGGTAAGCTTGTTTTCGCCGGCGGGAGACGTGAGCAGCTGCCGGTTGTAATCGAAAGAAAGCCTGCCCAGCCTGTACACTGCGGTTTTGCTGTCAGTTCCTGCATTGTCGCTGACCCGGCGCAGGATGGCCTTCATCCGCATCAATAGCTCCTCCATGCTGAAGGGTTTTGTGATATAATCATCGCCCCCCAGTTCAAAGCCCCTGATCTTGTCCTCCTGCATGGATTTCGCGGTAAGGAAAAGAATGGGTATGCGCTTGTCCAGCTTCCGGATCTCCTGTGCCAGCGTAAATCCGTCTTTTACCGGCATCATCACATCAACAATGCAAAAATCAAACTTCTTCTTGTTAAAAGCATCAAAGGCCTCCTTGCCGTTGATGCAGAGGGTCGTCTGGTAACCCTTGGCTTCCAGGTAAGCTTTCAGCACAGCCCCCAGGTTCCTGTCGTCTTCTGCCAGTAGTACTTTAAATTCTGCAGATTCCATAATGCCGGTCATTCATGATGATTGGGAAGGAAAACCTCGAACCGGGTTCCCTTCCTGAGTTCGCTCTCCAGCTTTACCGTTCCGCCATGCTTTTCCACCACTGTCTTCACATAACTTAACCCCAACCCGAAGCCTTTGAAATTATGCATGTTACCCTCCGGAACCCGGTACAGCTTGTCAAATATTTTCTTCTGGTCACCCTTGCTGATCCCTATACCGTTATCTTCCACCGTAAAGACAACCCCGCCGGTCGCATCCCTTGTGGAAACCACAATGTGCGGCTTCACCGGGGAATACATATTGGCATTGTCCAGCAAATTCTGCACTACATTGACCATATGCATCCGGTCGATGGCCAGGATGCTGTCGCTGGCCCTGAAATCCTTGATGATCTGCCCGTCTTTGATCTCCACCTGTATGCTGATATTGCGGATAACATCCGAGAGAATGTCATGCAGATCGGCCTTTTCCTTGTGGAGCAGCAGCTCGCCCTTCTCCAGCGCCGCCGATTGCAGGATCCGCTCTGCCATCAAACCCAGTCGCCGGTTTTCCTGGCTGATGATGCTAATATAACTCTTGTAAAGTTCCTCCGACTTCTGGATATCTTTGTCGTTCAAAGCTTCACAGGCCAGCGAAATGGTCGAGACAGGCGTCTTGAATTCATGCGTCATATTGTTGATGAAATCCGTTTTCAGCTCCGAAAGCCTCCCCTGACGGAAAAACATGATCAGGGTGTAGATAAAAGAAAGGATGATGATGACGACCAGGATTACGGAGATCGTAACAAGGGGCCAGATCTGGCCGATGAGGTACTGCTCTTTATTCGGAAAATACAGGAGAAGATAATCCGGGTACAGGTGCATATCGTCAGGATAAAGCTCAAAATGGAAACTCACATCAGGGTTGAGAAGCTCATCCCGGTAATGGCTTTCATCCAGGAACTGAAACCGTCCGCTTTGAGGATTATAAATGGCATATGCCCACTCCGTATCCGTTTTCCGTTGTCTGAACTCATGGGCCAGTAATGAATCCAGCAACCCGACGTCGACCACCTTCCGGTGATGCCGTTCATCCATCCGCAGCATCCGCTCTTCCAATAACTCCCGGGCAATGAAAAACTTATTGAAGAAAACCTCAAGATCCTTTCGGGTGGCGATCATCTGCATTTCCTGGAGAAGGACCTGGTTGATCGAGTCAACCGCATGGATCGCATTTTTCTCATCCAGGAAGGCGGGTTCCTGGTACCGCTTGATCATATCTATCTTTTCCAGTGTCAGGATCACATCGTGCGCCACTTCATTGACCGTCCGGATGAAATTATCCTGCCTGATCTTGTAAGCGCTGAAAATCCAATACCCCTGTATGGCCATCAGCCCGCCCAGAGCGATGGATAACATGACAATGGCTAAGAATATCATGCGCCGTTTCACAATCCAAAATTACTGAATTATAGAGGAGTAGAAGGCCCTTTAACATATTTTAACTTTCCTTAAAGTTCGTTAACAGTTGGCAGGATTTTTGTATTGTACTTTTGTAATGTACAACCTGCCCATATGAATCGCGGGTTATACTGCGCGAATAAAGTCTGATTCATAATTTTGGTTTTTGGTTTATTGGGGAGTGCGGTCCGTCATCTGGCGGACCGTACTTTTTTTGCCTATTTTCGCAGCGAAATTCAAAATTGTGATCCCATGAACAATATCAAGATCGACCTCGAGCATATTTTCGGTTTTATACCGGAAGAAAGCCTGAATTCATTGCAGCCTGAGATCGACCATCATTATGCATCATTATGGCAAAAAACCGGGGCGGGAAATGATTTCCTCGGCTGGATGGACCTCCCGTCGGTTTTTGATAAGGACCTTTTCCGGAGGATGGAGGAAGACGCCGCCCGGTTGCGTGAAAATTCGGAAATTTTCGTCGTCATCGGCATCGGGGGATCTTACCTGGGCGCCAGGGCGGTGATCGAGGCGCTGGGCCACCAGTTCTATGATCTTATGGAAAACCGGAAATACCCCTATATCATTTATGCGGGGCATAACCTGGGCGAAGATTACCATGCTGAACTGCTTGAACTTCTCGACAAAAAAGACTATTCCCTGGCGGTGATCTCCAAATCGGGAACCACTACCGAACCGGCCATCGCCTTTCGTATTCTCAAAAACCACCTGGAAAAGAAGTACGGTAAAGCGGAAGCCCGGAAACGGATCATCGCGGTCACCGACAAAGCCAGAGGGGCGTTGAAAACCCTTTCCGACAGCGAAGGTTACCCCACTTATGTTGTGCCCGATGATGTCGGCGGAAGATATTCCGTTCTCACGCCCGTCGGGCTCTTACCCATCGCCATGGCCGGCTTCGACATCAGGAAACTGGTCGAAGGGGCTGCTGAAATGGAGTCTTATTCCCGCCAGGCAAAAACCATCGCCGATAACCCCGTCATGGCTTACGCCGCAGCCAGGAATGCCCTTTACCGCAAGGGTAAAACTATTGAAATACTGGTGAATTACCTGCCCAACCTGTATTATCTGACCGAATGGTGGAAACAATTATACGGCGAAAGCGAAGGAAAACAGGGCAAGGGCATTTTCCCGGCAGGGGCCGGCTTCACAACCGACCTCCACTCCATGGGGCAGTATATCCAGGATGGCATGCGAAATATTTTCGAGACGGTACTCTCGGTGGAAAATAGCAGCAAAACTTTAGTCATTCCGCGAATCAAAGATGATTCCGACAGTTTGAATTACCTGGCCGGAAAACGCATCGGCTATGTCAACCGGATGGCTGAGAAAGGGACGCTGATGGCGCATGTCGACGGCGGCGTGCCGAACATCCGGGTATCGGTGCCGGAGATCAATGAATACAACCTGGGGCAGCTCATTTATTTCTTCGAACTGGCCTGTGGACTGAGCGGTTACATGCTGGGCGTCAACCCGTTCGATCAACCGGGCGTGGAAGCGTATAAGAAGAATATGTTTGCGTTGCTGGGGAAAAAGTGAACAGTCGTTGGCCGTTGGCCGTTTGCCGTTTGCCGTTTACCGTTATAAATAAAAATGCATAATGATATGTTTCTTAACCTGGTAAAATCAAGGCAGAGTGTCCGCAAATATTCGGACAGGCCGGTGGAAGCGGAGAAACTGCAGCGTTGCCTGGAGGCGGCGCGGCTGGCGCCATCGGCGAGCAACAGCCAGCCTTGGTCGTTCGTGGTGGTGAACGAACCGGAACTGGTGAAGGCTGTGGCGAAGGAAACCTATGGCCCACTGGCCACATTCAACACCTTTGTTCCCCAGGCGCCGGTAATCATTGCGATCGTTATCGAAAAAATGAAAACCGTCACACAGGTCGGCGCCTACCTGAAAGACCGGGAATTCGCCCTGATCGATATCGGCATCGCCGCTGAGCACTTCTGCCTGCAGGCCGCCGAAGAAGGCCTCGGTACCTGCATGCTCGGCTGGTTCAACGAAAAACCGATAAAAAAACTGCTGAACATCCCGGAGAAAAAACGGATCGGCCTGCTCATCACCCTGGGCTACCCACCGGAAGAATATACAGTGAGAGAGAAAAATAGAAAAGGGTTTAATGAAATAGTGACATTCAATACCTACCAAAAACCTGAGATATAATCACCAAAAACAAAAAACACGAAACAACAAACACGAAACAATAAACACGAAACAAGAAACCAGATACCCTATCTTTGCAAAAATTTTCTCCATGCAAAAACCAATTAAAAAGATCGATTACGGCGAACTCCTGGAAGTCCTCAGGCACTACGACACCGAATCGATCTTCGACAAGGTCAACGTGATCCCCGATAGCGAAGACCTGCACGAAGCGATCTCGGAATTGATCAACCTCCGCTCCTTTGCCCGGCGATCAGTGCTGGGTATCGACATCTACCGCTATGGGATGTACAAACACCTTGAGCAGGTGCTCATCCCGCCCCTATATAAAATCCTCTTTGAAAAAGCCATCCGGCTCTGCCTCGAAAACAACCAGTTCATCTTCCAGCGATATACAAAGGAAAAGATCGAAAATTCCTTCATCAGCACCGGCGACGGGGGATTTGTGATCTTCGACACACCATTGCACTCCCTGTTCTTCGCCATCAACTTCGAAATGGTCGTCAGGGCTTATAACTCCTACCATCTTTTCCCGAAATTGAGGAATATCATTGGCAGTATCAGTTTGCGCTATGCCATCAGCTATGACACCGTCTTCCATTTTGACGATAATTTTTACGGCAGCGCCATCATCAACAATGCCCGCATCCTCGATAAAGACACCCTCAACCGCTGCCTCATCGACCAGCAAACATACGACTGGTTCCTCATCAGCATCGACGGGCTGGAAAACCTGCAGATCCTTTCCATTGAGGAGATCGCCAATATATTCGATTTCCTTGATTATGACCGCAGTTTGCTTGACAAGGGCGAAAATGAAATTCTCGATAACAACACTTCCCGCCGGACAGGGATCATCAACTCAGACATTCTGAAAGTCGGCCAGATTCAATCGAAACAAACACTCATTAACATCTACAACCTGCACCTGCAAGTCACAGCCCGCATCTATTCCGACCGGAAAGTGGAGAACAAGCGGACGATTACCGTAAGCCTGGGGAACCTTAATACGAGTGGGATTTAGTTGTTGAAATGTTGTATGTTGTATGTTGTATGTATTATTTAATAAGGATTTGATAATAAGACAATTATCATAAACTTAATACATATCACATAATACATACCACATACAACATCTTTCAGTCGTCTTTACGCCGCATCACTATTTCTTCTGGCGGTGTTTCTTGTTGCCATAAAAATAGCGATCAACTCCTTGCATTCCACTAATTGGTTTTGCAGAACTACTGGGTCTTTACACAATTTCGCTTCCTCAACAACCTCAAGATTAACCTCAGTTTCTTTTAGCTCTTTCACAACAAGTCCGATCTTATGAATAAAATCTTTTCTTGTTTCTGCCATTTGTGCTTCGCCATAATTTAAAGCTGCTGAAGTTGAGGACCTTACCATTTGCATGTAAAGATGCCTGGATGCAAAAACGGGTTTAAGAATTTGGTCAATAGAAACTATCCTGGCAGAAAACTGCACAAGCCTTTTTTGTAATTGCGTCTTCATACTATTCTTTCTCTGTTAATCAGGAAAGAAGCTGAAATATACCCGGTGATTTTGAAAAAAAATTAGGACTGTGGTATGCATGATGTGATATGTAGTATGTGATATGTAGTATGTGGTATTTATTAAGTATTTTAAATCCTTATAAAATACTACATACCACATACTACATACAACATTCCCCCTCCCTCTCATTTAACCCTAACCACTATCTTCCGCCAGTCGGGCCTCTCCCACGCCACAACCATCTCGCGGAACTTCTCCATATCCTCAGTTGAGATGATATTTGATTGTAATTCCCAGGATCGCTTGATGGTGACGGTTTTCCCCCGCTGCATGATCTTGATCTCCATGTCGCCGAGGGTGTTTTTCACGAAAAAATCAGCCGGCGGGGTAACAAGTTCCCATCCGTCAGGCAATTCGATCTGGATGGAATAGCTCTCCCACAATTGATGGTCAAGTTTTACGGGGGTGTTGTCAGAACCAGTGAACTGGACAAGGTTCCAGGCATCGAATCCTGTTCTGTACCGGGGTAGTTCAATGGCGGTATAACCGCTGTAATCGGTTTTTAATGGATGAGATGCTAAATTCACTTCCGTCCTGGCTTTCAGTTCCGTCAACTGGCCTTGTTTTACCTGCGTTGTCTGACCAGTGTTAATATCCCCGGTGATCATGGATTTCACATGCTCTCCATCCTTGTATAACCGTAAATAAGGGTTCGCCATTCCTTCCATGCGCAAGTCGAGTTTGCCGGAAAGGTTTCTCTCTGCGTCGATCTCAAGTTTCGCATCCATCTGGAGAATATGATCGGCCCGCTTTTCCTGGAACGTGCGCATCGATTCCACCGCACCATCCAGTTGGATCATCGTTTTATCATCCAGGTTATAGATCAGGTTCTGCGACTGCTTCCGGTTAACCGAAAGGTACATCCGGCCCGATTTTTTCGGGTTGACCTGTACCAGGAATCCGTCGAAAACGGCCAGGATGCCCAGCTCCCTGCTGAACCAACCGTTCGGAACAGTGGCCACAGGAGTGGCGTTGATATTGGCCATGATCAGCATCTCCGAAAGCAGGATAGCCTTTTCCAGCGATGTTGCGTTGGCGCTCTGCCACACTTCCCTCGGGGTCCGGACTTTGTACCCGGTATGGGCCAG
>JAWOHY010000218.1:0-3848 GCA_046484945.1 Bacteroidales bacterium
GATGAACTGGTTTTTTGACCCCACCCCGGAGGCTGTATCAAAAGGCTTTTTCATGCCACTAAATCACAGAAACACAAAATTACACTAAATTTATTTTATTGATTACCAGTATTTTGTGATATTTGGTGATTTTGTGTTTTGGTGGCTTTTAAATGATTCAAACCTTTTGATACAACCTCATGGGAGGGGTAATATAAATACCGCTGCAAAAATAACTTTCTTTTTTCACCGATAAATAACATCACACCGACATATTTTGTTTAACGGCTTCGATCACGTGGAACGGCGCCATGGTGCGCACCAGCTTGCTTATCCTGAAGCCCGACCGGTGCAGCAGCGCTTCAAAATCTTCCCTCGACCGTTCCCTTCCACCTACCGAGCCAGCCATCATGAGCAGGTCGGCCAGCTTCCCGAAAGCAGGCCTGTTATCCCTGGCCGGAACCGTTTCCAGGATGATCAGTTTCCCCTCCGGCAGCATGGCGGCATGGATTTTCTTCAGCAGACCGAGGCATTTTTCATCATCGAAAGCATGCAGGATATTTTTCATGAAATAAGCATCCGCACCGGCCGGTATGCTTTCAGAGAAGTCGCCCGGGAAGATCCGCAGCCTCTCCTGAACGCCAAATGTTTCGGCAATATGAGTGGCTTCTTCCACTACCCGTGGCAGATCGAACAGGGTTCCCTGCATGTGAGGATAATGCTGCAGGATATGGGCCAGCAAGATCCCTCTCCCCCCGCCGATATCCGTCAGGTGCCTGATCCCGCTGAAATCATAAGCTGATAACAACGGTACCACAACCATCCGGCTTGAATGGTCCATGGCTTTGTTGTAGATCTCCCCCCGGCCGGGATGGTCGCCCATGTATTGGAAGATCGATGAGCCCAGCACCTTTTCCGCATTGCCCTCGCCGGTCCGGATGCATTCGGTGAACCGGCTGAACAAAGCCAGATTGGTGCTGCCAAACTGGTGCAGGATCATGTATTTTATCGAGTTTTCCTTATCTATCAAAGGTTCTGACAGCCGGGTATTCCGGAACACCCGGCCAGGCAGTTCTTCGAATATCCCTTCTCCCGCCAGGGCGCGCAATAGCCGGTAAAGGTTTGTCTCATCCGCCTGGCAGAGGACTGCCAGTTCAGAAACAGGTTTCGGCCCTTGCGACAAATGACCGGCCAGGTCCAGCTCACAGGCCGCCACCAGCGCCTGCGAGATCCAGAAACCTTGTGCTTTCTCATACACAGCCACCGCCGGCGGCACCAGGCGTGACGACAGCAGCGAACACATCCGCCGGACGCGCAGGCCCGTGAAATAAAAAAACTGGTGGGGGAACCGGGGCAGGATGCTGCTCTTTTTCATGATCGTCCATTTATTCAGCCGGGCCTGCGAAGCAGGATCAGGCTGTGGTGCATGCCTTTGAAATGGTTGTATATCAGGATATGGTTGATCTCTTTGCTTCTGCTGTTGTCGAGGATTTTCATCGTTTTCGGGATTGTCTGCCCCTTCAGGGCTTTTGCGGCAGCCCACATGGCGAAAGCCGATGCCGTCAGGTATTCGCCGCACAGGTGCTTCCACGCTGCTATGCCGGTCCCGGCAGGGAAAAGGTTCCGCAGCACATCGCGGTATACCTGGTCATCATCCGCATCTCCGTTCATGCCGGTAAAGACCCAATCTGTATCCTCCGGCTCCAGGCCATTCCGTTGCAGGAAAGACCGAATACCGTCCGCGGCCCGGACCACATTGGGCTCATCGAAAAGGGTCGCCACGTCTTTCACTTCGGCATAGGTTTTTGAAGTCTCTTCGCCCTGGAGACAGAAAAAAGTAAATCCCTCGCCTGCAATACTGCCCGAAGTACCCGTATGATACAGCGACAGGTTGCTGACGGGCTTTTTCTTGTATCGGCCCAGCCGGCCGATCAGGGTGAACTGGTTTTCGGTGATCTCGTCGAAACCGCCCAGCAGGACGTTCTGCATCTCACCGTTCCTAAGCTGGCACATCGCGTCGAGGAGGGCGTGCTCGAAAGCAAAGCTGGCATGGGCATATGCCACATTGTAGCGGTAGTTGCCCAGCAAAATGGCGATCTGGGAGCCCAGGGCGTTGTGGGTCGACTGGATAAAGGGGGTGGGAGGCAGAAGATTCTCCTTATTCTTGTAAATGGACAGGAGAAATTTCTCCGAGTCGTGCACGCTGCCCCAGCCCGAGCCGGTAATGATGCCATCGGGAACGCCGGCGCCGGCATCGTCGAGGCAGATCTTCGAAGCGATCCATCCCAGCCGGAGCATCCGGTTCATGCGGCGCAGGTATTTTTCATCCAGCCCCGGGTCAACTTCGGGTTCCAGGCACCGGATCATGCGGGCACGGTACTCCCGGACCTGCTCCAGGAACTGGCTGTTGTCCCAGGTAGGCTGGGGCGATACATTACCGGTGCCGTTGATACAGATCTTCATGTCAGCATTTGGATAAGACCAGTGAAGTGTTGTTCCCCCCGAAACCGAAGGAATTGGACAGGACGTGCCGTACGCCGCTGCCATGGATATGCCGGTCTGCCGGGGCAAATTGCAGCTCCTGCATGGGGGTGGCAAAGCGGAGGTTGGGCCAGATCGTGTCGTGCAATATGCTCAGGACGGAATAGACAGCCTCTGCCGCCCCTGATGCGCCCAGCATATGGCCGGTGTTGGATTTGGTAGAGCTCGCCGGCGGGACCGCGTCCCCGAAGAGTCGCGCAATGGCAATCCCTTCCGAAAGATCGTTGTTCACTGTGGCTGTCCCGTGCACATTGATATAGCTGATCTGCTCCGGGGAAATCCCGCTGCGCTCCAGGGCCGTTTTCATCGCCATATAAGCGCCTGTGCCTTCAGGCGAAAGGGCCGTCTGGTGAAAGGCGTCGGTGGTGTTGCCGAAACCGGTGACCTCGCACAGCGGGCGGCGGCCTTTCAAAGTCCTTTCCGGTTCCAGGACCAGGTAGGCCGCTCCTTCCCCCAGGTTCAGGCCGTTGCGGTTGTTGTCGAAAGGCCGGCATGGTTCCCGGTCGTAGATCATGAGCGTGTTGAACCCGTTCAGGGTGAACATCGACATCGCATCGGTGCCGCCGGCGACGACCCGGTCGAGCAGGCCCGCCCGGATGAGCTGCGCCCCGCTCATGATGGCGTTGGCGCCGGAAGAACAGGCGGTGTTGATGGTCGAAACATAATCGCGGATCCCCAGCCGCCGGGCGATCCTTTCGGTACTCTCGCTGCAGTCGTTTCCCTCGATCCAGGCGTTGCGGGTATTGTTCGAGATATAATCCAGGTAGTACTTTTCCGCCGTCACCATCCCGCCGACGGTAGAGCCCGATACCAGGCCGGTACGCCACCTGTCGCCAGGGTTGAAGCCGGCGTGCCGTAATGCCTCATCCGCGGCGATCATGCCCAGCAGCGCCGTCCGCGTGAGGCCATCCTGCATCGGTACACCCAGCATTTCAGCCAGTTCCCGGTCGGTATGGCGGATCTCCGCCGCGGGCAGCCTGCCGCGGTGCAGCGTTTCGAGCAGGCGGATCTCGCTGATGCCCGAAACGCCGGCCTGCAACGAGCGCAGGTTCTCCTCCAGGTTGTCGCCGATGGCCGTGATGACGCCAAGGCCGGTTATAAATACTCTCTCTGGCAAAATACTATCAGATGTTTGGCAAAGATATTCAGAAAAAATAAATGACAAGGGGGAGGGGGCTGATGAATGTTGAATGTTGAATGTTGAATTTTGAATGATTGATATCAGATGCCATTGATCATTTTTTTCACTGTCGACCAGGCGGTTGCATCCAGTTTCGGCCCGACGACCCCGATCACTTTCCCGGCCAATAATGCCCCGATGGTACCCG
>JAWOHY010000221.1:0-3849 GCA_046484945.1 Bacteroidales bacterium
TTGCGGGTCGGTGGCCTCATAGAGCGCGATCCAGTTGGACCCGCCCGTTTCGCTGATCAGCAACCTGGCGCCGTCATCGACGATATAGACGGTCTGGTCGAGATGATATTCCGGGGAAATGGCGATCTGAAGCGGAGTGACCTGGTCGAGCACCTGGACCCATTGCGCTTTTGGGGCAAAAGGATAAAAAAGCAGGGCGATAAATATTGATGTCAGGATGGAGATTTTCATAATCGTAACGGATTGATTGGATAAAGTTAAGCAAAAAATATAGTCCTGTTTTAGTGGAGGTGCAAGTTTTTAAATAACATTCGCAAGATCGGAAAAGTTCATGAAATTGCTGGTGGTTATCTTTGCAGGGAATTAATCGTCATACGGTTGTCATACGGTGGTCATACGGTGGTCATACAGTTGTCATACGGTTGTTATATTGTAGTTTTGTGAAGGTAGATTAGTAGTTTAAAAATGGGCAAGGCGGAAACGAGAGATGTTTATTTCGAGCGGATCAACAGGGTGCTGGCGCACATCAACCTCCACCTTGGAGAAACGTTGCGCCTTGAGGAACTGGCGTCGCTGGCCCATTTCTCGCCTTACCATTTTCATAAGATCATGCGGGCGTACCTGGGCGAATCGCTGGGTTCATATATCATCCGCGTGAGGCTCGAAACAGCGGCTTCATTGCTAGTTTATTCCGGCGAAACGGTTGCCGACATCGCTTACCGTATCGGTTACGACACGCCTGCGGCCTTCACCAAAGCCTTTCAGAAACGTTTCGGTACGTCGCCCAGCGACTACCGTCAGAATAAGGGATCCCTGAGAATGGAGAATTTTCAATTGTCGAATTTAAATTTACGAGTTATGGAACTAAAACCGAAAATCAGGGAGCTCAGTCCCATCCCGGTGGTGTACGTGCACTGCATCGGGGATTACAACAACGTCGGACCGGCCTGGGAAAAGCTGGCGAAATTCATGAAAGAAAAGAAGCTGTTTTCTTTCGGTACGGATTTCATCGGGGTTTCTTACGACGACCCGTCGGTCACAGAAAAGGAAAAGCTGCGTTACGATGCCTGCGCCAGTATGAAGAAAGAGGTGAAGGGCGAAGGCAAAGTGGGCTACAAGGTGCTGGAAGGAGGGCTGTTTGCCATCTTCCGGCATAAAGGGCCCTATGCCAACCTGTCGCAGACCTACGACCAGATCTACCTCAACTGGCTGCCCGGCAGCGGCTACGAGCTGCGCGACGCACCGCCACTGGAATTCTATCTGAACGACCCGGACCGGACACGGCCGGAGAACCTGAAGACCGACATTTATGTACCGGTGAAGAAGGTGTAGCTAAGTTTTTATTTAACCACAAAGGACGCGAAGGGTTTTCACGAAGGAACGCAAAGGGTTCATTATATGATTGAAACCTTTGCGGGCCTTTGTGAAGTCCTTCGATTTAAGAACTTCCCGCAGTTTTTCATAACCTGTATAGATTGATTTCTCGCTGATTTACGCGGATTAATACGCGAATTACGCAGATGATAATTCATTGATATTAAGTAATCTGCGAAAATATGCTTTGAATCTGCTTTGAATCTGCGAGAAATATTTAAACACTTTGGGCCTGTTAAAATAACCATTGGTGATGTAAATACCCAAGATATTATCAGGAACATTGCATGCTGCCCTGCTGCGATTTCCGGTAATCATGTTCACCGGGCCACATCAATCAGGCATGAATTTTCATGAGAATTACCTGGATAACCTTGTACGGTACCGAAATTACAACCCCGAGGTGGCTGGGATGATGCTGTTAAACCACACCCTTAAATTCGCCTCACTGGTATTAGGATATCGGCCGGAATTGTATTTACTTTGGCATGCTTAAACCGGTCAGGTCATCACTTATGAAATTGCAATTATCCATCATCGCCCAAATTCTAGCTATAGGCTTATTCTTCAATGATCTGCATGGCCAGGCCCCCGGCGGTGACTTTCGGTGCGGCATGAAATTTATGGATGCCAGGGACAGCAGTGAATACAACACGGTGCAGATAGGCACCCAGTGCTGGATGGCCGAAAACCTGAATATCGGGATAAAGGTCAGTGCGATCAAAGACCAGCGCGACAACGGGGTCATAGAAAAGTATTGCTATGACAACAAGGAGGAGAACTGCAGGATCTACGGCGGACTTTACCAGTGGAGCGAAATGATGCAATATGAGAAGACTCCGAATTCCCGGGGAATATGTCCAGAAGGATGGCATGTCCCCAGTGATGAAGAATGGTGCTTGCTGGCCAGCTATGCCGATTCCGGCGTGGATTGTGCACATTTTGGTGCAACAGGCAGCTCGACCGGGATCCTCAAATCCGCAGGGAGCATCGAATCGAAGACGGGGCTGTGGTATCTGCCCAACGAAGGCGCGGGCGAAACCAGTGGCTTCAGCGCTTTGCCCGGAGGCACCCGAAGCATCTATGCTAAATTCCATTTCCTTGGCTATCACGGTTATTACTGGACTTCAACCGAGAACAGCGACCAAAGTGCCTGGTTCTGGTACTTCAAATACAGCAACAACAGCATTTACCGTGAAAATTACCTGAAGAACAGCGGCTACTCGGCAAGGTGCGTGAAGGATGATTAGTTATTGATATAGCAATTTACCATTTGTAACAATTTGTTACCATAAAATAGATGTCATGGGCATCAAATGCTTTTAGCTACAGGAAACGCCCGATATACATGCAACCCCGGCCAGATCGTATTTTCTGAAAAATAGAAATCATTCCTGATTTATAAGACCGGCGAATTCCATGCCGTAATTCACACATTTTTCAAGGCTTGCCTGGTCAGGCTGCCATGTGGAAGTAATGGGCGTTTTGATCAATTCAAAGCCCGCACCGGCAAGCCTTTTTTCTATGATTTTGGTCGAGGAATCGTGCCAGCCATAGCATCCAAATACGGCCGCTTTTTTCTTTTTAAACTTCAGGCCTTCGATCATTTCCAGCAGCCCGGCAATGGACGACAGAATGCCATTGTTAACCGTTGGGGATCCCATGAGGATGGCTTTGGATTTGAATATTTCAGTGATGATCTCATTTTTGTCATTGCGCGCCGCATTGAAAATTTTGACCTTGATCTTGTCATCGGCGAGGGTAATTCCCCTGGTAATGCTCTCGGCGATGGCGCGGGTACCGTTATACATGGTATCATAGATGACCGTTACCTGGTCTTCTTTGTACTGTTTAGCCCATTCGGCATATTTCTGGACGATCTGCAACGGGTTGTCGCGCCAGATCACGCCATGACTGGGGCAGATCATGTCGACCGGCAGGTTTAGTTTGACGATTTCATCGATCTTTTTCAGCACCAGGTGGCTGAAAGGGGTGAGGATATTGGCATAATATTTTATGGCTTCATCATACAGCTCGTATTGATCTACAAGGTCGTTGAAGATGGGTTCAGAGCAGAAATGCTGCCCGAAAGCGTCGTTGCTGAATAAAATATGATCCCCGGTCAGGTAGCAGAACATGCTGTCGGGCCAGTGAAGCATCGGGGCTTGTATGAATATCAGCTCTTTACCATTGCCGACAGGCAGGGTGTCGCCTGTTCTAATCACCTGGAAATTCCAGTCTTCATGAAAATGCCCTTTGAATGATTTCACCCCCTCTTTTGTACAATAGACGGGCGTGCCGGGAATGCGTTTCAGTAAATCGGGCAATGCCCCGCTGTGGTCGATCTCTGCATGGTTGGCAACAATGAAATCGATCCGGTCAAGGCTGATCTCTTTTTCGAGGTTTGCAATGAATTCCCCGGAAAAAGGTTTGAAAACCGTATCGATCAATACATTTTTTTCTTCCCTGACCAGG
>JAWOHY010000239.1:0-12871 GCA_046484945.1 Bacteroidales bacterium
TGACAAATGCGGGGAAAGTATTACTGAAAGAAGCCAACTTTATTATGGGAAGGATGAAAGAAGCCAAAGAAAAAACAAAGCAGGCAGACATCGGATTGATCGGCTCGCTTCGTATTGGGTTTCTTGGCTATGCGGAAAGGTCATTACTGCCACCAATAATAAGACACTTTAGACAGTTATACCCTCAGATAGACCTACATTTAGATCAATACCATCATGGCGAATTGATAGAGATGATAAACAATGAAGAGTTAGATATTGGCTTTACTTTGGCTTTTGGAGTCGAATCGATGAGTCATTTGGATTTTATGTCGATCTTTCAGGAAACCATAGCAGTGGTGGTACACGAAGATCATCCTCGTGCAAATGATAAAATCCTTAAACTCTCAGAATTATCAGCAGAGCCCTTTATTGTGCTCAATCGAAGAGAATCACCCCAGGGATTTCAACAAACACTGCAGATATGCACTAACAGTGGGTTTACCCCTAATATTGCACATGAACCAAAGTTGCTTCAAACGGTGCTAATGTTGGTGGATGCAGGAATGGGTGTTGCGATACTACCTCGAAGTGCACAAATGCTTGCCTCAGATACTCTCCGTTTTATACAATTAGATGAAAGACAAGATGCATACGAACTTGTTGTGAGAAGGTACTGATGGGATTGGGATTTCGCAGGGAAGAATTCAACAGACCGCTGAATGAATTCAGCCAGGGGTGGCAAATGCGCGTGGAAATTGCAAAGATATTGCTTCGTCAACCCGATCTCGTTTTGCTGGATGAGCCTACCAACCATCTGGATATCGAATCCATTCAATGGCTTGAGGGTTTTCTGGCAGATTATCCCGGGGCTGTTGTGCTGGTATCGCACGACAGGGCTTTCCTGGATAATGTGACCCATCGCACCATTGAGCTTGAATTCGGTAAAATCTATGATTATAAAACAACGTATTCGGAATATGTAAAACAGCGTGAAACCCGGCTGGAAGGACAACTTTCGGCATTCAACAACCAGCAGCGCCAAATGCGGCAGATAGAAAGGTTTATCGAACGGTTCCGTTACAAGAACACGAAATCCCGACAGGTTCAGTCCCGGATCAGGATGCTGGAGAAAATGGAGGAGATTGCGATCGATGACCTGGATACTTCTTCCATTCATTTCAGGTTTCCGCCGGCGCCCCCTTCCGGGAAGGTGGTGGTGGAAGCCTCGCATCTTACCAAGCGTTACGGCCAGAAATTAGTGCTCGATCAGGTGGGTTTTGCTGCCATCAAGGGGGACAGGATCGCTTTTGTCGGCAGGAATGGCGAAGGGAAAACCACCCTTGCCAGGATCATTACCGGCGCACTGGAGCATGAAGGGGACGTAAAGAGGGGTTATAATGTCAAATTGGGCTATTATGCTCAGAATCCCGGTGAAATGCTGGACCCGGAGCTGACTATCTTCGATACGATCGATAAAGTAGCGGTAGGCGAAATCCGGACAAAAATACGAGCCCTGCTGGGGGGCTTTCTCTTTGGTGAAGATGAGATCGATAAAAAGGTGAAGATCCTTTCAGGCGGTGAAAAGGCCCGCCTGGCACTGGCCAAGCTCTTGCTGACACCGGCCAACCTGCTGGTGCTCGACGAACCTACCAATCACCTGGATATGCAATCGAAGGATATCCTCAAAAATGCGCTGATCCGTTACCAGGGAACACTAATTATCGTTTCGCATGACCGTGATTTTTTGCAGGGACTGACCAATAAGGTCTTTGAATTTCGTGATCATAAAATCAGGGAATACATTGGAGATATCTATGATTTTCTTGAAGCCAGACGGCTCAGGTCGTTAAGGGAGCTTGAAAAAAAAGGCCGGCAGGATGCATCTTCGGGACAACAGGTGGGGGATGAATCGGATAATAAACAACTATACGAAAAACGCAAACAGCTTGACCGGGATATCCGGAAGCTGACAGGGCAGGTTGAGAAGATCGAGGACGAAATTCACGGGCTGGAAGAGACATTGAAAAAGCTGAGCGATCTGCTGGCCAATCCTTCGAATATTCCCGATAAAACGTTGTTTAATCAATCCCTGCAGAAATATGCTGTGAGTGAGAAAGAAATGAATGGCAAGGTGAACCAGTGGGAGAAGCTGGTATTGGCCTTGGATGACCTCAGGGCTAAGCGATCGGATCTCTAATATTTCCGGCCCAGTAATTGCTCGGTAAAATCTGATAAGATCTGCTTTTTTTCTTCAGCGACCTGGAGGGCATGAAAAGCCGCCTGTGCTTTCTCATAATGTTCCAGGATAGCCGCTTCGGTAAGCTCTTTTACGCCGGCTTTGTCGAAATAGTGCAGCACTTTCCTGATCTTCTGTTCCGGTTCTGTTTCCGGGCTGGAATAAAGACGGGACAGTTTTTCCCTGTCTTTACCTTTTAATGATTGAAGCGTTAAAAGATAGAGATAGGTTTTTTTGTTATTTAAGATATCTCCGTACTGCTTTTTCCCGAACAGGCTGCTGTCGCCGTAAGTATCGAGCAGGTCATCTTTCAGTTGAAATACCATGCCGGTTTCGATGCCAAATGTATAAAGATGATCCAGGTCTTCCCGGGGTGCGTTTGCGACAAGCCCGCCGAGTTCCAGGGCGGCCCCGAGCAAAACAGCGGTCTTCAGGCGGATCATCTCCAGGTATTCTTCCAGGGTGACATCCTCCCGGTCTTCAAAATCCATGTCATACTGCTGTCCTTCACAAACTTCCGCCGCCGTGCGGTTGAAAATCTCAAGCGCTGGCTTCAGGATGTGTTCCGGCAGTTTCAATAACTGTTCATAGGCTTTAACCAGCATCGTGTCACCGGAAAGTATGGCCGTATTGGCACTCCAGTTTTCATGCACGGTGGGCTTTCCTCTGCGGAGTGGCGCCCTGTCCATGATATCGTCGTGAATCAGCGAGAAATTGTGAAATACCTCAACGGCCAGGGCAGCCGGTAGCGCCGCATCCCTGTCGCCATTATAAATATCGCAGGCCATCAGTAAGATTACAGGCCGGATACGTTTTCCGCCCAGGTCAAGGATGTAACGGATGGGCTCATACAACCCCCTGGGCTCTCTTTCCAGGTCCAGATCCTCAATCGCCCGATTGATCAATTCCAGATAACGATTCTGATCCATCTATAATAATTCAAAATTCAAAATTCAAAATTCAAAATTTTATATCATTTCCCTATCAGCCCCAGCAAATACTCTCCATATCCGCTTTTCAGCAGCGGTTCTGCCACCCTGGCCAGTTGCTCCTCATCAATGAACCCCATCTGAAAAGCCACTTCTTCAATGCATCCTACCCTGAGCCCTTGCCGCTGTTCAATCACCTCCACAAACTGCGATGCCTGCAGAAGCGATTCAAATGTGCCGGTATCGAGCCAGGCGGTTCCCCTGTCGAGAATGCCTACTTTCAGCTTTCCCCTTTCCAGGTACCACTGGTTTACATCGGTGATTTCATATTCACCCCTGGCGCTGGGCTGTATGTTAGCGGCTACCTCTACAACCGTATTGTCATAAAAATACAGTCCGGGCACAGCAAAATTCGATTTGGGCTGTTTGGGTTTTTCTTCGATGGAGATCGCCTTGTTATCGGCATCGAATGCCACCACACCGTATCTTTCAGGATCTGAAACATGATAGGCAAAAACAACCCCGCCGTCAGGATCGTTGTTTTCCAGCAACAGCTTATTCAATCCCGTTCCGTAAAAAATATTGTCACCAAGGATCAGCGCCACTTTATCATTACTGATGAATTCGCGGCCAATGACGAATGCCTGTGCCAGCCCGTTGGGAACTTCCTGCGCAGCATAGCTGAACCGGCAGCCGATCCGTTGGCCGTCGCCCAGCAGCTTTTCGAAATGGGGCAGGTCATGAGGGGTGGAAATGATCAGGATATCCCGGATGTTTGCCTGCATGAGCACCGATAAGGGATAATAGATCATCGGTTTGTCATAGATCGGCATCAGCTGCTTGCTGATGGCCATCGTGATCGGAAAAAGCCTTGTGCCCGATCCTCCCGCAAGAATGATTCCTTTCATACCAGGTGGATTTTATAAACGTTTTGTTGCAAAGGTGCATGATTTTTTATCATTCTGAAACTTCCGTGCCTTTTTTTTCGATTTCCAGTTCTACCAGTTCGATATCAATATCTTCATCGAAAATATCGACCAGCGGTTCCTTGAATTTCCGGGTCGTGATCCGTTTATCCAGTGATAATAACAGGGATGGAAGGATGAATAGATTGGAGAGCAGCGCCATCAGCAGCGTGAAGGAGATCAGGTAACCCAGCGCGGCTGTACCGCCAAAGGATGAGGTGGTGAAGATCACGAATCCGAAAAAGAGGACTACTGACGAATAGATCATGCTGTAGCCGGTTTCCTGCAATGCGGAGATCACCGATTTCCTGATATTCCAGTTATGATAGATCAGGTAGAGCCGGTACCTTGACAGGTAATGGATGGCATTATCCACGGAAATCCCCAGCGCAATGCTGAAGATCAATATGGTGGATGGTTTGACGGTGATGCCGAAATAGCCCATCATGCCCGCTGTCATGATCAGGGGAATAAGGTTGGGAACCAGCGAGATCACGATCATCCTGGCGGATGTGAATAATAGCGCCATCAGGATGGATATTACGGCGATGGCAATGGCCAGGCTGGTGAAAAGGCTTTTCATCAGGTATTTTGAACCCTCCAGGAACACGATCGAGGTGCCGGTGATGATCACCTCGTATTCTTCTGCGGGAAATATGGAGTCGATGACCGGTGTCAGGTTGTCTTTTATTTCCTGTATCTCATAGGTGTTGATGTTACCCAATTGTGAAGTGATGCGTGTCACCTGCATATTGGTATCGAGGAAGGAATGCAGGATGGTGCGTTTCCCACCGGCTTCCATCCTGGGAAGGTACCGGAGCATAAAGTTCAGTTCCTGTGAGTTGGGAAGGCCATAGAAGCTGGAATCACCGTTATAGAAGGCCTGTCTGGCAAATTTGACCACATCGCTGATGGATAATGATTTGGAGATCTCCGGATGGGTGGCCATGACCTGTTGTAACGACTCAATCCTTTCAATGCTGTTCAGGCGCATCACGCCTCTTTTTCTTCCGGTATTGATGGATATTTCGAAGGGCATAACACCTTTGAAATTCTCTTCGATAAAAGCCAGGTCGCGATAGATAGGATCCCGCTGCTGGATGTCGTCGACGATCTTTCCGGAGGTCCTGAGCTGCAACACGCCAATGATCCCTATGAGAATGGCCGTAACGGCTCCGATGTAGATCAGTCTCCTGCGCCGCTCGACGATACGGATAATTTTGGTGATGAGGTGAATGGCCGGTCCTGTCTCCAAATGGCGGATATGCCTGGCTTTGGGATCGGGAAGATAGCTGAAAATGATGGGGACCAGGAACAAAGTCAGGAAGTAGGCCGCAAGGATGCTGACAGAGGCCAGGATGCCAAATTCCACGAGTATTTTGTTCCCCGTAACGATAAAAGCGGCGAAACCGGCGGCCGTGGTGGCATTGGTCAGAAGGTTGGCGCTGCCGATCCGCTGGATCATGCGGGAGAGGGCTTTTATCTTGTTGCCGTGAAGCATGAATTCGTGGTGGAACTTGTTCAGCATGAAAATACAGTTCTCCACGACGATCACGATGAGCAGGGGCGGAATGATCCCTGTCAGGATGGTGAGCTTATACCCGAACAGCACATTCAGCCCGAGTATCCAGGCGACATTGATCAGGACGATGAACATGGTGAACAGGGCCGCTTTAAACGACCTGAAAAAAGCCAGCAATATCACGATGGCGATGAACAGGGCTGCGATGACGAACATGATCTGCTCTTTCTGCAGTTTCTCCGCCACTTTGATCCGGATATAGGGCAGGCCTGAATAGTGCATCTTAATATCGTGATTTTCACTGAATTTACCTGTCAGGTCGACGATGTCCCTGACCAATCTCACCTTGTTCCGGGTTTTCAGCTCCTCCTTGTCAAGGGTGATCATCATCAGGGTGGCGCCGGTCTCCCTGTTCAGTAGAAAGCCTTCGTAAAATGGGATTCCAAACACGACATCCCGCAGGCTGTCGAGCTCTTCCTGGCTGCGGGGCTTCCGGTCGAAAACGAGATTGAATGTCAGCCTGCGAAGGTCGTCATCCTTCTCTAACTGGTAGATCCTGGCCAGGGAAACAACCTCCTGAACGCCTTCCATGGCCTTGATGGAATAGGTCAGGTCCCACCAGTCATTGAATTGCTTCAGCGTAAATATCTGCTCGCTTTTGATCCCGATGAACATCACCGATCCGTCTTCACCGAAGATCTCCTTGAACCGGTGGTATTCGATACTGGTTGTATCGGAATAGGGAAGCATTTGCTGGAAGTCGTACGAGATTTTCAGACGGGTGGCCGAAATACCCATGAAAATGCTGATTGCCAGGATGATGATCAAGTTAAAGAGCCTGTACCGTAAGATTAACCTGACCAGGTATTTCGCCATAAATGAAAAAATATTGTGCTTTGATATAATTTAGCACAAAATTTGGTGCTAATTCAAATTGATATTCAGGGTTCAAATTTAGTTTTTTTTCGTATAAATAACATATAAACAGCACATCATGATCAGGATAAAATACTTGTTTTGGCTTTTTTTAGCATTGCTTTTTGTCCATCTGCCAGGTTTTGGGCAATCGACGGAGACTTACGACGAAAATATTCAGCGATCGGCAAAGAAATTGCGGCAGTACCCCGGTCGTGCGAAAGAAGTGGAAATATTAAAGGAAAATTATAATATGGCCAATGCGGTGGATCAGGAACGCATCAATGAAATACGGGCCACAGGACAGCCGGATATCTGGCTCGAAATGTACCGCATCTATATGAAAATGGATAAGCGGCAGGAGCTGGTCAAAGGTTTACCGGAGAGGACAAAGCAACGGATGGCTGTCGAATACCAGGATTATTCCAGAAGTATCCGGGAATCGAAGAACAAGGCCAGCGCGTATATCTATGCCCATGCGGAGCAGTTATTGCAAACGGACAAGCCGGAGGCAGCCCGGCAGGCGTATAATGAACTTTTTCAGCTTGCCCGTTTGAACGATCATTACAAGGAGATGGACAGGCTGATCCGTATGGCCATTCTAAGGGGGGCAACAGGGATCGAGTTCGAATTGCACAATAAAACAGGCCGGAAATTGAGCTCATCAATGGATGTGCAATTGACAGAGATAGTCTGGGCCTATAAAAAGGTCAGGTATGGACAGACGAGAGAGGAAAAGCCCGGGGGGAGATATCATTTCAGTTTAAGGGTTATACTGGATGAACTCAAAGTGGGCCCTGACCAGATCAGGGAGCTGGAATACCAGGAGGAGCGGGATGTTTATCGCGGGGAAGAAGTGGTCGACACCATCCGGTGTTTCGTAAAAGAATACAGGCAACTGAAAAAAGCCAGCCTTGGCGGTTCGATCGAGTTTTATGACCATTATGCCGGACAGGTGATCAACCGCATTCCCCTCCGGGTGGAATCTGTTTTCACCAACGCCTATGCCTTTTTACAGGGCGATGCGGAAGCAGCGGGCGAGGAAACGCGCGCGTTGCTGGCATCCAGGAAGGTGGCCTATCCTTCGGAAGAGCAGATGATCCTCGATGCGGCAGATGAATTTGTCAAAAAAACCATCCAGGTGATCCTGGATCAAAAATAGCTACCACTTCAATATTTTCAAAAAATCGTAATTTTCGGGGTCCGGCACATAGGCACGCGCCGCTTCGTAATCTTCTTCTGAGATAAATTGCAGGGTATGCTCATATACCATCATGGCCTTTTGTGAGGTGATATTGACCATCCTGGGCATGACCTTTCCGTTTTCATCCGTCACATCCTTCAGAAAAAGCGGGTAAATATCCCCTTTAGGATCGGAGGTAACCATGCAGGCAGTATTACCTTCATCATAAAGCTTCTTAACGCCGATCCCCAGCAGGGAACAGTACATCAGGTCAAACGCGGTAGGGGTAATGCAGCGAAGCTCATAGCCCAGCTCTTCGGGACGGCTTTTCACCGACAGGTTGATTTTTTTGAGCCAGCGTTGCAGCAGCAGGTTGAAGATGTGGGCCTTGCTCACATTCCCCAGTTCCGGGTGGCCATGATCGTCGTACGTGAACGTGATATTGGTCGATTCGATCTCGGCATCGGTCATGAAATGGAACACCCCCTCACTGATAATGGCCACGCCGTATGAGATGCCAAGAATCCTTCTTTTGATGATGGAGGATATGATCAGCCGGATGATCTTATCGAAGGATATGGTTGTTTTGTTGAACATTTCGGGGATGATGATCATGGGGAGATGGCAGGCGCCGCCGATGCCGAAAGCCAGGTGGCCTGCCTCCCTGCCCATGGCTGAAATGATAAACCAGTTGCCACTGGTACGGGCATCCTCATATATGGTAGAGGCAATGCGCACCCCTTCCTCCTTGGCCGACTGGTAACCGAAAGTGGGTTGCCCCTCTGGCAAGGGCAGGTCATTGTCTATAGTCTTGGGCACATGGATGTTCTGGATGTTCACGTCGTGATCCGACAGGTAGGTCGAAATACGGTTCGCCGTGGAAGCCGTATCATCGCCGCCGATGGTGACCAGCAATTTTACGTTGTTCTTGACAAAGAAACCGGTGTTGAATTCACTGTCTTTGGGTTTATGACGGCTCATTACCAGCGCTGAACCGCCCTGGTTTTTGATCTTGTCGGCCAGCTCAAAGTTAAATTCCTGTGTTTTGGGATTGTCGGTGAACAGGGTTTTGTATCCCTCATGAACCCCGATCACCCGGAAACCGTCTTTCAGGAAGACTTTGGCAATGGTACTGATCACAGTGTTGATTCCCGGTGCGGGACCTCCCCCGGCGAGTATGGCAATGGCTTCTTTCATAGCAGATGTATTTATCATGATTTCAGGAGTGCAAAAATAGCAAGATTTGGCTGAAAATACTTACCGGATAACATATTGCACCACGGTCCGGTTTTGTTGTTCCAGGAGAACCTCCCGTCCACGCAGCACATGTTCCACCGCTTTCTCATTGAAGTGCCTGATGGTGATCAGTTCAAGTGCCTGGTTATACCTGACAGAGTAATGCCTTTGCAACTCCGCAAGCATGTCCCTGAGATCCGGATGGTCGTCAATGCAGAATGTCAGTGTCAGGGCTGAATTCTGGATCAGGTTCATGTGAATGGAGAACCTGGCCAGGATGCCAAACACCTCGGATAACATCTGCTCGTTCACAAAGGAGAGTTCCCTGTCGGAGATGGAGATCAGCGCCTGGTTGGATTTAAAAATGAAGGAGGGGATATATTGGGCGGAAGGAGGGTTGGCATGGATCAGGGTGCCAGGTTCGTCAGGATGCAGAAAAGGCCGAACGTATAACGGGATATTTTTATTTTGAAGGGGTTTGATGGTCTTGGGATGGATGACTTTCGCGCCGTAATAAGCCAGTTCCGTCGCTTCTGCGTATGATATCTCATCCAGTCTGACCGCCTGGGGAAAATGTTTGGGGTCAGCATTGAGGACACCCGGCACATCTTTCCAGATGATCACCGATCCGGCGTCGAGGAGATGGGCAAAGATCGCGGCCGTATAATCAGACCCCTCGCGGCCCAGCGAAGTAGGACGCCCCTGCAGATCGGATGCGATGAATCCCTGTGTTACGATAACAGGGCGCTTCTTGCTGTCAATCAATGGTTTGATAAATTTTTCCGCATTCTTCCGGCTGGCTGCCCAGTCAATCTTTGCATCACGGAATGTCGAATCTGTCTTCAATACCTGCCTCACATCCACCCAATCGCTTTCCACTCCTGCCTGGCGAATGGCATGGTGCACAACAAGGCTGGAAATCAATTCTCCATAGCCAATAACGCTGTCGTAAAATTCAGCGAATGACGTGGTTGGTGAATCTGAAGCCGCTGATTTAAAATCTGTTATGAGGGCTTCCAGTTGATGATGCGCCTCAAGTCTGTCTTCCTTGAAAAGATCTTTGAAGATTTCCCGGTGATAGGTGATAATGCGGTTTAATATTTCACCAGGGACTCCATCCCTGTTAAACCTGGAGGCAATCAGTTCCTCGATGGCGTTGGTGGTTTTGCCAAATGCAGAAATGACGATCAGCAGCGGCTCTCCGGGAAATTTCCTGAGAATTCCGGGGATTTTGCTGACATCAGCTGCCGTCTGCAGTATGCCACCGCCGAATTTAAAAATTTTCATCGCTCCTGAATCGTCGTTGCCAAAGGCAAAAGTAATACTTTTGCGGAACTGTTCAGGCATACCAGCAATTGAAAACAGAAGAACTGATCAGGTTATATGCCGCCACCCCGCAGGTGGAACAAATGGCAGAAGCGCTCAAGAGCCAGGCTACCCCCAGGATATTCCTGCAGGGGCTGGCCGGGTCGTCCCATGCCCTGATCCTGGCTGCGCTGTCCCATCATTTGCAACGGCACCACCTGGTCATCCTCAACGACCCGGAGTCGGCAGCCTATCTCTATAACGACCTGGAAACACTTTTCCAGGAGAAAGGACAGCCCTACGAGAAGAAAAGCGCCCTGTTTTTTCCCACGGTTTACAAAAGGCATTTTGGGTTCGATAAGCCTGACCGGACGAATATGCTGATGCGGTCGGAGGTGCTCAGCCGGCTGGTCACCTCCCCGAAAAAACTGATCATTGTTACCTATGCAGAAGCGCTCAGTGAAAAGGTCGTAAGGAAGAAGGAGCTGATAAAGAGCACTTTAAGACTGAAAGTGGGGGAGAAGGTATCGCTGGATTTTGTGGCTGACGTACTGCTGGAATATGGCTTCGACAGGGAGGATTTCGTATATGAACCTGGTCAGTTCTCCATCCGGGGAGGGATTATCGATGTGTTTTCCTTCGCGCATGACCTGCCGTTCCGGATCGAATTTTTCGGCGATGAGATCGATTCTATCCGCTCTTTTGACCCGGCCACCCAGCTTTCTGTCGACAAGCTCGACAGGATGACGATCCTTCCCGATTTATCTGCCAGGAAGGAGGTCGAATCACACGAATCTTTCCTCGCGTTTCTGCCCCCCGCCGCCCTGATCTGGGCCAGTGACCTGGAAGGATCGCTCGAAATGGTCCGTGCCCACCGGGAAAAGGTTATACAGCTGCTGGAAAATGAAAATCCGACAGATTCGCTTCCTTATCACAACAGCCATTTTATTAACCCGGAGGAATTTCTTCGCCAGGTGCTGGTTCATGCCGTTGCCGAAACAGGCAGTCATCCTTATCTGGAAACGGGTCTCCGTCTCAGCTTCCGGATTTCCCCGCAACCTTCATTCAATAAAAACTTTGACCTGCTTTTTTCTAACCTGGCGGAAAATACCCGGGCCGGGTATCGCAACTTCATCCTTTCTTCGAACCCGAAACAAATAGAGCGGATCTATTCCATCGTTGAAGATATGAAATACGGCCCTGAGGGGAAAGGCGATATTGAGTTTTCCACCCTGAACATATCGCTCCACGAGGGGATCATCGACCGGCAACTGAAACTGGCCCTGTATACCGACCACCAGATCTTCGAGCGGTATCATAAGTTCCAGTTGAAAGACAGCTATTCCAGCCGCGAGGCGGTCACCCTGAAAGAGCTGTACCACCTGAGTCCCGGTGATTATGTCACCCATATCGACCATGGCATCGGCCGCTTCGACGGACTGGAAAAGATCGATGTGAATGGCCGGCAGCAGGAGGCCATCCGTATCATTTACCAGAACAATGACCTGCTGTACATCAGCATCCATTCCCTGCACCGCATTGCCAAATATGTGGGGAAAGACGGCGCCGTCCCGCGCGTTGACCGGCTGGGTTCGGGCGTCTGGAACAAATTGAAGAACAAGACCAAGAAAAGGGTCAAGGACATTGCCAAAGAACTGATCGGGCTGTATGCCCAGCGAAAAAGTGCAGATGGGTTTCAATTCATGCCCGACACCTACCTTCAGACAGAGCTGGAAGCCTCATTTATCTATGAAGATACCCCCGACCAGGTCAAAGCCACGGCTGATGTGAAGGCCGATATGGAAAAACCATGGCCCATGGACCGGCTGATTTGCGGTGACGTGGGATTTGGCAAGACAGAAGTGGCCATCCGCGCGGCTTTCAAAGCGGTCACCGACAGCAAGCAGGTGGCCGTCCTGGTCCCGACAACCATCCTGGCGTTGCAGCACTTTAAAACTTTCAGCGACCGGCTGAAGGATTTTCCCTGTACCGTAGATTATATCAACCGTTTTAAGAGCCAGAAGAACCAGAAAGCCACGCTGAAAAAACTGGCGGAAGGGCAGGTCGACATTCTGATCGGCACGCACCGTTTGATCAGCCAGGACGTAAAATTCAAAGACCTCGGCCTGCTGATCATCGATGAGGAGCAGAAATTCGGCGTCGGGGCCAAGGAGAAGCTGAAGCGAATCAAGGTCAATGTTGACAACCTGACCCTCACGGCCACGCCTATCCCGAGAACGCTTCAGTTTTCCCTCATGGGAGCGCGTGATCTTTCAGTGATCAATACCCCGCCGGCCAACCGCTATCCCATTCAGACAGAGTTGCGGGTTTTCGGCGCCGAGGTGATCCGCGACGCCATCCTGTATGAGGTTTCGAGAGGCGGGCAGGTGTTCTTTGTCCATAACCGGGTACAGAATATGCTCGAGGTGGAAATGATGATCAAAAAGTTCGTGCCGGGCATCACCGTGGCTGTGGCGCATGGCCAGATGGAAGGCGCGCGGTTGGAGAAGGTGATGGTCGATTTTATCGATGGCGTTTTTGATGTGCTACTGGCCACCACCATTATCGAATCGGGACTGGATATCCCCAACGTCAATA
>JAWOHY010000251.1:0-7191 GCA_046484945.1 Bacteroidales bacterium
AAACCGAGCCGCCGCATCCCGTCGCCCAGGATCCGGTGGTTCTCGGAGTCCGCCGAAAAAGATACAAGACTGGCTGCGGCGCATGAAAATGCTCATGAAAGAGCTGCTGGAGGTGGAACAGTATCACTACGCCATCGATCCAGTGACGCGGGAATTCACCGAAGACAATATCTCCATGTCGGTAAAAGCGGCGCAAAAAGCGCTGGAGATGGCAGGGATGGCGCCCCGGGAGGTAGAATTCATCGCATATGGCAGCGCCCACATGGACCAGATGCCGACGGCCACGGTGAGGATACAGGAAGCGCTGGGGATTGAAAGCTGCGGGGAGGTGTCGGTGCATGCCAATTGCACTTCCGCTTACAAAGCGCTGCTCATCGCTTATGAAATGATCAAAAGCGGAAGGTACGGCAATGCCCTGGCGATCTCTTCCGGTATCTCTTCTTCAGAGCTCCGGGCCGAATATTACAACCAGCCCCTTGTCAGAAAGGAGGAACTGTTCCTTCGTTACTTTTTGAGCGATGGCGCCGGAGCCTTGTTGCTGAAGGCGGCGAAGCCCGGTGAAAAAGGGCTGTTCGTCGAAAGCGTCTATATTGAATCGGTGGGGGGCAACAAACCCAGCTCGATGAAAAACCGCCGGCCCGCCTACTGGATGAACCCAAAGGAGGAGTTCGAACTGGGTTATCACCACCTGGCGCAGATGTTCCAGGATGAACTCAGCCGGAATTTTCACGAACCCGGCGGAACGGTATTCTTTCACGGCCTGCAGCGATACCTGGAAAAATACCCGGCTGACCTGTCGAAACTGAAGTACTTCCAGGTGAATTTCCCTTCAAAGCACGTAGCCGAAATGATCATAGAGGAGTGCGAAAAAATCGGCATCTCAAAAGATACGCTTTATACCAAAATGGCAGGCTTGGGCTATCCGGGGCCGCCAATGGTTTTTATCTGTCTTGACCGGATTTTACGCGAAGAAACACTGACCGGCGGCGACCTTGTGCTGAGCTTTGTCACCGAAGTGTCGAAATTCATGCAGGCGGGGTATTTGATGGAATATACTCATACATAGAACCGACGGCTTTAGTCGTCGGACGAAGAAACAGGTTATGATCAAAAACATCGGCATAATCGGTGAAGGAAAGATGGGCACATCCCTCTTCTTTTACCTGAACGGTTACCGCGAATTCGGGCTGTGCTGGCTCTGTTCGAATGAACAGGCCAAAGAGAAGGCGCTCGCATCATTCCTGAAAAAAATGAAGTTCATGCTAAAAAACGATGTGATGACGGAGGAAGAACATGCTGCAAAACTTGCCGGCGCCATCATCACAACGCAGGCAAATGACCTGGCTGACTGTGATCTGATAATTGAAGCGATTAATGAGGATGTGGATAAGAAAATATCTCTGTTCCAGGATCTTGATCAATCCGTGAAACATACTTGCATCTTTACAACCAATTCTTCCTCCATTCTGCCTTCACAATTATTTCCTTCAGAAGAAAGAAAAGATAAAATGGCCGGGATGCATTTCTTCTTTCCCGTTGCCCTGAAAAAAACCGTTGAACTCATCGTAACAGATCATACATCTGAAAAAACAAAACAGGCGCTTCAGCTTTTTTTACAGTCAATTGATAAAGACATTTTCCCCCAGGATGAATCCAACGCCTTCATCCTGAACAGGTTATTTCTCGATTTCCAGGCAGGAGCCTACCAGGTTTACCTTGAAGGAAGATTGTCTTATCGTGAAATCGATTCATTGGTGAAAGAAAAGTTCTTCCCGGCCGGTATATTTGAGTTTTTCGACCATGTGGGGATCGATGTGATGCTGGCTTCCATCAGGACTTACACCAAAAACAGTCGGAACAAGCTCTTTTACGAGCCGCTGATCAGGAAAATGGAAGAGATGGTGGAGAACAACAGGCTGGGGGTAAAGACAAAGCAGGGTTTCTATGATTATCCGATTCCGGCCGGGCAGCAAAATGTGCTGAATGATTCCGGTGATGAGAATGAGGAGGATTATTTGAAATCAGCAGAAAAGCGCCTGGAGGATCTGTTCATGCGATCGGCCGGGTATATCATGGGTCAGGGATTGGTCTCCCCCAGGAAACTGGCAGAAATGGTTGCCGATTATACCGGTATTTGGCACTATCTTAGCGACCTTATCGTAAAAGCCGAAAAACCATGATGAAGAGATTTTCTGGCTTCCTGGCCCTGGCCGTTTTTTTCCTGTTGCTGACCGGCTGTCCTTATGGTTATAAGTATGACCTTGGAAAATTCCCAACCGATCCGGTCAATCTTCATTCGATAAATTCGATCTACGACGATTACAATTCCATTTCTCCGGTGATCGAAGAAGAACGCTATCTCTACTTTTCCTCAAATAGAAAAAGCAGCGGCGGCGAGTTTGACATTGTCGGTTCAAATTTCCGTATTCATTTTGACCGGGAAACAAGTAATTTCTATGCCGATAACAAACATCTCGGGTGGAAAGATTACCGTTATATTGACAGTTTGTTTGCCCGCATGAACACCGATTATAATGAGCTGGGCCCAAATACTTTACCCTGGCTCACCTATGCCGGGAATTCCTATTACTATACCGATCTGATTGCCTATTCCAATGATGAAACCGGGAAACATGATATCAAATTCGTTTGGTTCAAAGGGAAAGGAGAGAACCCGGCGCCTGACGATGGCAGTTTCCGTGGGCCAAAGGCTGTCTCATTCCTGAATTCTGAAGCAGATGACCTCTATCTCACCTTTTTTGGTCCCGGTTTTTTCAAATACGATTTTTTTGCTGTCGTACCTGGTATGATCACCGAGCTCCTTTTTTGCTCGAACAGGGGAGGGAATTTTGATATTTATATGACCCGGGTGCCTTCAGACCAAAACATTGCTGATTTCCTGGGAACGGACACCACAGTAACGATCACGCCTGTCAATATTCTGAACAGCAGTTATAACGACAAATGCCCTTATACCGACGGCGACCTGCTCGTCTTTGCCTCAGACAGACCGGGAGGCTATGGCGGGTTTGATCTCTATTATTCCCGGAGAAACGGCAACACCTGGGCGGAACCGGTCAATTTCGGGGATAAAATCAACACCGAATACGACGAATACCGCCCTATTGTCGCCCGCTACTATGAATTTGAAAATGAACTGATGATCTTTTCATCGAACCGTCCCGGCGGCAAAGGAGGTTTTGACCTGTATTATGTCGGGATCCCGCCGATGATGGCTGGGAAATAAGGGCTATAAAAATATTTTTTACTGCGAAGACGCAGAGATAAAAATATCTAACTTAGGGGCATTGTTAACCAATGCTTCTAAACCATGAAAACAAGATTATTGTTCTTGCTGTGCGTGCTTTCAGTTGGCACGCTCCAAGCACAGGTTTCTGTCAACACAGATGAAAATGCTTCCTCTGATCCTGTTATTTCAGAATCGAAATCTCCGACAAGAAGTGGAAATGTCGGGATTGGTGTCATCAATCCGCAAAAGCAGCTCGACATCTCCTTATCATTTCAATTGCCTGCTACAACCGATGCCACCACGGGCATTATTTTCAAATCGGGCTTCCGGTTTATTCATGATTTCCGGCCTTCCGGCGTAAATGGATTTAACACTTTCCTGGGGTTGAATTCCGGGAACTTCACCATGACAGGCACATCAGGCTCCTTTTCCAGTTACAATACCGGAATAGGAGGAAATTCACTATCAGGTATCACCACCGGAGAGCTCAATTCCGGGTTGGGTTATAATACACTCACGAACAATACCACCGGTGAATATAATACTGCCACCGGGGTATATGCATTATATTACAACACCGAGGGTTCATACAACACTGCCATCGGAGTCGATGCACTTCAAAACAATATTTCCGGTATCGCTAACACGGCAGTCGGCCTTGATGCAGCTTCACTCAATACCACGGGTGATTACAATACTGTCATGGGTGTTTCTGCTGATGCCGGAAACCAGGAAGGGTCCAACAATACGGTCATTGGTTTCATGGCCGGGTACCTGGGGTATGGGCACAGCAAATCGGGAAATGTTTTCCTGGGCCACAAAGCCGGATATTATGAAACTGGCAGTAATAAGCTTTATATCGATAATTCGGATACCACGGCGCCGCTGATCGGGGGGGATTTTGGTTTAAATGAAGTAAGCATCCATGGAAGGATGGGGATTGGAAAGAGTTCTCCCGCACACCAGCTGGATATAACCCAAAGTATGCAGATGCCCAGCACAGAGCAGAACCAGGGAAATTATGGTATCCTGTTCAAAAACGGGATAAGGTTCCTGCACAATTCACCCGGAGAAAACGGGTATTGTACCTATGTTGGCCTTGGCACCGGGACCATTTATACACCAGGCATCGCGTATCCAGCTCCTCCACCCGATCCGATGAAATATAATACAGGTATTGGAGCTTATGTGTTGCGGGCGGTGCTTGCTGGTTCAAGAAATACTGGTATCGGCAGTCTGGCGATGTACAACACAACATTTGGCTATGGCAATACCGCTTCAGGATTTAAATCGCTTTATTCAAATATTCAAGGAGATCAAAATACAGGCATTGGAGCGGAAGCACTTTATTCCAATTCCTCAGGTATTGGGAACGTCGCTATCGGTTATAATGCCGGATATTATGAAACCGGGAGCAATAAACTATATATCGCCAACTCCAATACTGCCACACCATTGATCGGTGGGGATTTTGCACTCCAGAAGGCATACATTAACGGAAAACTGGGGATCGGCACCACAAGCCCGGCACAAGCGCTGCATATCAATGGCGCTGTTGAAATGCCGGTGGCAACAAATGCCTCCACCGGTATCATTTATAAGGATGGGGTCCATTTCATTCATGATTATAAAGCATCATCAGCTTATGGTCAGAATACCTTCCTGGGTAAAGAGGCCGGAAATCTGACAATGAACGGATCAACTTTTAATTCCAGCGATAATACGGGAGTCGGCACAAGGGCTTTAAAGAATCTTACAACCGGATATGCCAATACCGCTGTGGGTTCAGATGCTATGCCCAATGTTCAGATCGGCAGGGAAAATTCTGCGGTGGGGCTTTACTGCCTTTACGCCACGAGTTCCGGCATCCAGAACAGTACCCTGGGAGCGTTTGCAGGAAAAGAAAACACATCCGGGTCAGGCAATGTGAATATTGGCTTCGAGTCAAATTATAATAACCAGGGAGGGAATAATAATACTATCATTGGTTTCAAAGCAGGCAGGGGAAGCGGCGCGCATAACAAATCAGGTAACGTTTTCGTTGGCGCCAATGCGGGGTACTTCGAAACCGGCAGTAATAAATTATATATAGACAATACAAACACTTCAACACCTCTGATCGGGGGAGATTTTGCATCAGATAAACTTTATCTGCATGGTGATGTCGGCATCCGGAATTCAAATCCGCAGGCAGCACTTCATGTTTCCGGCTCTATCATAATGGCAGATGGCCAACAGGCTGACGGTAAGGTTATGGTTTCCGATGCATCCGGCAAAGCTGCCTGGGTTTATGGTTTGGTCCCCATCGGGTCTATTATCGCCTGGGCAAAAAACCTGTCCGGTGTGCCCGCTCTGCCCACTGCATTTGTAGAATGCAACGGCCAGACCCTAAGCGATCCCGGTAGCCCCCTGAACGGGCAAGTAATACCTAACCTGAATGCGAGCGGAGGCGGAACGAACAGGTTCCTCAGGGGAGCTACAACATCTGGGGCTACCGGAGGTAATGCTACTCATACCCATGAAATCAATGGCAAATTAACAGGCGGAATGACCTCAACGTCCTGTTGCAGAAGCAGTGGAGGTAGCGATAATTATGTCCCCACAAACCATGTTCATGCACTCGATGGAATCGTGACGGATCCAGGGGATAGTCAACCTCCTTACTACAACGTCGTTTGGATTATGCGAGTGAAGTGAAAATATAAATTACATCCCTTTCACGATCATCACGCTCCCTTCCATATCGGGCACCATGATGAGCGTTTCGGGAACCGATGAGATGAATTCATCTACGGCTCTTTTGATCCCGGGCCATTTGTGGTTATAATCATGAACGATGATCACCCCGCCGGGAGACAGTTTCGGATAAAAATATTCCAGTCCCGGCTGTGGTGCCAAGCGGTTCTTCGAGGTTGAACAGGCGCGCATACACACGGCGGATATTGCCATCCAGCGCGGCCTCATCTTTGCCATAGGCCACCGAGGCAATCATGGCCGCGGTGTAACGCCCGATACCGGGCAGCCGTTCCAGCGCTTTGCGATCAGACGGGATCACACCCCCTTGCTGCTCCATCACCTCCTGGGCGGCGCGGTGTAAATTGCGTGCGCGCGCATAGTAGCCCAGCCCCTCCCACACTTGCAGCACCTGCTGCAGATCGGCTTGCGCCAGCGCCATCAGTGAAGGAAACACCTCCATCCAGCGCTGGTAATAAGCCAGCACCGTTTGCATGCGGGTTTGCTGCAGCATGATCTCTGACACCCAAACCGTATATCCGTCGGGGTTGTGCCGCCAGGGTAGCACACGCGCATTCGAGGCATACCAGTCAAGCAGCCGTTGGGCAATGTCGTGGGTGTTATTCATGAAAAGACAGGCAAAGGCTGCTTAGAATTGAAACCCTTTGTGCTGGCTGACGATCTTCTGGTTGTAATTGACCACATATTGCAACAATTTCTCCAGCAACTGATCCCAGCCTTCAGATTGTAGAATGCCCAGCATCTCTTCGCGCGAATCCGAGATGGCGCCCACCTGGATCTGCGGCTGTTCGCCGTAAACGGTCGCCCAGGCATCGGTCAATTCCAACCCCAGTTTTTCAACGCCGGGCAGGAAGTCACGGATCACAAATTCAAAGTAATCACGCTCGCGCTCCGGGATAATATCCCAGGTCATGATCAGTTTTGCCACCATACCGTTCAACCCTCCCTGTTATTGCTCATTCAACACCACCAGCGTGGTATCATCTGTCTCTGTCGAGGCATCGCTGCGCAGGCTGAACACATCCATCTGCTGGGCGCTGTCGGTGCCCATGGCTTTGAGGAATTTCTTTAGCCCGGATAGTTTGCCGTTTTCTGGATTCCTGCCATACGCCATAGGGATGACGTAATGCGGTTCCAACATGCTGACCAGTTCAGCGGCTTTGGCCGCGTTCCAGTTCTCGGTAACT
>JAWOHY010000253.1:0-4912 GCA_046484945.1 Bacteroidales bacterium
ACGAAGGTGGCGTACAGGTCATGCCCGGCCTGGGCTGATTGTGGGGTGATGCCGCCGATGACGCGCGCATTTTCAATCAGTTCGCGCAGGATTTGCCCGGGCAGGACGCGCTCCGGTTTATTGTTCATGTCTTGCAGGGCGAACAGGAGATACTTGCCCGGAGGAAGGTTGTTGATCCTGAAGGAGCCGTCCTTGAGCGTACGGGAGGCGCTTTTGGGCTGGACGTACAAGGGCAATGAGTCGAGCGCCAGGGTATCATTGTCATTCGTGTAAATCATTGCAATGACCCCTTCTTCGGGCTGATGGTCAAAGGCGTTGATTACCCTGCCGGTGATGAACAGCGAGTCGATGTGGTCGCCGGTGGAAAAGACATACTCGTAGTTCACGAGCGCATTCCCTTCGGTAAAGTCGGTGATGGCATTCCCGAAGTTGAGGGTATAGGTGGCGTCGGGCCTGAAATCCTCCATGAATTCGACGACCACCCGTTTGCCCTTTGTTTTGAATTCCGGCTTGTTCCGCATAGGCGGGGAGATGAAGATCTCCTTGGCGGGGTCTTTGAGGGCGATGAATTCATCGAAAGTGATGGTAACCTTTTTCGCTTGGAAATGGATGGAATGGTTTGGCGGGTCTTCCGCCAGCACCCTGGGCGGGGTTTCATCCCTGGGACCGCCGGTGGGCGCTCCCGGTTTGGCGCACCGGGAAACGGCCAGCCCTGCGGCGGCCAGGAGTATCATCAGCTTTATGGTTCTTATCGCCCGGTGCAACTTATCAAAGGTTTCTGCAAAGATCGAAAAGTAATTTCTATAATTTAGCAAATTATTTCCCCAATGCTATGCACATTCCTTTTAACAGGCCCTATCTGACCGGTAACGAGATCGATACGATGATCAAGGCGGCCAGGGCGGGGCAGATATCGGGCAACGGGCTTTACACCCGAAAGTGCCAGCGGTTGCTGGAAAAAACTTACGGTTTCCGCAAAACGCTGCTGACCACCTCCTGCACCGATGCCCTGGAGATGGCGGCCATCCTGACGCGCATCGGCCCCGGCGATGAGGTGATCATCCCCTCCTTTACCTTTGTCTCTACGGCCAATGCTTTCGTGCTGCGGGGAGCTAAGATTGTCTTTGCCGACAGCGGCCCGTTGAACCCGAACATCGATACGGATAAACTGGAGGAACTGATCACGCCCCGCACGCGGGCGATCGCGCTGGTGCATTACGCGGGCATAGCATGCGACATGGACCGCATCATGGAGCTGGCCCGGCGCCACAACCTGTTTGTGATCGAAGACGCCGCTCACTCCATCGACTCTTTCCACCGTGGCAAGGCGCTCGGCAGCATCGGGCACTTCGGGACCTTTTCCTACCATGAAACCAAGAACATCATGTCGGGAGAGGGCGGCTGCCTGGCGATCAACGATAAAAGCTTCATAGAGCGTGCTGAGATCATCTGGGAGAAAGGGACCAACCGGGTGGCGTTCAAGCGGGGAGAGGTGAGCCAGTACGAGTGGGTCGACATTGGCTCATCCTTTTTGCCGTCGGAGGTTATCTCCGCCATTCTGTATGCCCAATTGCGGGAGCTCAAAAAGATCCAGAAACGGCGCCGGGAGATCTGGCACCGGTATTATCAACAACTCAAGCCCCTGGCCGGCCAGGGGAAGATCGGCCTGCCCTGGCTGCCCGATTACGCCACCGTCAACGGGCACATGTTTTACATCACCACCGACGGCCTCCAGGAACGCGACCGGCTGCTGAAATACCTCGCCCGGAAAAACATCCACGCCGTGTTCCATTACATCCCGCTCCACTCCAGCCCCTACTATAACGACAAGCACGACGGCAGGGAGCTGCCTGTTGCACAACGCTATTTCGAAACCATCATCCGGCTGCCTTTCTATTACGAGCTGGAAGATCAACAGGTCGATCATATCGCCGGGGTTATCGCCAGGTTTTACAGATAGGGTATTTAGTCATAAGGGTTTCCAACCCCAGGGTTGGAAACCCGTCCGTCAAGAAAGAACTTTGACATTGAATATTTTTTTAAATTTGATACGGGTTTTTCCAAACTACGCACAAGTCAATAAATTGAGAATATGAAAACTAAATTGATTTCACTCGGACTAATTTTCCTGATAATCGGCTGTAACATGACACAGCAGGATGACAGGGCGACAGATGATGCGGATGAGAAAAGTGCAACCGATTCAGCGGGTTCAGCGGTTTATGATCCGTTAGAAGCAATTTGGAGATATGACTTTAACCAGCAGACTGAAGAATTTGAAGTGGAGCAATTACGTTCTGTTGACAGAGAAACCTTAACGGGTGAGACTTTAGAGAAAATAACTAATAAATCATGGCCGGGAGTACAGATTAAATTTGTCAGAACCTCAAATGACACGGCCTACATATCCATTCCGGACAGTGAAGTATTGACACAACAAATGGGATCTGCCGGAGCGGAGAGTTTTATGATTACAACAACATACTCTTTCACTGAATTAAAAGGAATAAAATCCGTTTCGTTTGACTTTGAAGAAGGAGACCACGCAATGCCTGGCGTTTACAACCGGAATTCGTGGGCCATAAAAAACCGGAAGTGAATTGGTTATTGATGGCTGCTATACATACAAATGACTTTCATCGATTATTATAAGATCCTGGGAATTGGAAAAAAGGCCACCGCAAGCGACATAAAAAGCGCCTACCGAAAACTGGCCAGAAAATTTCATCCCGATTTGCATCCTAACGATGCGGATGCGAAAAAGAACTTCCAGCAAATCAATGAAGCGAATGAAGTGCTTAGTGACCCTGAAAAACGAAAAAAATACGATAAATACGGGAAAGACTGGAAGCATGCTGAACAGTTTGAAAATGCAAAACAATATCAGGAACAATCATCAGATTTTCGTGGCCAAAGGTATTCCCGGGCACAATCCGGCGGGGATTTTTCGGATTTCTTCGAATCCATGTTTGGGGGTTCGGCAAATTCTGGCAGAAACAGGCAGGTAAAGTTCAGAGGCGAAGATTATAACGCACAATTACAGCTCAGTCTTACCGATGCTTATCACACCCACAAACAAACGCTTATTGTAAATGGAAGGAAAATAAGAATAACCATCCCTGCCGGAATTGAAAACGGACAAACCATAAAAATTTCAGGACATGGGGGGATGGGAATAAATGGCGGACCAAACGGTGATTTGTACATTACATTTTCAATAGCCAATCATCCCGGGATCAAAAGACTGGGCAATGATTTATATATACATGTTGACATAGAATTATACACAGCAGTATTGGGCGGTGAGATTACCATCGATACCCTTAGCGGAAAAGTGAAGCTTAAAGTAAAGCCCGAAACGCAAAATGGAAGTAAGGTAAAACTTAAAGGGAAAGGATTTCCTGTTTATAAAACCGATGGGCAGTTCGGAGACTTATACATAACTTATATGGTTAAAATCCCAACCAATTTAACCGAAAGGCAAAAAAGCTTATTTGCAGAGTTATCAAAATCTTAATCTTTTATTATTATGAAAGGAACACAAACAGATGATTTAATAGCGGTAAATGAATTCTGCGTCAACCACAATATCGATATTTCGTTTATAAATCTTTTACAACAAAATGGATTAATTCAAATCAGTACCATAGAGTCAAAGTACTTTATTGAAAAGGAACAGTTACCCCAGCTTGAAAAATTTGTGTGTTTTTATTATGATCTTGAAATAAACCTTGAAGGGATTGAGACCATCACCTATTTATTGCAACGAATAGAAGATCTGCAGAATGAGGTTATTACACTCAAAAACAAGCTTCGTTTTTATGCGAGCCTTCAGCCTGATACATATTGATCAGCTTTGATCCACCCTCTACCTTTGCAACAAAAAATTTGATTGTATGCTGAAAAAAGAAAACCGGCAGGCAGAATTGTTTGTCTTGGTAGAAGAATTATTCTTGCCCCGGATTAAAATCCCGGGGGAAAAATCATTCGTCCCGATGGGACTTTGAACCCATAGGCGCCGCCTTCCGATCCCGAGGGTGTATTAATAGGGTCGTGCTCCGACGGCTTCAGTCGTCGGACTACTAACATTGTTATCAATTACATCGACAATCGACAATCGACAATTCACCGGGTCCCTGTGTCACCTGTAAAACCTCATCTCCAGAATATATTCATGCACCTTGTCGGGCAGGAAGTACCGCATGTTGCGGCCTTCTTTGATGGCATGGCGGATGAAACTGGAGGAGATCTCTATCTCCGGGGCGTCGAAGAGCAGGATGCTGGGATGTCCGGCATACGGGCCAAGGTCAGAGCCGTGGCGGCGGTAAATGTAGAACTTGTTGTTGTTGAGCAGTATATCGTGGTTCTTCCACTTGTGAAAAGTGGGGAAAATGTCGGTCCCGGCGATCAGCACGAACTGGTGGTCGGGATATTTTTCCTCCAGGCGAACGAATGATTGATGTCAGCTTTTCTAAGTATAAAAAATATTGCCGGATCTTCATCAAGCCTTGCGCCAACTCCATATAGAGCTGCTGCAACATGCTTGCACATCGAAGCCCAGTCGGGGCAGCTGCATTTGAATGATATATCGGATGGAGAGGGGAAAAGCCCTGTTTTTTTCGTGGTGAAAAGATCAGCAAGGTCACTTGGAAATTTGCTCTCGATCAGTTCTTGGAGTGATTCTATGCGTCCTTCACATTTTGTGCGTATTTCCTCCCAGTCTGCGGGAGGAAATTGTTTTATGGTGATATCAACATTATATGGAGTTTTTCTTGACCCTTGTACTTTTGCGCTGACAGAACCTTCATTTATTTGAAGATCGATCACAGCTCCTTGTTTTACATAAGCAGAACCCCTGGCAAGACGGTTCGAATAATCTGAATACCGTATCAGATTATCTACCCACGCATTT
>JAWOHY010000254.1:0-3203 GCA_046484945.1 Bacteroidales bacterium
TTGCATTGAAAGCCGGTGTCAAAAAGTTAGTGATAGGGCATTTTTCAGCCCGATATGAAAACGCTGAAGTATTGCTGGGAGAGGCCCGGGCGGTTTTCCCGGAAACATACCTGGCTGCTGACGGACTGAAATTCCAAATCTAAAATCCCGAAAATCCTAAATTCTTACCGTCCTACCGTCTTACCGTCCTAACGTCGACCGGTACATCACCTCCACCGGGTGCAACGCCTCCCGTCCTGTCCCGTCTTTAATCTGATGGCGGCAGCTTGTGCCCGGTGCAGCGATGACCACCGAATCATCCGTGTTCCTGACTGCAGGGAATAATACCAGCTCTCCGATCTTCATGGAGAGATCATAATGCTCTTTCTCATAGCCAAAAGAGCCGGCCATCCCGCAACACCCAGAGGGTATTTCTTCGACGGTGTAATTCTCCGGCAGGGAAAGCATTTCTTTCGTGGGCCCTGTCGTTGATAACGCTTTCTGGTGACAATGCCCGTGCAGTTTGATCTTCAGTAGGTTGGTCGTGAATTGTTCTTTTTTGATATGGCCTGCCCCTACTTCCCGCATAAAGAACTCGTCGAACATCAGGCAGTTCTTCGATAATTTCAGGGCGGAATCCTTTAATTCGTGCCCGACCAGGTCTGGATATTCATCCCGGAATGATAAGATCGCCGAAGGTTCAATACCTAACAGGGGAACCACATCGTTTACTTTATCCTTAAAAATTATAACATTATCAATAGCACATTTCCTCGCTTTGCGAACCAAACCTTTCGACAGATACGTCCTCCCGCTTTCCTGGTTCCCAATACCCAATACCCAATATCCAAGTTCATTCAGCAGCTTTACTGCTGCAACCCCGACATGCACATCATTGAAGTCGGAGAACTCGTCGACGAAAAGGAAGACCTGGCGGTGGGGAAGATGATCGGGAAGCGTCTGATGGTAATTCCTGAGCCAGGTGGAAAGGTGGAAAGGTGATAAGGTGGGTAGGGAACGTTGGGAGGCTATCCCGAGGATTCTTTTGAATATGCCGGCTATGGCCGGGTTGCCGATCATGAAGTTGTATATGCCTGGGGATATGCTGCCGATCCGGTTCAGCCGGGTGATATTGGCAATGGCCAGGGCCCGCAGCGGCACACCGTGCTCGTCGTAATAATGCTGGAGAAATTCGGCCTTGTACCGGGCCATATCTACATTCGAAGGGCATTCCGACTTGCAGCCTTTGCAGGAAAGGCAAAGGTCCATTATGTCGTAGATTTCACGGTGATCAAAGGGATTGTTTTTCGGCGACCGGGTGAGAAACTCCCGCAGGATATTGGCCCTGGCGCGGGTAGTGGTGTTCTCGTCGCGGCTGGCCATGTAGCTGGGGCACATGGTGCCGCCAATGAGGTGCGACTTGCGGCAGTCGCCCGAACCGTTGCAACGTTCCGCCGCCCGCAAGATCCCGCCATCCTCTGAAAAATCAAATACTGTGTCAATTTCACGGGATGGAGTCCCTGGATCATATCTCAGGCTGCTGTCCATTGGTAACGGACCGGTAATCTTCCCGGGATTAAAAATATGGCCCGGATCCCAGGCTTGCTTGATCTGTTTCAGCAGCTCATAGTTCCCCTCACCGATCACCAGGGGGATGAACTCGCTCCGAACGCGCCCGTCACCATGCTCGCCGCTCATTGACCCCCTGTATTTCTTCACCAGCCGGGCGATCTCTTCCGCTACTTTTCTGAACTTTACCACATCCGCAGGGTCCTTCAGGTTCAGCAATGGCCGGAGGTGCAGCTCGCCTGTGGCGATGTGCGCATGGTAAACGCATTCCAGGTTGTGATAAGACAGGATCTTTTTGAATTCCGAAATGTATCCGGGAAGTTTTTCGGGAAGGACGGCCGTATCTTCAATGACGGAGACCGGCTTGGCGTCGCCTGGCACATTAGAAAGCACTCCCAGGCCGGCTTTCCGCAGGGCCCAGACTTTCGGGATATCGGCCCCCGAAATGACAGGATAATGATACCCCAGACCGGCTTCCTCCAGGTCCGATTCCAGCCTGCGGGCAATACCCAACAGTTTATCCATGGAATCGCGGGCGAATTCGATGATCAGGATGGCGCCGGGGTCACCCTGTATAAAGAAACGGTTCTTTCGCTGTTCAATGTTATCAATGGTGCAGTCGAGGATGAATTTATCCATCAGTTCCACGGCCCCGGGCTGGTGCTTCAAAGCGACCAGGTTGCCCTGCAGGGCTTCTTCCAGCGTTGTGAAATGGGCGCAGACCAGGATCTTTTCCTTCGGTGGCAGGGGGACCAGGTTGAGTTTGATCTCTGTGGTGAAGGCCAGCGTGCCTTCCGAACCAGCCAACAACGTCGAAAAATTAAAAGGTTTGCCATCAGCACTGAAAGGGTAACAATCGAGCAATTGATCAATGGCATAACCCGTATTGCGCCGCTTGATGGCCGGATCAGGATATCCCGCCCTGATGCCGGCCTGGTTGCCCAGGTCGGAGAGAATATCCCGGATGTTCCTGTAAATGCAAGCCTCCAGGCTGTTGCCTTCGCATTTGGCATTGAATACTGAATGGCTCAGCGGACCGAATTCCGCATCACTTCCATCGCTCAGGATCGTTTTAACAGAAATGAGGTGGTCCCGTGTGCTGCCATAGATCAGCGAATGGGCCCCGCAGGCATTGTTGCCCACCATCCCGCCGATCATGCAGCGGTTGGAAGTGGAGGTTTCAGGCCCGAAAAAAAGGCCGTAAGGTTCCAGGAATTTATTCATCTCATCGAGGACCACCCCAGGCTCAACCCTGATCCAATGCTCTTCCCGGTTGACTTCCAGTATCCTGGTCATATACCGCGAAACGTCCACAATGATCCCATTCCCTACCACCTGCCCGGCTAGTGAGGTGCCAGCCGTTCTTGGAATAAGCGAGGTTTTGTTTTCCCGTGCAAAACGGATCAGTTTCCGGATATCTTCCGGGTTTTTAGGCCTAGCCACTGCCATCGGAATCTCGCGATAAACAGAGGCGTCAGTGGAATAGAGGATACGCTGGGGTTGATCCGTGTAAAGTTCTCCCTCCAATAGGGCGCTCAAAACCTCAAGTTTACCTGCCAGCGTATTTTGTCCCGGTGCGGGCATTTTATTCAGGCTTTCGGTAAAAATCCGTGCTCTCGAAAATCTTGTCGGCCGATTTAGCGATGAAGCCGCTG
>JAWOHY010000020.1:0-28481 GCA_046484945.1 Bacteroidales bacterium
ATCCGGGTCTTCGGTCTCGTAAACGATATTGCCCCACCGGTTAAAGATCGTCATCTGTACCTTTTCAACAGAAGTGTAAGGGAAGGGGCGGAACAGATCGTTTCGCCCGTCATCATTGGGAGTGAATACGTTGGGCAAGGCATAAACCGAACAGGCATCGTTATCAACGCACACGATGTTGCTGAATTCACTTTGATTTCCAGTTGAATCGATGGCCACCACCGCATAGCATCCGGTGATGTTTCCATTGTTGAAATGGGAATATGTTACGTTCGTTGCAGGGCTGACCGAATCGAGCAGGATAAAATCCGCTCCCTGGAGCGGGGAAAAGAAGATGAAATATTTTGCAACGTCGTCGGCGCAATAATCATTGGGATTGGTCCAGGTAAGATCATTGACGGCAATATCGCATTTGGTGTCGACGCTTAGCGCTGGTGGACAGGGCGGGACATCATCCACCGGTCTTCCGCAGGTTATTTGGGAGAAGTTGATGATGGGTGTCACAAATCCCGGGGCTGTGTACTTTCCGACGCTCTTTACATAATAGCAATACTGCCGGTCGTTCACCAGCCCGGTATCCCTGTATGATGGTTGCAGGCTGTAACCGACTGAGTCGAATGTGCCTGACCCTTCATCTCTTCGATATATCACATAATATTCATTCAGCCAGGGCACAAAAGACTGAAAGGACAGGCCGATCTCTTTATCCGTTTCATTTAATATGAGATAGATGGATGCGGCGGTTTGACTGTTCCCGATAAAACCGAATGTGAGACTTTCCAGTGCTATCCGGTAACTGAATGGGATGCCGCTTTCATTCAGGTTGATTCCCTGGTCGATATAGAGGGTGTCATCGAGCCCCGGGAAGGTGGTGATAGGTTGCAGGTTGCTGCCGGTACTTCCTTCCGAACGGTAAAGCACATACTGGTAAGGGCCCGGGATCTGGATGGTGTCCAGCTCTGTTGGTTTCGACCAGGCAATAAAGCCAAAACCCATGGTCAGATCAGTGCTGTCATTGCTGACATTGGTGATAACAGGAACGTCGCGTTTCAGGGTGGCGCAGGCCTCATTCGATGCGTAACTTTCCGCTCCGTCGAGAAAGTATGCAATCACCATGTAGCAGTAACGATTTCCATGAATCAACCCGGCACCGTTGTCATCATCGATGAATGAAGTGACATCAATATTGTCATTTTCATGGATCATCACATATCCTGTGAAAGACGGAACACCTGTCTGGCAAACTTCGGGTATGAATCCCGATTCACCGATCCGGCGAAAAATCCGGTAGCCTATGGCTTTGTCACAGGCCACTTTATCCCAGTTGAGCCGGATGGTGCTGCCAACAGCTTCTGCGGTAAGATTTTCCGGGGGCGGGCAGATCACGGTGATCGATACGGTTTTATAACTGACCAGGTTGATGGGGACATCGTCATCGGTGGCTTTGAAAAAGACCTGGTAAGGCTGCTTCTGGATATGGGGACATACGGTGTTCCAGGTGAAGGTAGTTGTCACTGTATCGTTGCCGGATGCGGGATCGGGATCGATGTAAGCCGGGGAGTCAGCTACTTCGAAGGGGCCCCCCGTCGCATCAAGGGTTACCTTGTTGCCATCGGGGTCGATCGCGGTGGCATCAAAACGTAGTATTTCGCCTGCTGTGACACAGGTGTCTGAAATGGTTAAAATTACCGGAGGGGTGTTGTTGCATGGTACGATCTCAATCTGCATGTCACGCGTCACACTGCCGATTTTTACCCCGTTCCGCCATTCTTCAATGACAAAGGCAATATTATATTCTCCCTGCAGAATGGGGGTATCCCAGATCACATCCCCCGTAACGGGATTGATGGAGAATGAGTTGCTTGCCATGGGTTGTGTAAAACCCGGAATATCGATACCTCCAAAAGTTTTGCAATTCACCAGACGGTAGGAGAGGCTGTCGCCATCGACATCATAGGCGCCGGGATTGTGGATGAACAACTGGTTGACGCAACCCACGTCGATGGGTGAATTCAGTAAAACAGGGGAGTTGTTGAAGCCAAGGAAAGGATTGATCACCAGAACTGATTCTACGTACATCGGAACATTCACCGAGTTGGGGATGTTCACGACTCCGTAGTTGCGATTCGGATCTTCCATGTACAAAACGTACGTTCCGGGAGAACTATAGGTATGCCGGTTGGTGGTAGCGCCCATCTCAGGCCGGTATTCGTAAACATTTTTACTGACATTGTCGGGGAGATTGATCTTTTCAGTCCGAATGAGTGTGCTGGATGTCCCGTCACCCCAGTTGATATCAAGGGTTGGACGGTCGGCCGGACTGGGAGTGTAAGTATAGGTGATGATTTTGGCCTCATAGGTCAATCCGGAAACATGCCGGTAGGTTATTTCCGCCGCCCGCTGGTGAGTGCTATACGCCTGTAAACCTGCCAATAACAGGGAGCAACATATGAGCGCTATTTTATTTATGGATTGATACATTGTTTGAAACCCAAAATTAGTTAAAATCTACCCCGGGGTGATAAAAGAAATACAATATCTTCAATGATACCGGACATCCACAAAAAATATTCCTGAATGAACAACAAATGCTCTCCTGCCCATAATTTCTTTATTGTAACTTTGTGCACCAGAAAGGCTCACTACCCATATGATTCCTGCAGACCCTGAGATAGAGAAAAAAGAGATCATCCGGAAATACCGCAATTTGCTGAGGGTATCCACTATCAGGAAGCCTGCTGATAAAAAACTCATCCGGCGTGCATTCAATCTGGCGGCAGATGCCCACAAAGATATGCGACGCCACAGCGGCGAACCCTATATTTACCATCCGCTGGAAGTAGCAACCATCGTATCCGGTGAGATCGGCATGGGCGTTACGTCCATTATCAGTGCGCTACTGCATGATGTGGTGGAGGATACCAATTATACCCTGGATGATATCCGTTTTCATTTTGGGGAAAAGATAGCCCTGATCATTGACGGGCTGACGAAGATCGAAGATATGATCGATAAACCTTCCGCTTCGCCCCAGGCTGAGAACTTTCGCAAGATCATCCTGACCATTTCGCAGGATGTCCGGGTCATCATCATCAAACTGGCCGACAGGCTGCATAATATGCGCACCCTGGAAGCACTCCCGCAAAACAAGCAACTCAAGATTTCTTCTGAAACCATATACCTGTATGCGCCCCTTGCCCACCGGCTTGGCTTGTTCAGTATAAAAAGCGAACTGGAAGACCTGTTCCTGAAAGCCAATGAACCGGAGATTTACCGGTCACTTGAGAAAAAACTGAAGGAAACCCAGGCCGACAGGAATAAATTTACCGGTAAGTTTATCTATCCGATCAAAAAAGACATGCGGCTCAAGGGGATGAAGTTCCAGATTTTCACCCGCGAAAAGAGCGTGTTTTCTATCTGGCAAAAGATGAAAAATAAGGAAATCCCGTTTGAGGAGGTATATGACCTTTTTGCAGTCAGGATTGTCATCGATGTCCCCCCTGAATTGGAAAAATCAGAGTGCTGGAAGGTTTATTCCATTATTACGGATCATTACAGGCCTAATCATAATCGCTTGCGCGACTGGATATCCATTCCCAAGGCCAACGGTTATGAAGCTTTGCACACAACCGTCATGAGCCAGACTGGGAAATGGGTCGAAGTACAGATCCGCAGCCGGAGGATGGACGAAATTGCAGAAAAAGGTTATGCAGCCCACTGGAAGTACAAAGATACCATCGATAGCGAGACCGGGCTGGAAGAATGGTTGAATAAGGTCCGTGACATGCTGCAGGAAGAAGAGGGCGATGCGCTTGATTTTGTCAGTGAGTTTAAAATGAACCTTTTTGCAGATGAAATATATGCCTATACCCCCCGCGGTGATGTGAAAACACTTCCGGCCGGTTCAACGGTCCTCGATTTTGCTTACGCCATCCACTCTGAGATCGGTAATCACTGTATCGGGGCCAAGGTTAACCAGGTGTTGGTCTCCCGGAAACATGCCATTAGAAATGGCGACCAGATTGAAATACTGACCTCCGACAGCATATTTCCTGATGAGGAGTGGTTAAAAATTGCCGTCACCCCCAGGGCCCGTGTTAAAATTAAGCAATTTGTCAAGGATCAGCATCGGAAAATGATCCTGCTGGGCAAGGAGAAATTCTCCGAATTCCTGAAAGAATGTCAACTTCCGGATGACAAATCTACCTTGCAAAAATTCATTGCTTTTCACCAGATCAGCAGCCCGGAGGATTTGTTCCGGATGTTTGCCAATGGTGATATCGGTCTTGATGAAGTGAAACAGTTCAGCCAGGAGGGGGAGAAAAGAAACATTTTTAGCTATCTGAGCCGTCCCTTCACCAAATCCCGGCCTGCGAACAATGTTAGCCTGGCCAGTACCATTGTGGAAAAATTGAAGGAAAAGCCCGAGTCGCTTATGCTCAGCGACGATATCACACAGATCAAATATATGGTTGCCCGTTGCTGCAGCCCCATTCCGGGAGATGATGTTGTGGGTTTTATGAATGATCATGGCGCTATTGTGATCCATCGCACGAATTGCCCCGATGCCATCGATCTGATGTCAAAATATGGTAAACGGATCATCAAAGCCAAATGGAAAAATAAGGAGTCCGTCGGATTCCTGACCGGTATCCGGATAAAGGGAGTGGATAAAAAAGGATTTATCCGTAAAATAACGGAGGTCATTACCGAAAAGCACAATATAAATATCCGTTCGTTTCACCTGGATACTTCGGAAGGAATGACAGAGGGGACCATCCTACTGTACGTTCATGATACCCAGACCCTTCAAAAGCTTATCTCCAATCTTCTGAAAATAAAAGATATTATCAAGGTTACACGGCTCGACCGGTTTGATGATTGAAAATACAACATCTGTAATCGTTGATAATGAAGAATTCTGAAAAATTATTTTTATTTATACCAAATTACAATAAAAAAATTTTACTTTTATGCAGTTTTCTAAAAAGTGATAGATGAAAGAAAGAGAACAGAGCGATTCGTTTGAAGCTGTGAAAAAAAATTTCACCGAATACCTTGAACAGCGGGGGCATCGCAAGACACCGGAACGTTTTACTATTCTGAAGGAAATATACAATACAGAGGGTCATTTTGATATAGAGACCTTATATATCCGGATGAAGAATAATAAATACCGGGTCAGCCGGGCCACACTGTACAATACGATAGAGCTCCTGCTGGATTGCAGCCTGGTCACAAAACATCAGTTTGGCAACAATTGCGCCCAGTTCGAACGGTCGTACAAGTTCAGGAAACATGACCATTTTATCTGCGTTGATTCGGGAAAGGTGATGGAATTCACCGATCCAAGGGTTGAAGAAATCCGCCGGTTTGTTGAAGATACGCTAAATGTCAAGGTTTCACACCATTCCTTGACTTTTTATGGTCACTGCCAGGAGCACGAGCCGGAAACCTCTTTGAAGCAATAGTTTTTTACCAGACGAAAGATTATGAAAGTAGATGTTATTCTTGGCCTTCAATGGGGTGATGAGGGCAAGGGGAAGATTGTGGATGTGATGACCCCGCAATATGATATCATTGCCCGTTTTCAGGGCGGCCCTAATGCCGGTCATACGATTGAATTCAAAAACAGGAAGTATATCCTCCACACCATTCCTTCCGGGATTTTTTATCCGGATAAAACGAACCTGGTGGGGAACGGGGTGATCCTGGATCCCTTTATTTTCAGGAAAGAGATCATTAATCTGGCAGAGCACGGTATCGATGCCACTGCCAATTTGTTGATTTCCAGGAAGACTCATCTGATCACACCCACCCATCGGCTGTTGGATGCTGCTTATGAAGCACTGAAGGGCGATTCAAAAATCGGGTCAACCCTGAAGGGAATAGGTCCGGCCTATACCGATAAAGTGGCGCGCTTGGGATTACGGGTAGGTGACATATCACGGGAAGACTTCAGGGTCAGATATTTTACATTACGTGAGCATCACCTCAGGTTAATACAGTTCATGGAATTTGATGCCGGTTCATTCCTGATCGATGACATTCCGTTCGATCGCTATGAAGAACAATGGCTGGATGCCGTGGATTACATGAGCAGTTTGAAGCTGGTGGATGCCGAATATTTCCTGCACCGGAGCCTGGCTGCCGGGAAGCGGATCCTGGCCGAAGGCGCCCAGGGGACGATGCTCGATGTTGATTTTGGCTCGTATCCCTTTGTTACTTCTTCCAATACTTCCATTGGAGGAGTATGCGCCGGTTTAGGAATCAATCCCGGCAATATCGGGGAGATCACAGGTGTTTTTAAAGCTTATTGCACCCGTGTTGGCAGCGGACCGTTTCCCACCGAACAATGGGGCGAAACAGGAAACAAATTGCGTGACCAGGGGCATGAATACGGTTCGACAACAGGCAGGCCCCGCCGTTGCGGTTGGCTGGACATGGCTGCCCTGAAATACGCCATTATGATCAATGGCGTGACCAGGCTGTTCATGATGAAAACAGACGTTCTGGATGATTTCGATCGCATTTTTATAGGGAAAGGATATAAAATAAATGACGGCAAAACATCCGACGTTCCATTTGATTTTTCACAGGAAAAAATCGAGGTGATATACCGGGAAATAAATGGGTGGAATACTTCACTGAAACAATTGAAAAGCAAGGATGAGATGCCGTTAGCACTTCGGGACTATATTGATTACATTGAAAAGGAAACCGGAATACCTGTTATGGGCGTCTCCTATGGACCGGACAGGTCACAGACATTATTGCTTTAAAGCTTTCTTTTTACTTCCACCTCTTCAAAACCTTCGATGATATCACCTACCTTAAGGTCATTGAAGTTATCGATATTCAGTCCACACTCAAATCCGGCGGAAACCTCTTTGACATCTTCCTTGAATCTCTTGAGCGACCCCAGTTTTCCGGTATATACCACGATGCCGTCGCGGATAATACGGATGCGGGTGTTTCTGTGGATTTTTCCGTCGAGCACATAACAGCCGGCCACGGTTCCTATTTTGGAGATTTTGAATGTTTCCCGTATTTCGAGGTTACAGGTTATTTTTTCTTCAATATCGGGGGAGAGCATGCCTTCGATGGCGGCCTTGATCTCTTCGATGGCCTGGTATATGATCGAGTAGGTCCTGATTTCGATTTGTTCTTTTTCGGCCAGTTTACGGGCGCTGAGTGAAGGCCTGACCTGGAACCCGACAATGATGGCATTGGAAGCGGATGCCAGCAAGACATCCGATTCAGTCACCTGGCCGACGGATTTATGGATGACATTCACCTGTACCTCTTTGGTAGAGAGTTTCAGCAGAGAATCTGAGAGCGCCTCCACACTTCCGTCTACATCTGCTTTCACGATGAGATTGAGTTCCTTAAAGTCGCCAATGGCAATGCGGCGACCGATTTCATCGAGCGTAATGTGTTTCTGAGAGCGGATACCCTGTTCTCTTTGCAATTGTAATCTCTTGTTGGCGATTGCTTTGGCTTCGCGCTCATCCTTCATAACATTGAACTTGTCGCCTGCCTGCGGAGCGCCATCCAGACCGAGAAGCAGTACCGGAGTAGAAGGCCCTGCGGAGGTGACCCGCTGATTCCGCTCGTTATACATGGCTTTCACCTTGCCAAAATGAGCGCCTGCCAGCACCATATCGCCTATGTTCAGTGTGCCGTTTTGAACCAATACCTTGGCCACATATCCCCGGCCCTTATCCAGTGAAGATTCCAGCACTGTTCCTATGGCCAGCTTGTTCGGATTTGCTTTCAGTTCGAGCAGTTCGGCTTCGAGCAAGACTTTGTCAAGGAGCTCGTAAACATTGATCCCCTGCTTGGCCGAGATTTCCTGCGACTGGAATTTCCCGCCCCAGTCTTCAACCAGGATATTCATCTTGGACAATTGCTCTTTTATTTTTTCCGGGTTGGCAGTTGGTTTGTCAATTTTGTTGATGGCGAATACAATAGGCACACCGGCAGCCTGGGCGTGATTGATGGCCTCAACGGTTTGGGGCATGACATCATCATCGGCTGCAACGACGATGATAGCAACGTCTGTTACCAGGGCGCCACGGGCGCGCATGGCCGTAAAGGCTTCATGCCCAGGGGTGTCGAGGAAAGTGATCTTCCTGTCATTGTCGAGCATCATTTCATATGCCCCGATGTGCTGGGTGATCCCGCCGGCTTCTCCCGCTACCACGTTGGCAGAACGAATGAAGTCGAGCAACTTGGTCTTTCCGTGATCCACATGCCCCATGACCGTGACAATTGGCGGCCGCTCCGTCAGATCTTCCGACTTGTCTTCTGCCTGAGCCAGATCAATGGCTTCCTGAACATCCACGCTGACAAACTCGACCTTATAGCCGAATTCCTCCGCCACCAATGCCAGACTTTCGGCATTCAGACGCTGGTTGATGGAAACAAACATGCCCAATTGCATGAAAGTGGAAATGATTTCAATGGCCGGGACGTTCATCATGTTGGCCATCTCATTGACCGAGACAAATTCAGTGACTTTTAGCACCTTCTTATCTTCTTCGGCTTTTTGTCGCTCTATCTCGATCTCCTCCCGGATACTTTCGCGCTTTTGTCTGCGGTACTTCGAGGCTTTTGACTTACCGGTCGGTGCAAGCCTTGCCAGTGTTTCTTTGATCTGTTTCTGGATTTCCTCTTCGCTTGGCTCTGGCTTGGCCTTATCTTTTTTCCGGCCCCTGCCTTTGGTTTTATCCCTGGTCTCTTTTGATTCGACCGGCTCTCCTTTTTGCTTCTCCTGCTTAATCCGCCTCCGTTTCTTTTTCTTTAACTGCAATTTGTCGTCAGTTGAAGAAGCTACCGGTTTCTTTTCCTTGGGCTCGGGTAGTTCCACTTTGTCTAAAATAGTCAGACCTTTCAGTTTGTCTATGCGCGTGGGGATAAAATTTGGATCAGGTTCGGGCTTTTTTTCCGGCTTATCGGCAGTTTCATCCTGTTTTACGGGCTTTTCAGTTGCATCGGTGGGAACCGTCTCTTCTTTTGGAGCAGGCTCTTTGGTTTTGTCTTCTTTTTTGTCTTCTTTGTCAGGTTTTTCTTCTGCTTTTTGCTCCGCTTCTTTCTTGACTTTGCTTTTTCTGGCCGGTCTGGTCTTCTGATTTATCTTATCAAGATCGATTTTTCCAACCACCTTTACGGATGAAGTTTCCGGATCTTCCTCAGCGACCGGTTCGGTTTCCGGCTTGGGTTTCGTCGCCGGTGCTTTTTCTTTTTCCGCTTCTTTTTTCTCCTTTTTGGCGACCGGCTTTTCTTCAGCGGGGGAGGGCGACGGGGCTTCCTTCGCCGCTTTGTCCTTGTCAGCCGGTGAAGTAGCCTCCTTAGCGGCATGGGCTTTCTTTTCCTTTTGAGATACCGGCTCTTCAAAAGCAACAACAGAACCTTTTATGATCAGATCCTCCGGTTCTTTCTCCGGGGTCGCGGTGCGCTTAACCTCCTTTTCGTCCATTGAAATGGACTCGTGCCTGACATAGGAGAGGCCAATCTTCATCGCCTCGTCTTTGGCAGCTTTATCCGATTGATACTCCTTTACCAGAAGGGCAAAAATCTCCGGTGTGATCTTAGTATTCGGATTTTCCTCGATCACAATACCTTTCTTATGCAAAAATTCCACAATGGTGGAAATTCCTACATTCAGTTCGGTAGCGGCTTTTTTGAGCCTTGTCGGTTTTAGCTCTTCTGACATTTATTTGTGTTCGTTATTGCTGCCGGTGTTTTTGCAAATGGTGCAAAGATATTCATTTTATTCGAACTCAGCCTTGAGGATGCGAATAACCTCCCTGATGGTTTCCTCCTCCAAATCAGTCCGTTTGACCAATTCCTTCACATCAAGTTCCAGTACACTTTTAGCTGTATCACATCCAATACCTTTTAAAACATCAATGATCCACTGGTCGATTTCATCGGAGAATTCCTCAATGTCAACATCTTCAGAATCAATATCTTCTCTATAGACATCAATCTCATAACCGGTCAGCTTACCGGCCAGTTTGATATTATACCCGCCTTTTCCGATCGCCAGGGAAACCTGGTCGGGTTTCATGTATACTTCCGCCTTCTTATTGGTATCATCCAGCTGGATGGAACTGATCTTGGCAGGGCTCAGGGCACGCTGAATATATAAATTGGTATTATTGGTGAAATTGATCACATCGATGTTTTCATTTTTCAATTCCCTGACTATCCCATGTATACGGGAACCTTTCATACCGACGCACGCGCCTACCGGGTCAATGCGGTCATCATAAGACTCAACGGCTACTTTGGCTCTTTCTCCGGGCACCCGGACGATCTTTTTGATCGTGATCAACCCGTCGTAAATCTCAGGCACTTCAGATTCAAACAGCCTTTCCAGAAATATGGGAGAGGTGCGTGATAATACGATGGACGGGGAATTGGTTCCCATTTCCACCCGGGCGACAACAGCCCTGATGGTGTCACCCTTGCGATAGAAATCCGATGGGATCTGTTCCTGCTTTGGAAGACTCAGTTCGTATCCTTCATCATCCAGGATAAGTATCTCTTTTTTCCAGACCTGGTAAACTTCCCCGGTGATGATCTCTCCTATTTTTTCTTTATATTTCCTGTAAATACTGTCTTTTTCGTATTCAATGACCTTGGAAACGAGATTCTGCCGGATGGTAAGGATCTCCCGCCTGCCAAAATCTTCCAGTTTCAGCGCTTCCGAAACCTCTTCGCCGACTTCAAAATCGGGTTCGATTTTTACGGCATCCGAAAGGGCAATCTGCGTGTTATCATCTTCCACTTCACCGTCTTCTACAATCTCCCGGTTGCGCCAGATTTCCAGATCACCGCGGTCGATATTCACAATGATCTCGAAATTTTCGTCACTGCCGAATTTCTTCTCCAGCATATGCCTGAATACATCTTCCAGGATACGCATCATGGTTTCCCTGTCAATGTTCTTGAATTCTTTGAATTCCGAAAAAGTTTCTACCAGATTAATATGATCCATGGCTGTTTGTTTTGCGATTTCTCATTTTATTTAAAGGATATGATCACTTTTGCTTCCTGAATGCTTTCATGTTCAATGTTGACAATGGCAGCCGGTGATTTTGCCTTCTTATCAGCTTTTATTTCAAGGGTGATCCCATTATCGTCGGCTGCCAGCAATTTCCCTTTCCATTCCTTTCCCTCTTTCTGCTTAATGTGTAATTGACGGCCAATGTTTTTCGTGTACTGTCTGGGCATCGTGATCGGGTGATCGGCCCCGGCCGAGGAAACATTCAGCTCGAAATCCTCCTGTTCCCGGTCGAACCCTGATTCCAAAAAACGGCTGACCTTTACGCAATCATCGATCGTTACCCCGTGATCGCCATCAATAAATATATAAATGCGGTTGCCCGGTTTTACCAGCACCTCCACCACGAACTTATCGGAGTCCTTGAGGTGCGCTTCCAGCATTTTACTTATTTCTGCAGTATTCAGCATTCAACATTCTTTCAAAGCAGAAGGGGACCGTAGTCCCCTCCCCTGATGATTAAATATTTCTTTTAATCCCCGTTGTCCGACCAGGAATCGAACCTGGAGTCTTCTGAACCAAAATCAGACGTGTTGCCAGTTACACCATCGGACAAACTGGTGTCCAAAATTCAGCGTGCAAAGATAGGAATTTTTTCCAATATACGATTATATGATCAAAAATTCCCTTTCCGGTATGATTTGTTGTGGTCTGTAATTATCCGGACCATAGCATACGATCGGTAAATTCTTGTTATTTTCGCACTTCAATTTAAAAGAAAATGATCGCAAGGCAACTATTTATTCGCTGGAATACCATCCTGGGGTGGTTATCCTTTCTGGTGGCTTTTATCGTATACCTGTTAACGCTTGAACCTACGACAAGCTGGTGGGATTGCGGGGAATACATTTCGACAGCTTACAAGCTGCAGGTCGGACATCCCCCAGGGGCCCCCACCTTTCAGCTGATCGGACGGTTTTTTTCGATGTTTGCCTTCGGCGATACTTCGAAAGTGGCTTTGATGATCAATACCATGTCGGCCATGGTAAGCGCACTGACGATCATGTTCCTGTTCTGGACGATCACCCTGCTGGCGCGAAAACTGGTCAGGGCCGGCGAGAACTACACTGTCAACCAGGTGGTCACACTGCTCGGAAGTGCGTTTGTCGGCGCCATGGCCTATACTTTCTCCGATTCATTCTGGTTCTCGGCCGTAGAGGGCGAGGTTTACGCCTTGTCGTCTCTTTTTACCGCCATTACTTTCTGGGCCATCCTCAAATGGGAAACCGTGGCCGAAGAAAAATCTTCCCTGCGATGGCTGATCCTCATTGCTTTCCTGATTGGCCTCGCCATCGGGGTCCACCTCCTGAACCTGCTCACCATCCCCGCGATCACTTTTGTGTATTACTTTAAACGATATAAGGCTTCGCGTAAAGGGATCCTGATCACCGGGGCCATTTCGATATTAATCCTGGCCCTCCTCATGTACGTGATCATCCCCGGGATCGTCCGCCTGGAAGGATCCTTTGAACTTTTCTTTACCAATGCGATAGGATTGCCTTTTAACGCCGGAACGATCATATTTTTTGTTTTGCTCTTAGGGCTGATTATCTTCGTACATGAATACAGCAGACGAAAGAATAAACCCGTTCTGAATACGGTGGTGCTCGCTTTTGTTTACATTCTGATCGGGTATTCCTCCTATTTCATGCTGGTCATCCGGTCGAATGCCAATCCGCCCATTGATGAGAATAATCCCGAAGACGGGCTCGCATTACTTTCCTATCTTAACAGGGAACAATACGGGACCTACCCTTTATATTTCGGCCAGTACTTCAACGCCCCGGTGGTGGATTATAAAGATGGTAAGCCGATATACGTCAAAGATCATGAAAGGGGCAAATACGTCATTACCGATCACCGGAAGGAGTCGATACCGGTCTATGACAGCCGGTTTGAGACAATCTTCCCCCGGATGTGGAGCAGCCAGAAAAGCGGACACATCCGTTATTACAGGGAATATGGCAGGATCAAAGGCGTGCCGTTGCCGGTAACACGGGCCGATGGGACGACAGAGACGGTATATAAGCCCACATTTATTGAAAACATGCGGTTCTTTTTCACTTATCAGCTGGGCCATATGTATTTCAGGTATTTAATGTGGAATTTTTCCGGCAGGCAGAATGACATCGAAAGCCAGGGCGAACCGGAGAACGGCAACTGGCTCACCGGCTTTAACTTTCTGGACAAAGGCAGGCTGGGTGACCAGTCAAACCTTCCTGTCAGCCGGGAAAATCCGGCCCACAATAAGTTTTACATGTTGCCATTGATCCTTGGTATCATCGGATTGCTCTATCATTTGCAGAAAAACAAAAACGATACCTGGGTGGTGTTCCTGCTGTTCCTGATGACCGGCATCGCCATCGTCATTTTCCTGAACCAAACTCCTTTACAGCCAAGGGAAAGGGATTATGCCTACGCCGGTTCCTTTTATGCCTTTGCTATCTGGATCGGCCTCGGTGTGATGGGCATGATTGAATTTTTTCAGAAACGGCTGAAAAGACACAACATAGCGGTGGCTGTTGCCACCGTTGCAGTTACAGCTTTGCTTGTTCCGGGAATCATGGCACAGCAGGGCTGGGACGATCATGACCGGTCCGGTAAATATGCCACGCGCGATTTTGCCTTTAATTACCTGAAAGGTTGTGACCCGAATTCGGTATTGGTCACATTTGGCGACAATGACACTTTTCCCCTATGGTACGCGCAGGAGGTGGAAGGATTCCGTACCGATATACGGGTCGTGAACCACATGCTGGCTTCCGGATACTGGTACGTTCACCAGAAATTCACCAAAATGTATGATTCTGACCCATTGCCTTTTATTTTGACCAGGGAGCAATACGAAAATGGTATCAATAATTATATTCATATTTTCGAGCATCCGGGTCTGGAAGACCGGCACCATGAGTTGTCGGAATTGATCGGATTCATCGCTTCCGATGATGACCGAACCAAGATACCGGTTTCGGGCGGGAAGAAGATCAATTTTATGCCTTCAAAAAAGATAAGGCTAACGGTCGATTCAGCCAAATGTGTTGATAATGGCATTGTCCCCAGGGAAATGGCCGGCCGGATCGTTCCTTATATTGAATGGGAGATCAAACAAAATGCTTTGTACAAGAACGACCTCATGCTGCTGGATTTCCTGGCAGCCAACAACTGGGAGCGGTCTTTTTACACCGCAAATCCTTCCAGCCTGAGTAATGTTCTTGACATTGACGCCTACCTCCACCAGGTGGGAATGATCTATAAATTTATGCCGGTCAGGGCCGAGAATTACTACCAGGGTATCGGCGGGGTCGATCCGGATAAGACATTTGAAATCTTTACAAACTGCAGCTGGGGTAACCTGAATGATCCCAGGGTTACGGTCGACCGTGAAAGCATGAGAAACGCCAGGTTGCCACGGCAAAATTATCTGCGCGCCGCCGAAACATTTCTGATGCGGGGTGAAGAAGAGAAAGCAAGGATATTGCTGGACACTTGCCTGCATTTTTTCCCGGACAGCAAGATCCCGTATGATATGCTGATGATCCCGTTTGCAGAGCTTTACTATAATCTGGATGAAACAGAGAAAGCCAACGGCATAACGGGCCGTTTGATTGAAGTTTACACGGATGATCTCAGGTATTACAGGTCATTGCGGCCCGGATTTGCGGAAAAGTACTATACCGATACGATAGACCGGACCCTTCGGCTATTGCGCAATTTGAGTATCCTGGCCCGGCAGAACGGGCAAACTGACCTGGCGGACCGGGCGGAAGAAGCGATTACCGCTTATCAGTCGCCATAATGACGTGCGATAATTTTAATCGGCTTTTTTTCTGTAAATCATATAAATACCAGCCAATCCTGCCACAACAAAGGGGATGCTTAACCATTGCCCCATATTCAGCAGCATCTGGTTTTCGAAATCAACCTGCGGTTCTTTCAGGAATTCGATGAAGAACCGGGCAGCGAAGATCAATATCATGAAAAGGCTGATCAGCAACCCCTCCCTGGGTTTCCCATTGTTGCGGTAATAGATCACCATCAGCAGGGCAAATGTTAGCAAATAGGCCAGTCCCTCATAGATCTGACTGGGGTGCCGGGGCTGGGTGGACAGGGAAACATCGCTGGCATGGACGAAAATGAATCCCCAGGGCAGATCGGTGGGTTTGCCGAAAATCTCAGAATTGGCCAGGTTGCCCATGCGGATAAAAAAGCCGGCCAGGGCGGTTACGACAGCGATACGGTCTATCATTCGCCAGAAAGATATCTTGTTCCGCCGGGAAAAGTACCAGATCCCGATAATAATGGCAATGGCCGCACCGTGACTGGCCAGGCCCCCTTCCCAAATCTTCAGAATGTCAATGGGATTTTTCAGGTAATAAGCCGGTTCGTAGAAAAGGCAATGACCCAGGCGGGCGCCGATAATGGTAGCGATGACCATGACCGTTGTCAGCTGATCCAGTAATTTAACCGGTATATTTTCCTTTTTGAAAAAATGCTGGATAATGAAGTATCCGGTCACAAATCCAAGGGCAAACAATACCCCATACCATCGGATAGCCAGGCTGCCAATCCGGAAAATCTCAGGGTCAGGAGCCCATGTAATGTAAGATATAATCATGTAAAATCGATAAGTTGTTTGAAATTCTGCCCAAAAGTATTAATAATATTGAACGTCGTGATATTGTCAGTAGCCGGTATCTTTTTCATGGCTGATATGGCTTCCACCAGTTTGAATGAGTCCTGCGCCATGCAGGTGAACAAACCAGATCCGGAGAGATGCCTGGCAAGATACTCCTGTTCCGTCTGTCCTGGCGTGGGCACGAGAACGGCTGTTCTGCCGAGCCTGACCAGGTCCATCACCGTGGAATACCCCGGGCGGCATATAATGATTTCAGAACCGATAATCAGGTCCCGGATATCCTGATCGGGTAAATGAGGAAAGATGGTTACGCCGGGGAAAGGGCTGGTTCGGCCTTCCTTTCCCGGTAATCCTTGCAATACGACCGTTGTTCCGGGGTTCAGCTTCTCCAGCTCTTTCAGGATCAGTTTTTCGAAAATTGTCCGCTGGGGTTCCGGTCCGGAGATCAATACCAGCAGTTTGTTCGGCGGTTTGTTGGTCCGGGAGAGATTTGAGGGGGAAACCCCGGCGAAGCGCGACAATGTGCCAATATAAGAACCATGAGACGGCAGGGGATACCGGTGACTGAGATCCCCTGATAAATTTAGTTTACCCGGGACATCCGGAACCCAGCAGGCATCATAACGATTGATAAACCACTGATGGATGCGGTAAAGCAAGGGCTCGATCCATTTCAGGCCCGGCGCCGCTTTGATCATAAGCTGATGCGTAATGTATACGCTTTTGACTTTTTTGGACCATAAACCGAAGCGGTTATCGGATATGACCAGGTCAATCTGGTATTCGGCTGTGAGCTCTTTCAACTTTCGATGCTCTTTCCATATCCCATACAGGATGCCGGGTGATTGCAACAGCATTCTCAGGGCCATGTTTTTCCCATTCGGATAGATGATCCTGAATCCGGGGAACCGGATCAGGGGGAGTGCAGGGAACTGACTTTTCAGAAAATCATAGGGTCGTCCGTCGGCGGCAATGATCACCGACGCACCGGAAGCTGCCAATTCCCTGATAACCGGAACACAGCGCGTGGCATGCCCTATTCCCCAGTCGAGAGGGCACACTAAAACCATGAATTTTTTTTCAACCAACCGGGTATATTTTATCAAACAAAGGTATTAATAAAGAAAAAAGAGTGTATGAATGACGATAATCGATTACTTTATCAGATTGCCCTTACGCTGATCCCCGGGATTGGCGATATACAGGGAAAGAAACTGGTGGCATACTGCGGCGGGGCGGAAGCCGTGTTCCGGGAAAAGAAGAAAAATCTTATGAAAATACCCGGTATAGGCCGGTCCCTGGCGGGTTCGGTGAACCAACGGGATATCTTTCAGCGGGCGCTGCAGGAGATGAAATTTATCTGTCAGTATGATATTGAGCCATTGTTTTACCTGGATGCCCGTTATCCCGACAAGCTGAAGCATTGTGAGGATGGGCCCATGATGGTCTATTTCAAAGGCAAGGCTAACCTGAGCCAGAAAAGGATCCTGAGCGTAGTGGGAACCCGGATGCCTACCGATTATGGCAAATCGGTTTGCGATCAGGTTGTCCGTGAACTTTCTGAACATGGGGTGCTGATCGTAAGCGGCCTGGCTTACGGAGTGGATACCATTGCACACCGCACAGCCATGGCGGTGGGATTGCCAACAGTAGGGGTTCTGGCCCATGGCCTGGATCAGGTCTATCCGTATGTCAACCGGCCAATGGCCGAAAAAATGATCGAAAACGGCGGTCTGATGACAGAGTTTTTAAGCCAGACCCGGCTCAACCGCGATTATTTTCCACGCCGTAACCGGATCATCGCCGGGATAGCTGATGCCACCCTGGTGGTTGAATCAGCCGAAAAAGGCGGGGCGCTGATTACCGCCGATATAGCCAATTCTTATAGCAGGGATGTGTTTGCCATTCCCGGACGGATTACTGATCCCAGGTCGAGCGGCTGCAATATGCTGATAAAAAAAAATAAAGCAGCCCTGGTACATTCTGCAGCCGATATTTGCTACATGATGGATTGGAACCAGGCCGTGAAAATTTCCCATATTCAACAAAAACTGTTTACTGAACTGAATGAGCAGGAGAGAAAAATTATGGAATGGCTGGATGAAAGGAAAGAGGCCGACATTGATGAAATTTACCTGCATTCGGCAATGACGGCCAGCAAAGTGGCTGCTATCCTGCTCAAACTGGAATTTGAAGGCTTGATTCAAAGCCTGCCGGGCAAAAGATACAGGGTCAATAGCTGAAATTCACTTCTTTTCTTCATTTTTTGCTTCGGAATGGATACGTAGCGCCGCCACACAAAGGGATAACACAACAACCGACGATCCGATGAAAAAGGCCCATAATAGTTTGTAATCGGATGTTATCAGGCAGAAACTGTATAATGCATGGAAAAATACGGCGGCAATAAGACCGGTCATGGAATCGATATATCTCATCTTCCTTAATTTGCCCAGCCCAATGAAAAATCCGAGCAACACCCCGAAAATCAAATTGGCCGGCCCGGCCGTCAGCGCATTGGGTACATCGACGGCAAGATTGGGGATATTGATAAAATACAGCAGGTTGTTCATGGTAGCAAAACCCATGGAGATCATGACAGCGAAAATGATTCCGTCTACCGGTGTTTTAAATTCCTCCCTGGGATAAATGAAGACCTTCAGAAAGAAAAATTTCCCCAGTTCTGCAAAGAATGCTGAGACGACAAGGGAATAGAACAATATTCTCCGGAGGTTGCTCAGCCTGTCCAGGTCAAAATATGAAGCCAGTATTTGAACGCTTAGTACCAGTACAATACTGAAGGCGCCCCAGAAAAAAGCTTTTATCAGCAGAGAAAATGCCCATTGCCGGAACCGGTATCTCAGGTAGATGTAAATGAAAAAAGCAATCAGCGGGGGAATGAAAAATGATACGAATTTCAGGATCTCCATAAGCGCTTGGAATTGTTAACCAAAATTAACAATAGTTTGTAAATTTACAATCTAATTTTTTTTTGTGACAGGAGTAGTAACCCGAACCACCGGCAGCTGGCATACCGTTACCACATCAGCGGGGCAGGTTTACCAGTGTAAGTTGAAAGGCCATTTCAGGGTCAGGGGGATCCGGACGACAAATCCCGTGGCCGTTGGTGATAAGGTAGATTTTGAAGTACAGGGTGCACAGGATATCGGTGTTATATTCAATATTCATCCCAGGGAAAATTATATCATCCGCAGGGCTACCAAGCTTTCTAAAGAATCACATATTATAGCGGCCAATATCGATCAATTGGTATTGGTGGTGACACTGGCATTTCCCAGGACTTCCACCGGATTCATTGACAGGGTGCTTGTGACCGCAGAGGCTTATCATATACCGTCGGTGCTTGTTTTCAATAAGATTGACATTTATCCGATAGAATTGATGGAATACCTGGAGGAGATCATAACAGTTTACCGGGATGCCGGTTATCATTGCCTGCAGGTATCGGCCGTCTCAGGCGATGGGATGGACCAATTCAAATCTGTACTGGAAAATAAGACCAGCATGATCGCAGGTCACTCAGGAGTCGGGAAATCCACATTGATCAATGTGCTTGAGCCCGGCCTTAACTTGAAAATCAAGGAGATATCATCGTATCATCTGAAAGGACAGCATGCCACCACTTTTGCCGGGATGTTCCCGCTCTCCTTTGGCGGTTTTATAATTGACACTCCCGGAATCAAAGAATTCGGACTGATAGATTTCAACCGGCAGGAGGTGGCGGAACGCTTTCCCGAAATGAGGGAACTGATGCATCAATGCCGCTATAACAACTGTACCCATATCCATGAGCCAGGATGTGCGGTCCTGAAGGCTGTAAAATCCGGAAAAATTGCCGCTTCACGGTATGAGAATTACCTGCGGATATTTTATGGACGGGATTGGGATGAAGATAAAAGTAATTATAATCAATAATGCAGATCATGATTGTGAAAGAAATTATATCTGATGAAATACTTCCTTTGCGGACCTCTGATACCTGTGGCTTTGCCCTGCGGATCATGGAGGAAAACAGGGTGAACCATCTGCCGGTTGTCAATGAAAGTGATTTGCTGGGCCTGGTGTCAGACTTCGATCTGGTAAATCATGCTGACCTGACGGAACCTGTCGGAAATGTCAGGCTGACGCTCCTGAACGCATTTATCTCGGAATATCATCATATTTACGATGCCATGAAGATGATCACTGAAAGACGGCTCAGCCTGCTTCCCGTGGTCGATCACCGGAATGCCTACGCAGGGGTGATCACCCTGCTCAACCTGATCGATGCGCTGACAACACATACCTCCGTGTTGAGCCCGGGAGGGATCATTGTCCTGGAAATCGCCGGTGGTGATTATTCCATGGCGGAAATTGCCCGTATCATTGAATCCAACGATGCCAGGATCCTGAATTTTTTTGCCGATCCCAAACCGGAGTCTACCCTGACAGATCTGACGCTGAAGATCAATGCCGATGACCTCAACCCGGTCATTCAAACCCTTCAGCGATATCAGTACAATATTAAAGCCACTTTTGCTGAAAAAGACGACCTGGACGAACTGAAGGAAAGATATGATGCACTGATGAATTATCTCGGCATTTAAAAAACCTGGCACATTGAAATGGAAATGCCCAATACCGGGAATATGGCTGGTGGTTGCGATGGCGACCATTCCTTTTGTTTTTAATGATCTCTTATTCGGACAAAGCCAGCTCACAGCCCCCCCGTTTATTGATAAACCAGTGATTATTGAAGCGGTCACGCTGACCGGTAATCATATCACCAGAAACCGGGTCATATACCGTGAAATGATATTTTCCCCCGGCGATACCGTTTTGGCGGGCGATCTTGATTCGTTGGTCGCCATGACCAGGAAAAACCTTATGAACACCTTATTGTTTAATTTCGTTGATTCCGAAATTTTAACCGGGAAGGACAGTTCCCATGTGATCGTGGGCTTTCAATTTACGGAACGCTGGTATATATGGCCCGTTCCGATCCTGAAAATTTCCGACAGGAACTTCAACGTTTGGTGGGAAACCAAAGATCTGAGCCGCCTGAGTTATGGTTTCTATGTAAACTGGCATAATTTCAGCGGGCATAAAGACAACCTGATGACCATAGTTCAATTTGGTTATGACAGGCTTTTCGGCTTTCAATATGATTACCCTTACCTCAATGCAAAACAAACTCTGGGAATAGGACTGGGAGCCGGCTGGTGGAGGCAGCAGGAAACAGCCTGTCTGACCGAAGACAACCAGCCGCAATTCTATGAGGAGCCGGTTGGGTATGCCCGTGCTGATATTTTTGCCTGGGGGCAACTGCTTATCAGGCCCGGCATTTATAACTCCCACCTTCTCGAAATCCGTTTTGACCATCATCATTTTTCCGATAGCCTGATATCTCAAAACAGGTACTATTCGATAGAAGATCAAAATGACGTTCGATATTTTACTTTCCGGTATTTTTTTAAATGCGACCACCGGGATTATAAGCCATATCCGCTTCAGGGATATTATGCTGATGTGGAGTTTGTCAAACATGGTTTTGGGATCTTCCAAAAACCTGCCATGAATATTTTTCAAATGAAGGCAACTTTCAGGAAATTCTGGGAGATCCGGCCTGCGCTTTATCTTGCATCCGCTATCAACGGTATGGTTACGGCAGGCGACAACCCCCAACCTTATTTTTTGCGGCGGGGAATCGGTTATGGCCGGGATATCGTCAGGGGGTATGAATATTATGTCGTGGACGCCCGGCATTTCGTTATTTTGAAAAATAATCTGAAATATGCCCTCATTCCACAGCGGGAGGACCGGATCAGGTTCGTCAGATCGGAGAAATTTGGAAGGATATTTTATGCCCTCTACCTGAATATATTTCTCGATGCGGGATATGGGTATTACGACAAAAAATTTGCCATGGAAAGCAATGATCTGCAAAACGCATTGCTTCTTGGCTACGGCACCGGTATTGATTTCAGTACCTATTATGATATAGTGATCAGGCTGGAGTTTTCCATGAACCTGATGAACGAGCCGGGGATTTATCTTCATTTCATGGCGCCCATCTGATCCCGTTTGGTGAGCTGAATTCATTATTGGCTAATTTTGTACCATTATTCAATTAATTCCAACGATATGGTCATTGCATTATTTGGAAGGTCGGTAACGGTGGATAACCTGGTGTATGTCCAGAGAGTGTTCGATAAACTGCTGCGAAAAAATTGCAGGATAATCATGTTTCAGCCATTTTACGAGATGATGAAAGATCATATCACTTTTTCCGGTGATATCGAACTTTTTTCAAATAGCGGAGAGATTGCCGGTCAGGTTGATTATCTTATTTCCATTGGCGGTGATGGTACGATCCTCAATGCGCTGACATTGGTCAGGGATTCCGGCATTCCCGTTATGGGAATCAATATCGGTCGCCTGGGATTTTTGTCCAGTATTTCGAAGGATGAAATATTGCCGGCCATCGACCGGTTAATTAACCGGGATTTTACGATCGACCCCAGGGCATTGGTCCGCCTGTCGGAACCCGAAAACCTTTTCGGTGACCTGAACTATGCCCTTAATGAATTCACCATCACCCGTAAAGACACTACAACCCTGATCAAATTGCATGTATATGTCGATGATATGTTCCTGAATTCATATTGGGCGGATGGTTTGATCATCGCTACGCCCACCGGCTCCACTGCCTATTCCTTAAGCACCGGAGGACCGATCATGACACCGGGTTCGGAGAATTTTGTGATAACCCCTATTGCACCGCACAATTTAACGGTCAGGCCTGTCGTTATACCTGACAAATCAAAGATCAGGATAGTTGTTGACGGGCGGGAGGAACAATACTTTGTCAGTCTCGATTCACGAAGAGCGTCTATTCAACCAAATCTCGAACTCGTTGTGGAAAAATCTGATTTCAAATTTAATATCATTCAGATGAAGGACAGGAACTTTTTCATGACCATCAGGGAAAAATTGAAATGGGGGTTGGATGCCCGTAACTGAAAACTGGTTTAATGGCATTCGAAATTTTTGATATTTTTGCCACCTGCTTGATAATATGAGAAAAAGAATTTTAACCTTGGCATTGGCTGCGATCAGTCTGGCGGTTTTGGGTCAGACCGGGGAAGTGGGGTTTTTCGGGGGAGTGAGTTATTACATCGGCGATCTGAACCCTGCCAAACACTTTCTTTCTTCCAAACCGGCTTATGGTGTGGTAGCGCGTGTCAACCTTAATCCCAGATGGTCTTTTAAACTGAATGGTTATCGTGGCAGAGTTGCCGGGGATGATTATGTCAGCAATGCCAATATTTCGAGAGGGCTTCAATTCGAATCAGAAATCCTGGATATATCAGCAGTCGCTGAGTTTAATTTTTTTGAATACTTCACCGGTAGCAAAAGAGATGTGTTTACACCGTATATTTTTGGCGGCATCGGTTATTTTCATTTTAATCCCGAGTCGACGGGTGTCAGGCTTCGGGATATCGGCACGGAAGGACAACAGGCCGGATTTGAAGGCCGTAAGCCCTACAGCCTGCACAGTGTCAGTATCCCTTTCGGAATTGGGTTTAAATACAGTATCAGCCGACGGTTTGGGCTCACGGCATTCTGGGGAATGCGCAAAACCTTTACCGATTACCTGGATGACGTGAGCCGGACCTATTACCTCGATGGTGCCCAGATAGATCCGGATAACACTGCCCAGCTATTATCCGACCCGACACTCCAGCATCAACCCTATATGGAAAGAGGTAACCCCACTACCAATGATTGGTATAATTTCTCGGGCGTTACCCTGACTTATAAATTTAACTTGTTTGGTAAAAGGAAATGTGACGATCAACCCAGATCGGGTGTGAATTAATTGTTAAGATATTGGTAGAATTTGACCTGTAACGATGAGCTATAAAGACAAACTGGATCTGGAGAAGTTGCCTGCCCATGTAGCCATTATCATGGATGGAAACGGCCGGTGGGCTAAACTTAAGGGAAAGCCCAGGACTTATGGCCACCGGCATGGGGTAACTTCAGTGCGGGAAGCGGCAGAATCAGCCGCGGAACTGGGAATTAAATATCTTACGCTGTATGCATTTTCAACAGAAAACTGGAAACGCCCGAAATTTGAAGTCGACGCATTGATGCATCTGCTGCTGCAAACCATTAATAAAGAAATTAAAACTTTAAATAAGAATAAGATTCGGTTGCATGCTATCGGAAACCTGGATGCACTGCCTCCCCAGATCTACAAACGGCTTCAACAGACGATGCAGGAAACGATCCAAAACGACAGAATGACGCTAACGCTTGCCCTTTCCTACAGTTCCAGATGCGAAATCGTGGATACAGTCAGAGATATCGCCCGCGAGATTGCCGAAAACAAGATCAACCCGGATGAAATAACCGGTGATTACTTTCAATCAAAGCTGCCTTCCTCTCCATTGCCCGATCCTGAATTGTTAATCCGGACCAGTGGTGAATACCGTGTCAGTAATTTTTTGCTCTGGCAGATCGCTTATACAGAACTATACTTTTGCCAGAAATTCTGGCCCGATTTCAGGAAAGAGGACCTTTATGAAGCCGTTTATAATTATCAGCAGCGGGAAAGGCGCTTTGGTAAGACCAGTGATCAAATCCAGAAAATTATTGCCGAAGAGGGTTGAAGTGAGAAAGGGACTGAAATATAAATTCTTTATCCTTCTGGTTAAATGGGGGGTTCTTATTCCGGTTTTAATACTGATGATGCTTCTTTCCGGTAAGAATACCATAGCGCAAATTGCACTCGGAGAAGATATTGTGGTTGATTATACCCAGCCGGTTGAATATGAGATTGGCGGCGTGACGGTTACCGGCATTGAATACCTTGATAAGAATGTTCTGGTAATGCTGTCGGGATTGAATGTCGGGGAAAGGATCACCATTCCGGGGGAGGGGGTCTCACAGTCTATCCGGAAGCTATGGAAACAGGGACTTTTTGAAAACATTGGTATATATATTACCGATATACAAGGTGATAAAGTTTTTCTGGAGTTACGACTGAAGGAAAGACCCCGTCTTTCTAAATTTTCTTTTAAAGGGATTAATAAAACAGAAGCTGATAACCTTCGTGATAAAATTAAACTGACGCGTGGCGATGTCGTAACGGAGAATCTGCTGATGGGTGCGCGTCACCGTATTAATGTGCATTACCGTGACAAGGGTTTTCTGGACGTGGAGGTGGATATCCGGCAGGAACCGGATACGACCCGGGCTAACAACGTTATTCTTAATATTGATATAAAAAAGAATAACCGTGTAAAAATCAGTAAAATAAATGTATTTGGCAATGAGGATTTTTCTCAGCAAAAAGTTAAAAATGCGCTGAAAGAAACCAAAGAAAGAGGCCTGTTCCAGCCATTGGAAGATATTGAGCTGATGCTGTTTCACAGTCTCAGGGAATTTTTGAAACTTAATCCGCAGGGAGTGGTGGATTCGACCATGGCACATCTGAACCGGACTGTGAAAGTTCGCATTTTTAAGGCTTCCCGGTATATCCAGGATAAATTTGATGAAGACCTGGTGAACCTTATTAATAAATACAACAGTGAGGGTTACAGGGATGCCATTGTTCTCAGGGATTCCGTTTACCGGAATCCTGATGGCACACTGAGCCTTGACCTGCACATCAGTGAAGGCAATCAATATTTTTTCAGATATATTACCTGGGTGGGGAATACGAAGTACACTTCAGAATTCCTCAATACAATACTCAAGATAGAAAAAGGGGACGTTTATAACCGGGAGCTTCTGGAGACCAATCTTTCTTTTAATCCGAATGAGCGTGATGTAAGCTCGTTATATCTTGATGACGGGTATTTGTTTTTCATGGCTGAACCTGTGGAGGTGAGGGTCGACAATGATTCTATTGATATAGAGATACGTATTCGTGAAGGGAAACAGGCCCGGATCAATAAAGTGATGATCAGCGGGAATACCAAAACGAATGACCATGTGGTCATTCGTGAATTACGTACCCGTCCGGGCCAATTGTTCAGCCGATCCGATATTATCCGGACCATTAGGGAACTGGCCCAGCTCAGGTATTTTGATCCCGAAAATATCGTACCCGATATTCAGCCCAACCCGGCAGATGGAACGGTGGATATTACCTATCAGGTTGAAGAGACCTCGGCCGACCAGATTGAACTGAGCGGGGGATGGGGATACGGGAGAGTGATCGGTACCCTGGGCTTGTCTTTCAATAATTTCTCCATCAGGAACCTCTTCAAAGGAAATGCCTGGAAACCTGTGCCCTCAGGCGACGGGCAAAAGCTCAGCCTCAGGGTACAATCGTACGGCAAGGGTTACCTTAGTTATAGCGCTTCATTTACTGAACCCTGGCTTGGCGGAAGAAGACCAAACGCTTTTAGTGTAACTTACTGGCATTCCTTATTTTCAAATGGTAAGTCGAAGAATGACCCGCTCCGCTCCGAATTTGTTATTGATGGTTTGACCTTCGGCCTGGGCCGGAGACTTACCTGGCCTGACGACTATTTTACCCTTTATCAGGCCATTACACTCCAAAGATATGAACTGTTCCAGTATTCCAGGATCTTTGCATTTGGTTCAGGTACAGGTGTTTATCACAATTTTAACTATAATATCGTTTTTGGAAGGAATTCCATTAACGCACCCATTTATCCGACTTTTGGCTCCGAAGTCTCGGTTTCCCTGGCATTGACACCACCCTATTCGCTTTTCAACAATAAGGATTATGCTACCATGGAACCGGATGATAAGTATGCCTGGATAGAGTACCATAAATGGAAAGTAAATGCTTCTTTCTTTACAGAAATATTCCCTAAAGGTGTTATCATGACCAGGGTGAGGCTTGGTTTTCTGGGACTGTATAACCGCGACATCGGCGTTACACCTTTTGAAAGGTTTTACCTCGGCGGAGATGGGTTGTCGGGGTATAACAACCTTGACGGGCGTGAAATCATTGGTATGCGCGGCTATGGTAATGAAACCATCACACCGGGCTATTATATCAATAAGAACGTCGGGGGGACCATTTTTGCCAAATATACCCTGGAATTACGATATCCCCTTTCGTTAAATCCGAGTGCGACGATATATGCCATGGCATTCCTGGAGGGTGGGAATTCGTGGTTTAATTTTAATGACTTCAACCCATTCCAGATATACCGGTCTGCCGGATTTGGCGTCAGGGTTTTCCTGCCTATGTTCGGACTGCTGGGACTTGACTGGGGGTATGGTTTTGACAAGGTTCCCGGCATACCTAATGCGAATGGATCACAGTTCCATTTTTCGATCAATTCGTCGATCGATTAACGCCACTTCATAATAAATGGCAGGTTTTTTGTAGTAGCTGATATAGATTTTAATTAAATTTCAACAGGAGGAAATTATATGAAAAAGTATTTGTTGATCATGATCTTTATGGCAGGATTTGCCTTAACCGGATTCAGCCAGCGGTATGCATTTGTGGATACAGATTATATTTTGAATAATATTCCGGAATACACCGATGCCCAGGCTTTGCTGAATGACTTGTCAGCAGAATGGCAGAAAGAGATTGAGGCCATGTTCCAGGAAATTGATAAGCTTTACAGGGATTACCAGGCAGAGTCCATTTTATTGCCTGAGGATATCAAAAAACAAAGGGAGAATGAGATCATTCAGAAGGAAAAAGAGGCCCGGGATATGCAACGAAAGAGATTCGGACAGGATGGAGATCTTTTTAAGAAAAGAATAGAACTGGTTCAACCCATTCAGGAAAAAATTTTCAACGCCATTCAGGATATGGCTACTACGCGTAACTACGCCTTTATTTTTGATAAAGCCTCAGGTGCATCCATTCTTTTTGCTGATCCAAAATTTGATCTGAGTGATGATGTGCTAGACGAGGTGGGTACCGTGATGCAAACGGTAAGGCGCGAAAGCAGGACCCGGCCGACAGTCCAGGCGTCAACAACAGGCACAGGAAGCACTTCAACACAGCCCAGGACAACTCCAACAGGACAGGGTCAGACCTCCCCCCAGCAGCGGCCTGGACAGGGTAACCAGCAGCCGGGATCAGGCGACCAACCATCGTTGCCACCTCCGGGTGAAAAAAGAGGCAGGTAGTACTTGGATTATATATTTTTCTATCTTTGCCCAGCTTTTATTTATTATTAATCATTACAAAGATGAAACTTTCCTTAAAAACAGTTCTGCTGATCATTTTGTGTGCTCTGTTCAGCAACGGATTCAGCCAGGTTAATGCCAAGTTGGGGTATATTGATTCCAATGAATTACTGGACCTGATGCCTGGAAAAGACTCCGTAATATCTTTCCGTTTCCGGCGGTTCCGTAGATCAGACAACTGGGGCCGTATTTATCTTCTGGATAATCTTCTATGATTTCACCTGACAATATTGCATTTTTTACCTCCTCAGGCGAGATATTACGCTCTACGCAGCGCTCAAAGGCATGCATCGTGAACCGGTAATCGCCATCCCTAACACGTTCTTGTATGCCTTCGATCACAATAGAGTCTCGAGTATATCAGCAATGCTTTAGCCGTTTTGCCGTACTCTTTACCCTTGAGCTAAGATGGGCGAAAGAGGAAGATTTTCGGGATCACTTCCAATTCACTCCCCGAAAGATGGCGTGCTCCTTGATTTTCGCCTTCTGACGAAAGGCGATTTCAACCACCCGAAGCGGAAAGGGGTTACCCAAAACCGCCCCCGCCACACTGACGGCGGGCAAGCG
>JAWOHY010000093.1:0-8962 GCA_046484945.1 Bacteroidales bacterium
GCAGGAAGGGCGGGTGCGGGAGCATGTTTTCAATGTCCTTGAGGGTGCGGCTGACCATCAGGTCCTTTTCGCCGTTGAGGTGCAGGATGGTATAGTTGCCGTCCGACTCACAATAAATGATGATGTCATATTCGAGCATGGCCAGCCTGCCTTCAATGGGCAGGGCCAGTTTGCGCTTTTGATGGCCCATCGCCCCCATCTGCTGTAAAATCGCATCTATCTGATTGAAATGGCGGGCGCTTTCCATGATTTTCCGCACCTTATCCACCGCTTTGATCAGCTCGTCAGGTCCTATTGGTTTTAAAAGATAATCAACGGCATCTACCTTAAATGCCCTGATGGCATACTCATCGTAAGCGGTGGTAAAAATGAGGCTGAAGTCACGGAAACTGAGGTGCTGAAGCATCTCGAAGCCGTTCATCCGGGGCATGGCGATATCGAGAAAGACCAGGTCGGGCTTGAGGGCGTCGATCAGGGTGATTCCCTGTTCGGCTGAACCGGCCAGACCAATCACCAATACATTGGGACAATATTTCCGCACCATGATATCGGTGGTTTCGAGGCTGTGCTGTTCGTCGTCGACGATGACCGCTTTAATTTGCATGGCGTGGCGGTTTAAATTTCGTAATATATGGTGACCCGCGTCCCCGCAGGCTGATTGTCCTGGTCAGTAAGATCCTCTATCTCATAATCGGACCGCTTCCCCCTTACCCTTTGCAGCATTTTGAAACGCTCTCCCGTGATCTGCATCCCGTAGGACCTGGATTCATTCAAGTCCGTTTCCTGTTTGAGCAACCGGGCGGCAGTCCTTCCAATGCCGTTGTCCTCAATGACAATCTTCAGGACCGGGCCATCCTTCATAATGGAGACCATCAATCGCCGGTCGTTCTCTTTGGGCATCAAACCGTGCCAGATGGCGTTCTCAACAAAAGGTTGAATGGTCATGGGCTGGATCATGATCTCCGGCAACCTGACATCATCCCCGATGTTTGAAATGTATTCAAAGCCTTTCCCAAAACGCATCTGCTCAAATTTAATATAAATATTCACTGTTTCGAGTTCTTCAGCCAGCGTGATCGTGTTCTGCCTTGAGTTTTTCAGGATAAGCCTAAGTAATTTCGAAAATTGTGTGAGATATTCGGTGGCATTGTCGAATTCCTCTTTCAGGATATAATACCGGATACTGTTGAGGCTGTTGAAAAGGAAGTGTGGATTCATCTGAGCCCGCAACGCTTTCATTTCAAGCTGGTTGATCATTTTGTCGTAATCCGCCCTGATCTCTTCCTGTTTGCGCACCTGCCGCATCCTGAACCTGAAAAAGCCATAAATGGCGGCTGACAGAAAGATAATGACCAAAATATAAAACCAAACGGTTTTCCAGAAAGGGGTTTTGATGAACAGGGGCAGGCTGACCTCGGAGAAATTGTCGCTCCCGTCGGAGGCACGTAACCGGAATGTGTAAGTGCCCCCGGGGAGATTGGTATAGCTGACATATTTCCGTTTGCCGGCCATGGTCCAGTTCTCATCCAGGCCTTCAAGCTTATAGGAAAATACTGTTTTCTCAGGTGAGAAATAGTTGATGGCCCCGTACTCGATCGAAAAGAAATTCTCATCGGGCTCCAGGTTGATCCGCCGCATTTGCCTGAGCTGCGCATCATGACCGGCCACCCGGTCGAATATCCTGAATGTGCTGATATACGGCTTGATTTCAAACTTCATTGTCCTGACTTCATCGGGATCAAAAAAACAGAGCCCGTTGTCCGCAAGCAGAACGATCTCCCCGCTGCCAAGCCTGGCCAATTGTTTCGGACGGGGCAACCCATATTCGGGGCCAAAGTTTTCAACCGTCCCTGACGAAGGGATGATCCGGCTCAGGCCCTGGTCCGTCACGGCCCATACATCTCCATTGTCATCGGTGATCAGGTGATGGATATTACTGCCGGCCAGGTCGTTATGCGACATGTAGTATCCGCTGAAGGTGGCCGGCGGGCCCGGATCGATCACCTGTATGCCGCTATTGACGGTGCCGAGCCAGATCAGGCCATCGGGTGTTTCGGTGATTGCGGTGACAATGGCCGATCTCACCGGCGCCTCCGGGAAATCCCTGCCCAGGGAGAAATTCACAAACCGCTGGCTATCAGGATCAAAATACCCGAAATCGGTCGAACTGTACCATATCCTTCCCTTGCTGTCAGGGTAAATCACCTGTACGAAGTTTTCAAAATCGGTACCGCTGGTGGCCCGGTCCGGGTAATAATAGTTGATCACCTGGCCTGTCTCAGGTATGATGCGGAAGATGCCGTGGAATTTCGAGCCGATCCACAGCTCGCCTGCCGGTGATTCGGCTCCGCTGATCAGGTAGGGGATATCGGCAATTTCGGCCACGGAAGCCCCGGCAGGGTCAAAAGCCTTGTAAAGCCTGACCTTCTGTTGCCGGTCATCCCACCAGTACAGGTTGAAATTCTCTATCAGCCAGAGCCGTTCCTTCCCGCAGAAAAAACCCTGGAAATAATTCTCCGACCGGTCATTCAGCGGTTTGTAACCATAAGATGAGAAGTGTTCTGTCCGGGCATCAAATACGACAAATTTCCCGTAGGTACCGGTTATCCCGGTATAGATCATACCGTCTGCCGGCGGGCATGTCGCGATGCCCCGCAGCGGGTGTGGATAGTGGATTATTGAGAACTGCTGGGCGTTGATGTTGGTGAAGAGCAGGCCATGGGAGGTTGTCGACAACCACATGAAGCCGTTCTCACCGGTGATCATATCCGAAGGCATGATCCTGAGTTCATCGCTGTTATCCGCATGGGTCAGAAAAGTGAACTGCCTGGTGGTGGTATTAAACACCGCCACTCCGCGGGGCCGGGCAAGGGCCCATATTTCATCGCTGCTTTTTCTGCGGAGTTTCACGATGTTGTTCCGGAAGGCATTGACCGGCCTGAGCGGTTCATACTTATATATGTCGAAGGTGCCGTCTTCGGGATTGAAATGGCACAGCCCGCCGCCCCAGGTGGCCAGCCACAGTTTCCCGTCGTCATCCACCAGGATATCCCGGACCGTGTGTTCCAGGTCGGAAAAGAGGGACGGATCGGCGGCATTTTCCCTTTTAAAGCTGAAATGCCTGAATTCCCTTGTTGGGGAATGGTATCGCAATACCCCGTGGAGCGTCCCGAACCAGGTCACATCGTTGTCGTGCGGGTCAGCGGTGGCGCTGATACAGGTATTGACAAAGCGTTCGGGCCGGTAATCCACCTGTTTGGAAGGGAGAAGCTGCGTGAAGGTTTCCGTTGCCGGGTCGAACAGGTCGATCCCATGCCCGTCGTTGGCGATAAGGATATTGCCGTCTTTATCGCTGGTAATGACCTGTATGCTGTTGTATGAGAGCGAACCTGCCTCATCGGGATCGTGAAAATAATTCACGAACCGGTACTTAGCGGGATCATAGGCGCTGACGCCCCTGATGGTGCCGATCCAGATCAGCCCGGTGCGGTCCTGGTACAGCGCCCGGATATTATTATCGCAGAGTGAATTGGCATCCATGGGATCGTGCTGGAAGACGACCGTTTCGCTGCCGTCGAAGCGGCACAGGCCATTGTCGGTACCCAGCCAGATGAACCCGTCCGCATCCCTGAGCATGCAATGCACGCCATTGGAGGGGAGGCCGTTCAGATCGTTGAGGTGGTTGAACACGTACTGGCTGTGGCCCGGTCCAGGCAGCCCCAGGCAGAGCGTCAGCATGACCGCCACGACCTGGTAAAGGATCGATGGTTTATGCAATGCCTTCACTGATAAAATCCAACGTAAAGAAAAGCATTATTCATATCAAATAAAAAGCGAAAGTAAATATTACCCACGGTATTCGTCATCCCCGATCCAATATTACCGGTTAAAGAAATACACTTCGCCCTGGCTTACATTCCCATCAGGATCAGAACAAGAGGCGCCTACAATCGCATAATCACCTGATATAGAAACTATTCCAAAAACATCATTCGTAAAACTATCCGAAGCGATCAATTTGGCCTGTTGTATCCAGCCTGAACTTTCGTGAATGAAAATATAGGCAGCACCACAACCGGAATACCCCATGACGTCATGATAAGGGGCCCCAACAATGACATAATCACCGGAGATCATAACATTGTAACCGAATTCGGCATCATCCATTAAATCACTTCCACTCAAAATCTTTCTCAAAACCCAGCTTGTTCCGTCATAATAATATAAATAGGCCCGGCCCTTAAGTTCATTTGATACAGGTGATCCCACGATGGCGTAATCTCCGGATACAGACACGCTTTTGCCAAAATTAGCAACAGCTGGATTCAGGGTGAATTTTTCCTGCTCTATCCAGCTCATTCCTGAGCGTTCGTAGATGTATGCGGCGCCTTCCCATTCGGACCCTACGATGGCATGATCACCGGAAATGGAAACACTACAGCCGAAATGGGATAAAGAGCCGGAATCAGAGCCAGTAAGCTTTGCCTGTTGCACCCAACTGTCACCTGTCCGGTAGAAAATATAGGCCGCACCCTGCCACTGAATTCCGACTGTACTATGTAACATGGCGCCTGCAATGGCATATTCACCGTCAATGGAAACACTCCATCCAAAAATATCTTCAATCCCACCATCAGATGCAGTGAGCTTGGCCTGCTGTGACCAGTTGGCACCCTCCCGTTTATAGATGTAAGCAGCACCCTGAAAACCGTTTGAGCCAATATCACAATAAGGTGAGCCAACGATGGCATAGTCCCCGGAAATGGCAACACTCTGTCCAAACTCATCATCAGCAGCTCCATCCGAAGCAACAAGCTTGGCCTGCTGTGACCAGTTGTTCCCCTCCCGGACAAAGATATACGCTGCGCCCTGGTTGGTCACCCCGGAAGGATCGTGTTTGGGTGCTCCAACGATGGCATAGTTCCCGGAGATGGAAACACTGGATCCAAAATAATCATATTCGTCTCCATCGGAAGCAATGCATTTCTGGTTTTCGCTCACCTGGGTGGGGGCCACCACGCCCCAGGTGCCTGAGTTGGCTTTGGTCAGGGAGCGCCATTTGTCACCGTCATAGCCCTCAAAATCGTTGGAGGCGTTGTTCCACCTGACCATGCCGGCTTGCGGGGTGTCGTCCGAATCGCTTAACTTGATGGCCCCGTCCACATCCAGTTTTGCCGCCGGGCTGTCGGTGCCTATGCCGGTGTGGCCGCTTTTCAGTACAGTCATCGCATTGCTGCGGTTTTGGCTGTCCTCTCCATTACCGATCACAAACAAACGGTCAGTGCTTACCCATGCATCAGTACCGGCTGGCGTGTATTCGGTATTGTACTGGCCTGTTACCAGTTCAGCGTAGGAAGGGGCGGTGGTATTCCTTCCCAGGGCAGTGGCAAAACGGCCGGTAGCCCTGGTAAGGCTGCCAAGTGCCGTGGAAGCCAACCCTGTTGCAGTTGTTGAAGCTCCCATAGCCACCGAATGAAATCCCTTTGCTTTGGTGTTGTAGCCAAAAGCCGTAGAATGAAAGCCTATGCTATCTTTATCCCAATTGAGGCCTGCAACCCTTCCCGCACGTATGGCAGCTTTATCCGCGTACCACATCATCCGGGTCCCCTCTCCTGATGCAGGAGGATCTCCCGGAGCACCATCTTTGTAAACCCCAACAAATAACACATTGCCTTCTCCGGTTCCTGTGCCGATGGTATGGAGCAAGGCGGCAGGGCTGCCGGTTCCGATGCCGACATTGCCCGCTGTGCGGTAAATATTATCACCTGAAGCCGTCCAGTGCGACTCCGAAGGAGGTTGCCAGCTGGCCACACCATCAGCGTCACTGGTGAGCACATGCCCCGAGACAGTGGTGCCGCCCCGCATGCGGATCTGGCCGTCTATATCCAGGACCTCTGTCGGGGAATCGGTGCCGATACCTACCTTACCATTTTTCATCACTGTCACCGCGTTGCTGCGGCTTCCGTCACCGGTTCCTTTGCCGATCACAAACAGGCGGTCGGCCTGGTTCCAGTTTGTGGCCGATGCCGCAGTATAGGTTGTATTATACCTTCCAATGACCACCTCGGCAAAGGAAGGAGCTGTAGTATAGCTACCCATTGCGGTGGAATAATGGCCTAAGGCCTTGGTCTGGATTCCCATGGAAGTGGCAGCGGTTCCTGAAGCGCTGGTGACACTGCCTAATGCGATGGAAGCATATCCGGAAGCTGTGTTATAATTGCCTATGGCAACAGACTGATTTCCCTTTGCAATAGTGTTGTATCCAGCTGCAAATGAATAATTGCCTATACTGTCGGCATCCCACTGGGTGCCTTGCACGCCACCTGCCCTGAAGGCCGCTTTATCTGGATACCACATCATGCGGGTACCCGCTCCCGATTTCGGAGGCGCCCCAGGGTTACTGGTTTTCAAACTACCTTCAAACAACACATTTCCCATTCCTGTGCCTACACCCTTTGAATGCAATAAGGCTAACGGACTATCTATTCCCACGCCTACGTTACCGGTAAAACGGTAAATATGATCCCCGGCAGCCGTCCAGTGTGATTCAGCCGCTGGCTGCCAGTTGGCCACACCGTCCGCATCGCTGGTGAGCACCTTGCCGGCACCCGGGCTGCCGCCGCGGACACGTAACTGGCCATCGATATCCAGTCTGGTGGTGGGATCTACGACACCTATGCCTACATTGCCGTTTTTTAGCACGGTGAGGGCATTGCTTCTGCCTGCTCCGTCAGCCGTTCCATTCCCGATCACAAACAGCCGGTCGGCATTGTCCCACCCGGTGGTACTTTGAGGCGTATACACCGCATTGTATCTGCCGATCACGGTTTCATAACCCGAGTAGGCGGTCGTATTACTGCCCATGGCCGTTGAATAATTACCTGAAGCTGTGGCCACACTTCCCAATGCAATGGATGTACCTCCCGAAGCCACCGGGTTCCATCCCATGGCCACGGATGAGCTGCCGATGGCGGAGGAGCCCGTTCCAGTTGCAAAAGAAGCATTGCCCGATGCAAGGGTATTCGCCCCAAAGGCAATGGAATGAAGTCCAATATTGGCTTTGTCCCAGTTAAATTCGCCTGTAGAAGTAAGGCGGCCTGCCCGGAGGGCTGCTTTATCGGGGTACCACATCAGGCGGGTGCCTATCCCGATAGCCGGCGGATCGCCAGGGCTGGAAACTTTTAAATCGCCGGTAAACAGCACATTGCCTTCACCGGTTCCAATGCCGTAGGTGTGCAACAACGCCGCAGGCGTCGTGGTCCCGATACCTACATTTCCCTGCCCGATAGCCATAGCAGCCAGGAGCAGGAGTGCTGTCAGAATAGTAAACCTTTTCATATAGCAAAGTTTTATGGCATATCCCTGTTACTGGCAATATGGGATATGCCTGGTGATTAGATGTTTTATAAGATAAAAGTATAATCCTCACCAGCCGACCGCAAGTGCTATTTACTGGCCGGCGGGATATGACTGATGGTTTTCGGGAAAATGTTAGTGAATCACAATCAATCCTTTTTCTTATCTTGCCGAAAAATAATTACATGCAATCCATTGGTGTTTTTTGCGGCTCCAGTATGGGAAAACGAGCGGAATATAAAAAAGCGGCAGCGGAACTGGGGCGATTGTTGCTGGAAAGGCACATCAGGCTGATCTACGGCGGGGCCAACGTAGGACTGATGAAGATCCTGGCCGACACGGTGCTGGCCGGCGGCGGAGAGGTGATCGGCATCATGCCGCGGCGGCTGGTCGAAAAAGAGGTGGCCCACCAGGGGCTCTCAAAGATGTTTATCGTGGAATCGATGAGCGAACGGAAGACGATGATGGTGGAAAGGGCCGATGCTTTCATTGTGATGCCGGGCGGCTTCGGCACCCTCGACGAACTGGCCGAAGTCATCACCTATAACCAGCTCCGGCTCACCGATAAGCCCATCGGCATCCTGAATATCGCCGGTTATTTCGATCACCTGCTGCAATTCTTCGATCACATCACCGATGAAGGGTTCCTCCGGGTGGAACACCGCCAGAACCTGATCGTAAATGATACCATCGAAGCGCTTCTCCGAAAAATGGAAGACTTCAAACCGGTTACCATGGATAAGTGGCTGGAAGATATCCGCAATGAAAGCCAGTGAAAGAGGTTCAGGGTTTATTGTTTCTTGTTTTTTGTTTCGGGTTTTTTGTTTCGGGTTCATATTAAAAGAAATATTTAACTTTAAACTCTAAAACCAAGAACCAAGAACCAAGAACCAAGAACCAAGAACCAAGAACCAAGAACCCCAACATGCATCCAGCCTCCTACTTCACCCCGCTCCCCGGTAACAAAGTCAAATGCACCCTTTGTCCGCACCTCTGCACCCTGGCCGAGGGGAAAAAGGGGATCTGCCATGTCAGACGAAACGCCGGGGGAACATTGGTGACCGATGTCTATGAGAAATCCTGTGCCCTTCGATTTGACCCCATCGAAAAGAAACCGCTCTATCACTTTTACCCGGGCAGCATGATCTTATCGGTGGGATCCGTCGGCTGCAACCTGCGCTGCAAGTTTTGCCAGAACTGGGAGATCTCGCAAACCTGCGCCGAAGATTACCCTTTCCTGAAACCAGTTACTGCAGAGGAAATCTTACGCATGTCGGACGACCGGGAGGATAATTCCGGGATCGCTTATACCTATAACGAACCGACGGTTTTCTACGAGTTCATGCTCGACATCGCCAAAAAGGCCAAAGCGAAAGGGCTTAAGAATGTCGCCGTGACCAATGGATTCATCAACGCTTCACCGCTGAACGAATTGCTGGAATACCTGGATGCTTTTAACGTGGACCTGAAAGCTTTTACGGATGATTTCTACAAGCGTGTGACAGGCGGGCGGCTGCAACCGGTGAAAGATACCATCCTGGCGGTCTCAAAAGCGGGCAAGCACCTGGAGCTGACCCACCTGGTGGTCACCGGCCTGAATGATGAA
>JAWOHY010000101.1:0-3615 GCA_046484945.1 Bacteroidales bacterium
GGCGGACGCTGGTAATACCTCCCGGTGTTGAAGTTCAGGAACCATTTTTCGGTGAGTGCATACGATGCCGAAAAGCGGGGCGAGAACTGGTTCAGCAGGTTTGTCATATGCGGGGTGTAATTATTGGCGTCCATCCTGACTCCCAGAGATAATACAAGCCGTTCGTCGAAAAAACCCCTGCTTACCTGGCCGAATATATTCCAGAGAAATAGTTTCAGCCTGGAATCGTAGTTTACCGGGGTATACTCCAGACCGGTATAAAACGCCTGGAAGGTTTGATTGGTGTACCGGGCAAAATCGAGCCCTCCGCCATACATATATTTGAAGGACCCTCTCCGGGAAACATGCTCGACCCTCAGCTTATTCTCCGTTTCGGTGGAATTGTAATCATAGGTTTTAAGCGAGTCTTCATTATTGTTCAGATATTTATATGTGATGTTGCTGAGCATATTCCGGCTTAAAATAACATTGGTATACCCGTTCCTGTGAAAATGCTTATATACTGCCCCGATGGTGTAAGACCATTGCTCGTTGACCGGAAGGAAATTGATAATATATAGCTGTCCTTCATCCGGGTTTTTCAGTCCGGTGTTGAGGTTGAACTTATCGATGGAACCCAAACCGACGATGGAGAGCTCGTTTTTCTGGTCTATTCTGATCTTGTATTTTAGAAGAAAATCGTTGTATGTGGGTAAAAAAGGCAATCCAAGCACATCAAAAAGAAACTGAAGATAGGACCGTCTGTAGGAGGCCAGGAAGGTTGAGTTTTTCGACACGGGGCCGTTCAGTGTTATGGCTAAATCGGTGGCGCCCAGCGATCCGCGTGTAACGATCCGTTCCGGATTGCCATCCAGCAGCTTCATATCGAGCATGGAGCTGACGGCTTTTCCCTTGTCGGCGGGAAAGGCGCCGGAATAAAAGTCAACTTCCCTGAGAAAATCGGCGTTGATGATCCCGACCGGGCCGCCGGAAGATCCCTGGGTGGCAAAGTGGTTCAGGTTCGGGATTTCGATGCCGTCGAGGTAGAAGGCGTTCTCGCTGGCCCCTCCGCCACGGACCAGAATATCATTCCGGAAGGCGGGCGTGGAGGCGACTCCCGGCAAGCTCTGGATCACCCTTGAAATATCCCTGTTCCCGCCCGGATTCTTCTCAATCTCAGAGATCTGGAGTGTCCGAAGAGATACCGGGCTCTCCTCTGTCCTTGTAAAAGGCGAAGCGGTGATCACCACCTCCTGCAGCTCGAAATTCTTGGGCTTCATCGGTACGTCGATGAAGAAAGTCCGGGCATTGGTCACCTGGAAATCTTCGGTTACCTTCATCTCGTAACCTACCGCCGAAACCGCCAGCTGGATGAAGCCCGGCGTCAACCCGGTGAAAATGAAGTTCCCGTCAAGGTCTGAGGTTGAACCGATTGTCGTTCCGAATACAACAATGTTGGCAAAGGGAATGGGTTCGTTGTTGCTCTCGTCGAAAATCCTTCCCTTCACCGATCCCTGCTGGGAAAAGAGCAATACCGGGAGCAACAACAATGTAAGGATTAAATAAATATAACTTTTAATCATATAACGGTTTGGTTTTTTTGTTTCTCACAGATTTCACAGATTGAAAGCACAGATTTCACAGATTGGTGATTGCTCCGGATTATTTTTTGCTCTTTTTGCTTTCCTTTGTGGCGTTTATGAGATTTTCAAATCATTTAGCTCCTAAACAACGGTTTTTAGAGAATGTTCAAGGTTACTTCTGCAAAGCTGATTTATATGCTTCAATGGCCCTTTTCCGGGCGGCGGCATGCTCCACGATCTTATGGGGATATTTCGGTGTATTCAATTCCGGCACCCATTGCAGGATATACTTATTCTCCGGATCAAATTTAGCGGCTTGCAAAGCAGGGTTGAACACCCGGAAATAGGGCGCCGCATCACATCCGGTGCCGGCGGCCCATTGCCATCCGCCATTGTTTGACGACAATTCGTAATCCATCAGCTTTTCTGCAAAATATGCTTCGCCCCACCGCCAGTCGATCAGCAGGTGTTTCGTTAAAAAGCTGGCTGTGACCATCCTGGCCCGGTTGTGCATGTAACCGGTCTGGTTCAGTTCCCGCATCCCGGCATCCACCAGGGGATAACCCGTCTGACCCTGGCACCAGGCCGTAAATTCATCTTCATGGTTGCGCCAGATGATCCGGTCGTAATCCTTCTTAAAAGAAGAATGTGCTACATGCGGGTAATGCCATAGGATCATCATATAAAATTCCCGCCAGATCAGTTCGTTCAGGAACACTTCATTCAGTTCCGCAGCGGTCATAACCAGCCGGCGTATGCTGATGGTGCCAAAGCGCAGGTGGACGCTCAGCCTGGAAGTGCCCGAAACACCGGGGAAATCCCTGAACAGATCGTAATTGCGAATTACCTCCCGGTCAACCTCCCTGGGTGGAATCATTCTGACACCCCTGGTAAAACCAAACGATTCCAGCTCCGGCAAAGGAAAAGGCGGGGTTTTGATAAAATCCCCTGCCAGTTGCTCCGAAAGAAATGATTGTATTTGATGCTGTTGGAATAATTCTTTCCATTTCCTGGAATAAGGGGTGAAAACGGTGTAAGGCTTGCCTGAGTCTTTGACTATTTCGTTTTTTTCAAAGATCACCTGGTCTTTAAAGGTTTTGAATGCAATCTCCAGGGATTTGAGATGCTTTTCGACTGAAGTATCCCTCTCTATGGCATACAGTTCATAATCATGGTTGGTGTAAACGGTTCTGATCGTATATTCATGTGCCAGTTTTTGAAAAACTTCTACCGGTGCACCGTATTTTACACACAGTGAACTCCCGTTCAGCTCCAGCTGGTTTTTCAGCCGGAAAATCTCGTCATGAATGAAGGTGATCCTGGCATCCGATGGATCTTGCAGGGTTTCGATTATATTTTCGTCAAAGATAAATACCGGCAATACCGGCAATCCATCGCGAAGTGCATGGTACAATCCTGCATTGTCCTCCAGGCGGAGATCTCTTCTGAACCAGAATACATTGAGCATCATCAGTGGGATTTTTTGTTGAATATATCCTGCAGGGCCTCTTCCGGTTTTTCAAACCGGAAAGAAAAGCCTTCCCGGGTCAGCCTGGCGGGCAGTACGACCTGGCTGGCCAGGATCGTTTCTTTTGCCATTTGTCCCATAAAGACTCTTAAAAAGAATGCGGGTAATCTCAACCAAGCCGGCTTTTTTAGTGCATTACCGATAGCATGGGTAAAATTTTTCATCGAAACGGCTTGCGGTGCCACCAGGTTATAAGGCCCCTGCGCCTTTTCGTTTTTTATCAGGTGAAGAGTGGCGCGCACATGGTCTTTCAGGGCAATCCAGGAGATCATTTGTTTGCCCGTGCCGGGGATCGTACCGGTATAAAAACGGAATGGAAGCAACATTTTTTTCAACATGCCGCCATCTTTTGCCAATACGACCCCTGATCGGAGATAAACCACCCGCACACCGGCTGTCTGCAGGGGTGAAACCGATTTTTCCCATTGCACCACCAGCCTTGCGATAAAACCTTTGCCAGCCCCATGGTTTTCATCGGCCGGGGTTGTAACCCGGGTGCCATATAAGCCAATTCCGCTGGCCTGG
>JAWOHY010000134.1:0-8033 GCA_046484945.1 Bacteroidales bacterium
AGCATTCCTGATAAATACGATACCGCCCGGATGGGCTTCCAGCGGAAGATTGTACTCCCGGTTGACAAAAGCTATCCCGGCAATATGATCGATATGAAGATGGGTGTTGATCAGCTTAACGGGCTTCAGCCCTTCTTTGCTGATAAAATCCTTTAATTCGGCCTCTTCCTGCGCGCCGAAACAACCGGGATCAATAATGGCACACTCTTTGGTTTCGTCCCACAAAATGTATGTGTTAACCTGGAAAGCATTAAAGGTAAATCTATTGAGTTGTAGCATTATGATTAAATTTAAGCCCCCTCCCTTTCTCCCTCACCCAAATTGGGGGAGGGACGGGGTGGGGGTGGGGGTTGGGGTGCAAAGATAACAATTCACTTTTATACAACAATCTCTCGATTTTTTGGTTTAATTTAGTGTTTTGAAAACAGGCTTATCAGGCAGAATGTTTACGCAGGAAAAAATTGAAAAAAGTACACGGTTCACCAGGACATTTATGATAATGATCCTGGTTCTCTGCTTTTCCCCGGCATTCTCCCAGTTTTACAACGGCACCCAGATGAGCTTCGGGAAAAACCGCATCCAGTACAAGGATTTCCTGTGGACCTATTACAAATTTGATGAATTCGACATCTACTTTTACCTGAACGGCAGGGAACTGGCTATTTCCACAGCAAAATACGCCATGGAGAAGATCCCGCTGATGGAACGGAAGTTGCAGACAGGCCTGAACCAGAAGATACAGTTCATCGTATATAACAACCTGACCGACCTGAAACAGAGCAACATCGGTCTGGTGAATGAAGACCGGTACAATACCGGCGGGATCGCCTATATCTCCGAAAGCAAAGTGTTTTTATATTTCAATGGCGAACAGCGGGACTTTCAGCGGCAGATCCGCGCCGGGATCGCCAATGTGCTGATCGACCAGATCTTCTATGGTACCAGCATCGGCTCGCAAATAAAAAATACCGCTTTGTTCACCCTTCCCGACTGGTACAAACAGGGGCTGATCTCATATCTCTCGGAAGACTGGAGCGTGGACATCGATAACCGGGTCAGGGACGGCATCATCTCAGGAAAATATGACAAATTGAACCGGCTTACCGGCGAGGATGCATTGTTTGCCGGTCACATGTTATGGAAATATGTGCATGACAAATACGGCCGGCAGGCATTGACCGATATCGTGGCCATGACACAGATCAGCAGGAACGTTGATAACGGCTTCCTTTATGTGATCGGTATTTCCTTCAAAACACTGGTAAGCGACTGCCTGGATCATTTCCGGAAGATATACGAAGCCGAAGATGCCGTCAAAGAGCTCCGGACGGATTTCTTCCAGAAAAGGATAAAAAAAGACCGTGTTTACACCCGTTTCAGCTTCAGCCCCGGACGGAGCCATGCCGCTTGGGTCGAAATGGAACTGGGGCGCTACAAGATCATGTTCCGGGATATGTCGACCGGTAAAAAGAGATGTATTTTCCGGGGCGGTTTCAGGCTGGATGAAAAGGTTGATTACACTTACCCGCTGCTCACCTGGCACCCGATGGGCAAGTTGCTGACATTTGTCGTGGAAAGAAAAGGGGAAATATATATGTATTTTTATAATATCGACGAAAACAAACTGGAGCATTTTATCCTTTATAATTTTGAAAAGATTGTAGACCTCTCTTATTCCCCCGACGGCCGGTTCTTTGTTTTCTCTGCCGTGGAGCTTGGCCAGTCTGACCTTTACCTCTTTAACATAGCTTCCCGCGCGCATCAGCAACTGACCAATGATATTTACGATGACCTGCAGCCTGTTTTTGCCGGCAGCAACGACAGGATCCTATTTGTATCAAACAGGCCCGATGAGAAGCTCAGATGGGAAAATATTGAGGATGCCCCAGCAGCAGTGCCACCCACAACCGATTTGTACCTGCTGATCCGCAGCGACAGGGGCAACACCCTGCGCCGGGTCACACAAACGCCATTGGGCAACGAGATGCGGCCCATGATGGTGGATCAGGGCAAGTTTATCTTCCTGAGCGATGAAAACGGTATCAACAACAGGTACATCGGGCGGTTCGACAGCACCATCAGCCATGTGGATACGACCATTCACTACCGTTATTTCTCCGAGACTTACCCGTCCACAAATTATGCCCGGAACATCCTCGACCACCATTACGATCCGGCCTCATCATGGCTGAGCCAGGTGGTCTTCCATGACGGGAAATACCTGCTGCAGGCAGAGCAATTCATACCGCCTGACAAGCCCGATCCCCTGGAACTCGGTAAGACCTCTTACCGGAAAACAGTGACAGAAGTGGCCGAAACGGTCAAAGAAGAGCAAAAAGCTATCGATGTGGCCGCCCTGTATGGGCCGTATACCAAAAAATTCCGCAACGTTTACAGCCAGGATACCTTGACGACCTCTTCACCCGGTACCGGGGAAACTGAAATCGATCTTGGTAATTATGTTTTCGATAAACAGGCCTTTATCAAACTAGGTGTACATGATACGACCACTTCCGCCGCATCTGATGTAAAGCTTACCGTTGATGAGGAAGATGGATTCACAGTGCCAAAAAGACTGAATTACCGGGTGGAATATTTCATTAACGAGATGGCGGCGCAGCTTGATTTTACGACATTGAATTTCTTCTATCAACCCTTTGGAGGAGCGGTAAGCAATCCATACAACAACAACATGTTCAACGGCTTTTTCCAGATCGGCCTTACCGACCTGCTGGAAGACCACCGGATCATCGGCGGCTTTCGTATACCATTAAATCTGAATAACATAGAATACATCTTCAGTTACGCCAATCTGAAAAAGCGACTCGATAAAGAGGTCATTATCGTGAGACAGGCCATGGAGGATGAATTTTATTTCGGGTTTTACACTTTTATTCTGCGATATCGCTCTTATCAGCTTCATTATGTTTTAAAATACCCGCTTTCCCCGGTCCTTTCGATTCGTGGAACAGCCAATATCAGGTACCAGAAATCGACATGGTTATCAACCAATGAGCCGGCACTGCAGGAACCTGACCTGAATGAATACTGGGGCGGTTTGAAAGGAGAGATCATATACGATGATACCCACGATATCGGGCTGAACCTGATGACAGGCACGCGTTTTAAAATTTTTGGAGAATACACACAAATTTTCGAATATAATAAACCCTTCAATTTATATAATTTCCTGTTTGAGTCCAATAAAAGCATGTTCGTTGTTGGGCTGGACATCCGGAACTACCAGCGGATCCACCGGACTTTCATCTGGGCGAACCGGATTGCTGCCAGTACCTCGTTTGGTAAAAACAAACTGATGTACTACATGGGCGGTGTGGATAACTGGATACTGGCTCCTGAATTTGAAACCTCCACCCCGATCGATAACACTCAAAATTATGCTTACCAGACGCTGGCCACCAACATGCGCGGATTTAACCAGAACGCCCGGAACGGGAACAATTTCGTGGTGATCAACTCAGAACTGCGCTTTCCTGTTGTCCGGTATTTTCTCAACCGCCCGGTCAAATCCGATTTCATCAATAATTTGCAGGTGATAGGGTTTGGAGACATTGGGCTGGCCTGGGCGGGTGAAAATCCCTATTCGGAAGAGAATTCATTCTATATCCGTTATATCCAGGACGGATCCCTCTGGATCAAGATCAGGGAGCAAAAAGAACCATTGATCGGAGGGTTCGGTTTCGGGCTGCGCACACGTGTTTTCGGCTATTTCCTCCGCGGCGACCTGGCCTGGGGCGTTGAAGAGGGAAGGGTACTAAAACCCAAGTTATATCTGAGCCTGGGACTGGATTTCTGATAATTGGTCATGCGGTGGTCATACGGTGGTCATACAGCTACCCGATTGACATATCCGTATCCCACTTCAGCACAGGGGGTTTGGCGCCGTTGTGGATGCCTTCGATGAACTGGTCGATACACGCTTTGATGTCTTGATGGTAACCGCCTTCGAGTACGGCAAAAATATCAGGGAAAGCGCGACGTAACCTGAAGGCACACTCATAATAAGCCCGTTTTGTTAACTGCAGCCCCAGTATCCTGTCATGGGCATACGCATCAAAACCGGCTGAAACACCCACTACATCGGGAGCGAACTGCCTGGCCCTGATAATGGCTTTATCTACCGCCTCCAAAAATTCTTTATCGCCGCTGCCGGAGATCAGCGGGAAGTTCACCGTAAAGCCGGTTCCGGGGCCCGTACCCGTTTCATTGGGAAAGCCGGTGAAAGGATAGGCATAATGCTGGTGTATGGAGATATAGAGCACCTGATCGGAATCATAAAAGATCGACTGCGTGCCGTCGCCATGGTGTCCATCGATATCAAAGATGAAAACCTTTTTGCCTTCGTTGACGAGCTTCTGTGCAGCGATGGCGATATTGTTGAAAAAGCAAAAGCCGGAAGCCCTTTCCCGCATGGCATGGTGCCCCGGCGGCCTGACCACGGCAAAATCGCCGCTCTCTGAAGCTTTAACCGTCAGACCCACTGCCAGCAAAGCCGCTTCGTAACTGGATGGCGTCAGCATCACCTCCGCCAGGTATTCTTGATGCTGGCAGGCATTCCTGACAAATTCTATATAACGGGGGGTATGAACCAGCTCCAGGTATTGTTCGCCATTGATCTCTGGCGCTTCGCAGCAGTCTGTGTATCCCTGTAAACGGTAAGCCCCTTCGGCTTCACTGTCTATGTTATGTTCGAGGAACTTCCGGTGAAATAATGCCTTCATGGATCTCTTATCGCATCTTCATCAGGGCAAATGTATAAATTCATTCCGGATATTGACAAAATTTTTTGGATTTTTATAGCTTTGCAGTCAAATTAATATAGATATGAAAAATACTTTATTCTTTCTGATTTCAATATTTCTGATCACTGCATGTCAGAACGTTTACCAACCAGCCGGCACATCAGGGGAGGGATTATTTCAAACCGACACCCTGCGCTACCCACAGGAGAAATACCTGGCCAATATGCGCCAGCTTACTTTCGGCGGGGATAATGCCGAGGCCTATTTCAGTTTCGATGACACCAGGATCACTTTCCAGTCGAACAACCCCGCCTGGGACCTGGACTGTGACCAGATCTTTTACGTTGAGCTGGACAAAGCCGACATGGGCAGGAAGCTGCCGCAAATGATCAGTACAGGGATGGGCCGCACCACCTGTGCATTTTTCATGCCGGGCGACACCTCGATCCTGTTCGCCTCCACCCACGCAGGCGACCACGCCTGCCCGCACGTTCCTCCGCGCCGGGAAGACGGCAGGTACATCTGGCCCATCTACGAAGACTACGATATTTATGTCGCTGACCTCAAAGGCAATATCATCGATACGCTGACACGCACACCGGGCTATGACGCCGAAGCCACCGTGTCGCCCAGGGGAGATAAGATCGTTTTCACCTCGCTGCGCACGGGCGACCTGGAGCTGTTCACCATGAACATCGACGGCAGCGATGTCCGCCAGATCACGCACGAGCTGGGCTACGACGGCGGGGCGTTCTTCTCGCAGGATGGCAGCATGATCGTCTTCAGGGCTTCGCGACCGAAAACGGAAGAGGAGATACGGGTGTACAAGGAACTGCTGGCCATCGGGCAGGTGATGCCGACCAATATGGAGATCTTTGTCTGCAATGCCGACGGATCGGACTTGCGGCAGATCACCGACCTGGGCAAAGCCAACTGGGCCCCCTATTTCCACCCCTCCATGGAAAAGATCATTTTCAGTTCCAACCATGCCTCTGAAAGGGGATTCCAGTTCAATCTGTACCTGGTCAACCTCGACGGCACGGGGCTGGAACAGGTCACTTTCGACGGTGTCTTCGACGCCTTCCCGATGTTCTCCTTCGACGGCACCAAACTCATCTTCTCATCCAACCGGCACAACGGCGGAACCCGTGATACAAACTTGTTCCTTGCTGATTGGGTTGAGGAGTGAGGGAAGTTCATGTAGTGGTCATACGGTAGTCATACGGTGGTCATACGGTAGTCATGCGGTGGTCATACGATGGTCATACAGTGGTCATACAGTTGTCATAGTTGGATATGAGGTTTTATAAAAGGCGAAAAATGGTGCTCATACTGGTGGTTTATTGTTAGCTCCAACTGATTTAATGAAGTTATTTAGTTTCACGGATAGGTTTTTAAATTGTTTATCCATTTCTGTGAATTCATCCTCTCTGATCAATTTTCGATCGCGAGATTTAGTGATCCAGCTTTTCGTTTCATATAACGATCCCCTGGCATAATAAAGAAAATTTTTAGCATCCTTATAATAGTACCTTCCGTATCCTTCGCTTATATTGGCAGTAATAGAATCAGCAGCTCTAACGAGTTGCTTCCCAATGGTATCTTTTGAGAAAAACGGCCATGAATAGACTATTTCCCAAATCTTTTGCGATAATGTCATTGAGATCTGGTAAATCTCCAGGTTTTCCAGTTGCATGTCATTATGGGTTTTAGATTAATAAATGTTGAATTACTTATTAATCCTGTTTTTTGGTATTATATACCCGGTCTTGTGAAAGATTCTGGGAAAAATTTTTATCCTCAATTGCTAAACTACACCATCATACAACCGAATGACTACCGTATGACCACCGTATGACTACCGTATGACTACTGTATGACCACCGTATGACCACCGTATGACAACTATATCATCTTCCTGGCAAACCAATCAGAATAGCCACCATACGCCAGGGCCCACAGGTAGGTCCAGGCATTGAAATCTCCGCCTGAGATCTGGGAAATAAAAATCGGTATGGCGATGGCTAAGACTCCATAGAGGAATGAATACAGGCGGTAGCTTTTGAAGTGCCTGCTGGCGAGTCCTTCGAGCGCTCCGGAAATGTAAGCGGGGAAAAAGATCAGGTTGACCACCCCGCCGATCGACATGAATGTTTTATAATTCCACCATGACCATTTGATGAAGAGGCCGCCGAACCATCCGATAAAGATGAATCCCAGCATGACGATGGCCGCAACCAGCACCACAGAAAAGAATCCCGTTAGAAAGCCTGTCTTCTCTGAAGGGCGTTCGGTGTTCACAGGGGTAAAGCGCCGGAGTTCCCTTCTGATGATCCTGCCGTCGGGTCCGATGTTCATAAGTGCTGTGTTTCCGGGTTGCAGAATTTGCAGCCGGGCAATTTTTCCACTTCAATACTGGTGGTTACCTGCAGAGGATAGGAAAATATTTCCGCCTGTTCTCCCCCCAGCGCTTTTTTATTGGTATTGGCGATAAGGGTAAACTGTGTAAGTGTATCTATCAGCCTGGGAGGATACTTCGGGTCGTGCCGGTTGAGGATATCGAGGATGATCTTGGTACCGATGTTGGTTACAAAATTGATATCCACTGATATACCCGGCATGAAGGTGACTTTGGAGAGGTCCTCTTCATTGGTATAGAACCGGCGGTTGACCGATTCCCGCTGTGAAATATCGCCCAATGCCCGGGTGAAACAGTTGTAGCAGGCCAGGCGGGGATCATCGGGGATCCAGAAAAAGACTTCACCGGCGAAGGCTCTTTCCCAGAAGCCGATGGAGATCATGGGCATGCCATAGTGGGCGGCGATTTTACAGGCAAACAGGTCGCCCTGCCGGTTGTCGGCGCAGCCAATAATGATGGCATCCGGGCCACAAAATGCTTCCAGGAGCTGAGGGGGGGAATTTTCGACGACCGACTCGCGGGTCTGCACCACCGCCGCCGGGTTGATCAGCCTGATGCGGTCAGCTAAAGCGAGTGTCTTATACCTGCCCACGTCGGCCAGGCCGCACTGGTGCCGGCAGATATTGGTATAGCTGAACGTATCATGATCGATCAAAAGAAAGCTGCCGACCCCCGAACGGGCCAATTCCAGCGCAACATAGCTTCCAACCGATCCGCAGCCGACAAGCACCGCCTTTTTGGTGTTCATCATCCTGGTCTCCAGTATCCCCGAATTACGAGAAAAGACATCAAGGCTGATCGAATAGATCTCCATCTCACAGGGTATGAAATCGTTATCGTGACGCTGATAT
>JAWOHY010000146.1:0-2683 GCA_046484945.1 Bacteroidales bacterium
CTCACCGTCGTCCATAAACCCAAGGTTGCTTTTGTGCAGGGCCATGGAGAGCTGTCGGGCCGCCAGGTGCAGGATATCGTGCAGTCGCTGTCAAGACAATATGCCGTTTCAAATGTCACCATCGACGGGCAGCTCAGCAGCCTGACAAAGCGCGACAGCATATCGCCCGACCGGACCCGGATCACCAACCTGTATGAGGCGCTCATCATTGCCAGGCCGGTGTTGCCTTTTTCCGAAAAGGACAAATTCATTCTCGACCAGTTCATCATGCGTGGCGGCAAGGTGCTCTGGCTGATCGACCCGGTGATGGCCGACATGGACAGCCTGGAAAGGGCCGAATCGACCCTCGGCATCGCCATGGACCTGAACCTGGAAGACATGCTGTTCAAATACGGCGTCCGGCTGAACAACAACCTGGTGATGGACCTGAATGCGCTGCCAATCCCGCTGAGAACGGGCCAGGTCGGCGGCCAGCCCCAGATCGACTTCTTCCCGTGGTTTTTCTTCCCGGTGATCACATCCACCGAAAAACACCCGGTAGTGCGTAACCTCAACGCCATCAAAACGCATTTTGTCAGCAGTATCGACACCATCAAAGTCCCGGATGTGAAAAAGACGATCCTGTTGCGGACTTCGCCTTATTCCCGGACCGTTAATGCCCCGGCCCTGATCACCCTTTCCATCCTGGAAAAAGAACCCGATCCCAGGCTGTATGCCGGCCCGGCAAGAGTGGTGGCCGTGCTGCTGGAAGGTGAATTCCGGTCGGTTTTTGAAAACCGCATTACCCCCGAAATCGAAGCCGACAGGGATATCGGTTTTCTGAAATCCAGCAGGCCAACCCGGATGATCGTAATTTCAGACGGGGATATCATCCGGAACCAATTGCACTATTCCCAGGGGTATGCCCTGCCACTGGGTTTCGATCAGTTTACCGGTGAAACCTTCGGCAACAAAGACTTCATCCTGAATGCCATGGATTACCTGATCGATGAATCGGGACTGGTTACCATCCGGAGCCGCGAGCTGAGCCTTCGAATGCTGGATATGACCCGGGTGAATAACCAGAAGCTCTTCTGGCAGGTGGGGAATGTGATCCTGCCCGTTCTGATCATCATCCTCTTTGGGCTCTTCCGCCATCTGATGCGCAGGAGAAAATATTCAAGGTAGAAACTTCGTTACTATTCTATGAACAACACCGCATGAAGAAAAAGAACCGCGTTGCACTGATTATTACTGTTATCCTGCTTATGGTCGCCACAGGCCTGATCCTGACCAACTCCTATACTACTTTGCGCAAGGACGTCAGCGACTTTTCCGTGCAGGATACCGCGCTGATCACCAAGATTTTTATTGCCGACAAGCTGGATAACCAGGTTACCCTGGAACGGCAGGATGACGGCAGCTGGGCAGTGAATGAAAAATACACGGCACAGCAGGCTAAAATAAATTCATTCCTGAAGACTTTGCAGGAACTGCGGGTCCGGTCGCCCGTCCCGCTGGCGGCCAGGAACAATGTGATCACCCGCATGTCGGCCATTGCGAGAAAAATAGAGATATACCAGGTGGTGCCGCGGATCAACCTGTTCAATGTCATACAGCTTTTTCCGCGGGAGAAGAACGTGAAGACATACTATATCGGTGATGTGACGGCCGATAACCAGGGGACCTTCATGCTCATGGAAGGGGCGGATGAGCCCTACATCGTGCATATTACCGGTTTCAGGGGCTTTGTGGCCACCCGTTTTTCAGCTATTCCGTCCGACTGGCGCGATTATACGGTATTCAGGACAAGGCTGAACCAGATCGGATCGGTCAGGGTAGAGTTCCCACAGGAACCCGACCAATCATACCTGGTAACAGTGCACGACAGGCAGCGTATTACCATGATGTCGTTGCAGGACAATCGCACGCTGGATCATTTTGATACCCTCCGGGTGATGAGTTTCCTGACGGCTTTCGAAGACATTCGTTTTGAGTCCCTGCTTGAAACACTGATCGAACCGGAGTTCATCGATTCGGTGATCACCAGTACACCGCAAACCATCATCACCCTGACTGACAAGACTGGGGTGGAAAATGAAGTGCTCATCTTCAGGAAACGGGGCTTTGCACCTCTTTACATGGAAGATGGTGCGGCACTGGAACCGGTGGATCTTGACAGGGCATTCGCCCTGGTAAACAACCGGGAAGATTTTGTATTGATACAATATTATGTTTTCGACCGGGTGACCCGGCGGCTCGATTACCTTCTCGGCGGGGATTTGCCTCCGCTGCTCTAAACCACGCCGTGGGCGAGCATCGCGTCGGCGACTTTCACGAAGCCACCGATATTGGCGCCTTTCATGTAATCGACAAATCCGTCTTCTTCCTTGCCCCACTTTACGCAGTTGGCGTGGATATTGACCATGATGCTGTGCAGCTTTGTATCGACCTCTTCACGCGACCAGTTGAGGCGCATGGAGTTCTGGGTCATTTCCAGGCCGGAGGTGGCCACACCGCCTGCATTGGCCGCTTTGCCGGGACCGTAAAGTATCCTGGCATTCAGGTAAACTTCGATCGCTTCGGGTGTGGAGGGCATGTTGGCGCCTTCCGATACCAGGAAGCATCCGTTCTGAATGAGCGTTTTGGCGTCATCGCCGTCGATCTCATTCTGGGTGGCCGATGGCAGCGCAACGTCGCATTT
>JAWOHY010000177.1:0-12060 GCA_046484945.1 Bacteroidales bacterium
TGCTTACCTGGACATGCTGGAATACGATCCGTCGAAGCTGGAATATGTTCAGGGGCGACTTCAGAACACCCTTACCCGGGATATCGATGACAAGATCGGGGATGCCCTCCGGGCAACCTTGCTCACGCGGAACCAGCGCAATCCCGACAACAGGTACTATGCTGAAATGCTGATGTGGTTCTCCATCCAGCGGAAGGATTTCTCCTTTGCCCTGATCCAGGCCAGGTCGCTGGACATGCGGTTCAATGAAGGCGGCATGATGGTCTTCAGCATCGGAAATCTTAGTCTGGCAAATGAGGAATACGGGGTGGCCATGGATGCATACAAATATATTCTGGACATAGGGCCCATGCATCCTTATTACACGGAAAGCCTTACCGGTGCATTACGCGCGAAGTACCTTTCGGTCACCCGTGCCTATACCAATCCATACAAGGATCTTGTTTCGCTGAAGCAGGAATACATCTCTGCACTGGATGAACTGGGGAAAAACGCCAGGACGATTTACCTGATGCGAGACCTGGCCCATTTACAGGCATTTTATCTGGACCAGCTGGATGAAGCGTTGGATTTGCTGGAATTAGCCGTGACCATCCCCGGGGCGCCCGAAAGGATCAGGGCTGATATAAAGCTGGAACTGGGCGACATCTATTTGTTTTCCGGAGAGATCTGGGAGGCCTCCCTGCTTTATTCACAGGTGGAAAAAGCCATGAAGCATGAACCCATCGGCCATGAGGCCAAATTCCGGAACGGCCGCCTCTCCTATTTCATTGGTGAGTTCGACTGGGCCAGGGCGCAGCTCGATGTACTGAAAGCCGCCACTTCAAAACTGATTGCCAACGATGCCATGGAGCTCTCGCTGCTGATCGGTGATAACATGGACCCCGACAGCACCTATCTGGGGCTGTCCTATTTCGCCCGGGCCGACCTGCTGGTCTACCGGGGCAAAGACAGCCTGGCCCTGATCACGCTCGATTCCATCCATATGCTGGGATTGTATCATCCATTGGATGATAATATCCTGTATCGTAAGGCAGAGATTTACATCCGCCGGCAGGAATACCAGACGGCCGATTCACTGCTGGCCAGGATCGTAAGCGATTATCCGTATGATATCCTGGCCGACAATGCCCTGTTCAAAAGAGCGGAACTGAGGGCTGAGGCGTTGCATGATACCGAAACTGCCATGCAATTGTACAAGCAGATGATGCTTGATTATCCTGGAAGCCTCTTTGTTACCGAAGCCCGGAAGAGATTCCGGCACCTCCGCGGAGATTTCATCAACTGAGCAGGATCTTAAACAACGATATCGTGAGTTTCACTATCCGCCCCAAAAAACACCTGGGTCAGCACTTCCTCAAAGACGAGAACATTGCGCAAAAGATCATTGCGGGATTACCTTCAGATGTGGAAAATATCATCGAAGTCGGGCCCGGTATGGGTATTTTGACCAAATACCTGATCGGATTACCCGGAAAAAACTGCTATTTCATCGATATGGATAAAGAATCGGTGGATTATCTCCGGGAACGGTTTCCCGGGCAAAGCGAACGGATAATACAGGGTGACTTCCTGCGCTTTCAACCGGAGACGGTATTTTCAGGTGATTTTGCCGTTATCGGGAATTTCCCCTACAACATCTCCAGCCAGATCTTATTTAAAGTACTGGAATACCGGGATGAGATCACAACGGTGGTCGGGATGGTCCAGAAAGAGGTAGCGGAACGCCTGGCTTCGGGTCCTGGAACAAAGAAATACGGTATCCTGAGCGTGTTGCTCCAGGCTTATTACCGGATCGAATACCTGTTCACCGTGAATGAAACGGTTTTTATTCCCCCGCCAAGAGTCAAATCGGCCGTGATCCGACTGAGGCGAAACGATGTCATCAGTCTCGACTGTGATGAAGGCCTGTTCTTCAGAGTGGTTAAAACTGCTTTTAACCAGCGTAGGAAAACACTCCGCAACTCACTGCGGGGTTTTCATATTGATTATGAAAGGGGCGACATCCGGCATCTGGCCGGCAAGCGTGCCGAGGAGCTGGGGGTAGAGGAGTTTGTGATGCTGACGCGGCTGGCGGTATGAAAAAAAGTGTTGAGTGTTGAGTGTTGAGTGTTGAGTTGGGTGTGGGGGTGGGTGTGGGGGTGTTCGTCAGAGTTTGATGAATTTTTCTGAAACCATTGAATTTTTATTTCCGATGATGAGCAGGTAAGATCCTTTGGAGATCCTGGAAAGAGAAACCTGGTAATGGTCCTGGCCCGGATTCAATTTCCCGTGGAGCAGTAGTCTTCCCTGCAGGTCGATGACCCTGTAATCCGCCATGACATCCACCGGTGAAAAGTTAAATTCAAGCATATCGCGGGTAGGGTTGCGGCGGATCGTCAATCTGCCCGGGTTTACCACAGGCTGATCCTTCACATTCACCAGCTGGTCAAGGTTGAATGCATACATGGACCGGCCGTAGGTGGCGGCGACCAACGTTCGGGTGGGTTGGTACAGGCGGGTATCCGTCACCGGTACATTGGGCAGGTTATTGCCAAGCATTTGCCAGTTCAGTTCATACCGCCGCCTCCATTGGTAAGATCGGGGCTGATAACCTGCCATGAGACAGCCCGGTTTACAGATCTATACAACCTGTTGGCGCCATAATAAAGCACCTGGGGATTATTCGGGTCAAAGACGACGGGGGTATTCCAGTTTTTACGGTCCGTGCTGCTGATGCCGCTCATGGCATTCATGAACGAATATCCTCCGTTTATAGAGCGGGCAAAATTACCATACTGGTATTCAGCGTATACATAGGTATTGTCCAGCGGATCGACCAGGGTGTAAAAACCGTCACCCCAGTAAATGTTATGCCACTCATCAGGGTTGCCCGTAAGGGTCCTGTTGGTACCGTTATCCTGCGTCCCGCCATATAAACGATGCGGGTATTGTTCGTCGACCTCACAGGTATAAAATTGAGTAACAGGCAGGTTTTCCAGGAAGGTCCAGGATGATCCTGCGTTATAAGAGAGATATACCCCGCCGTCGTTTCCGAGCACCACGAAAGATGGGTTCTGCGGATGGGACGCAATGGCCTGCTGGTCGACATGCACCCCGGAGGAGATCATCGACCAGCTGTTCCCTTCGTTTGCGGTTTTATACAGGTCGAGCCCAAGGGCATAGACGATAGCGGGGTCGGCCGGATCGATGCTGATCCGTCCAAACCACCAGCCAAAGGAGGAATACATGCTGCCCAGAGCGCCATCGTAGCTGCGGTAGATGCCGCAAGTGACACCGCCGTAATTCCTCAGGTTGGGCTGTCGTAGGTCATCGATCCCCCTCCTGCATTCGCCTCACCTGTGCCGACATAGATAATAGAGGGGTCTGACGGGGCCAGTTTGATATCTCCAATGGAAAGGCTCAGGGCGTCATCAAAAACAGGCTCCCAGGAACCTCCCCCATCGACTGTTTTAAAGATCCCGCCTGAAGCCGCCCCCACATAAATGAGCTGCGGATTTTCAGGATGCATTGCTACCGCTGATATTCTTCCGCCGATATTCAAAGGTCCCCTGAAAAACCAGTCGTTCGGGGCTTGCTTTGGTTCATGTTTATCCCTATCGACAGAATAAAAAACAACAATACCTGAAACAACCCCAATTACCAATAATACACCCAGTAATAATCTGTTCATATATCTTACAATGTTAAACTACGCTCTATGCCCTAAGCCCTAAGCCCTAAGCCCTACACCCTAAGCCCTAAGCCCTACGCCCTGCGCCCTACGCCCACATCACCGCTTCCACTCCGGGATCCGTCCCGGCGTCCAGGGGGCTCCCAGTTCATCCAGTTCGTTTTCCAGCGCTTTCAGGTCCACTTCCGCAATTTTCCTCAGCTTTTGCAGGATGGAAGGAAGTTCTTCTTCTAGCAGGGCATACTGGTCGCGCTGGGTCTGGGTAGGTGTGTAGGTACTCCGCCAGGATGCGGCCAATATAGCGCCCAGCCGGTGGTTGACAGGTGGCGGTGCCGGCCGGTTTTCCTCCAGGCTGGCAGGAGACTCCTGTCCGTTCAATGCCCAGATGATATCATCCAGTTGCTGTTCCACCTCTCTCGCCCTTACCATCAGTTCGAATGATGTACCGGGCGTGTTCTGAATCGCCTGCTTCACATACCTGGTCCGCTTCATCAGTTCATCGGTGAACTGCTCGGCGCCCCTGACCGCGTTGGTCAGTACAGATATCTTATCCTGAAATGCTACCAGTTCCGCCCTGTCCTCTGCCTGAAGCGTGGTATTCTCCAGTACCTTTGCGGTGAACGCTGCCGGGCCGGTCAGTTCCGTTTCTTCACCCCGGAAAACCATAGCCATTGTCACTGTGTATTCACCGGGCATTACAAGATAGCCGCCATCTCCTGCGGAATAGGGATTGAATTTGTCACCCTGCAATCCCACGCGGTAAGCATTCGCATACCGGAGGTCCCAGTTAATGCGCGAAGTTCCCTTTGATGGCTTCGCGGATAGTTTCCTGACGACATTATCGCGGGAATCCCTGATGGTGAAAAGAAGATAAGGCGGTATTTCATTCGCCTCCGCCCTGAGTTCTTCCAGTGAAGGGATCGGGATGGGCTCTTTCTCCTTTACCAGTTCCTTTTCCCTTTCCTGACGCTCTTGTTTGAGGGTCTTCGGGACCTCTTGCAGATAATAAGTAATGACAGCGCCGAACTCGGGATTGGGGGCGTAAAAGAAACCCGATCCCTGGCCGTAACGCCCCCCTTCCTGGATATACATCAGGGCATCCTTGACCGGGAAAATGTGGGCTTTTTTCTCACGCGTTTCCTTTTTTAACTGGCGAAGGGGGGAGTAATCATCGATCACGTAGAAGCCTCTGCCGAAAGTGGCAAGAACCAGGTCGCATTCCCTTTCCTGGATGACCATATGCGGGACCTTGATCGTAGGTAAGCCTGATTTGATCTGTGTCCAGATCTTGCCACCATCGTGGGTAAAAAATACGCCGAATTCGGTTCCCACGAAAAGCAAGTCCGGATCCACAAAATCCTGTGCGATCGTCAGTACCGGGTGATGATCCGGGAGATTACCGGCGATGGAGGTCCATGTCCTGCCTTTATCCGTACTTTTCAACAGATAGGGTTTGAAATCGTCTCTTTTGATGTTGTCAAAGCAGGCATATACCACATTTTCGTCGAAACGGTCGGCCAGAACGGCGCTCACATAGGTATATTCCGGCACGCCCGGGAATTTGGTGGTCTTTCTCCAGCTCTGGCCTGCGTTTTCAGTCACCTGAATAACGCCGTCGTCGGTGCCAACATAAAGCAGGTCTTCCCTGATGCGTGATTCATCGAGAGTAACCGCCATTCCGAATAATGAGGTAGATACATCCTTCATCACTGCATCGACACCCCAGTAACGTCCCATGACGGGCCAGGTGTTCCGGTCGGTTTGCGTGGTGATATCATCGCTGATAATGGACCATGACTGGCCACGGTCATCGCTGCGAAACACCTTGTTGGCTGCGATATAAAGCCGTGTCGGGGAGTGCGGGCTCAGGATGAACGGGGTATTCCAGTTCCATTTGTAAGTATCTTCGCCTTTGACCGGTTCGGGCCTGATCTTGATCGATTCTTTGCTCTTTTTATCATATCGGAAGATATTGCCGTACTGGTAAGCTGAATAGACTATGTCAGGATTGCCGGGTTCGATGGCCTGCCAGAAGCCGTCACCGCCCAGTGTGGTGATCCACTCGAAGCTCGACACTCCTTCGCGACAGGTGTTCCGGCTGGGCCCGCCCAGGCTGTTGTTATCCTGTGTGCCGCCATAGACCCAGTAGAAAGGTTCGGTATCATCGACATTAACGCGGTAAAACTGGGTAACGGACAGATTGGTCCTGAAGAAATAATTTTTCCCGGCATCGTAGGTTTCGTAAATACCCCCATCGCCGCCGATGATGAAATGATCGGTATCATCGGGATCGATCCACATCGCATGATCATCCACGTGGCGTGCCTTGTTACCAATTGATTTCCAAGTTTTTCCGCCATCCTCCGTAACTTTGGAAAAAACGTCCATTGAATAAACCTTGCCGGCATTTTTCGGATCACAATAGATCTTATTATAATACTGGCCTGAAGCAGTATAATCGCTCATTTTGGTCCAGGATTCCCCCAGGTCGGTGGAGCGGAAAAAACCGCCTGTTGTCCCTTCCGCTTCGATGATTGCATAAATGATATGGGTATTGACCGGGGAAATGGCTATGCCCATTCCGCCCACATCGCCGCCGGGTAGTCCGGAAGTCAGTTTATTCCAGGTATTTCCTCCATCAGTGCTCTTATAGATAGCTGATTCAGGTCCGCCGCCGATCTTGGTAAATACATGGCGCCGGCGCTGTTCCGAGGTGGCGAACATGATGTTATGATTTTTGGGATGGATCAGTACGTTGTTCACGCCCGTATTTTCGCTGATATCGAGGATTTTCTCCCAGGTCTTGCCGCCATCGGAAGTTTTATAGAGCCCCCGGTCGCCGCCCGGGCCCCAGACAGAGCCTTCGGCTGCGACAAATACAATATCGGTATTCTCCGGGTGAATGGCGATCATGCCGATCTGGCGGGATTCCTTCAGGCCCATATTTTTCCAGGATTTTCCTCCATCGGTGGTCTTATATACCCCGTCGCCATAGCCCAGGGCGCGCTGGTGGTTGTTTTCGCCCGTACCGGCCCAGACGACATTGTGGTTTTTTGGGTCCATTGCGAGGCATCCGATGGCATACGCGCCATAATTGTCGAAAACAGGTTCAAATGTATTGCCGTTATTAGATGTTTTCCAGATATTTCCGCTGGCTACACCTACGTAATATTCACTGGGGTTGCAGGGGTTAACGGCAAAGTCGGCAATACGGCCCGATGTGAGCGCCGGGCCAATGCTCCGGAATTTCAGGGCGCTGACGTCATGCGATTGAATAGTGTCGGTGATGGCCTTCTCGTCTTTTCCGGATTTTTTAACTTTCTGGCCTAATGCTGCGGAAAAAGTTAATGCAAAGGCCAGGGTCATGATCAGGCATCCGGATGCCAGGTTTTTAAGTTTTTTCGATAGCATATGAACAGATTTTTGTGAGATATTATTAAATAAAAAATAAATGAGATTCCAAATTTAGAAAAAACAGGGTTTCCAACCCCAGGGTTGGAAACCTTTATTTTTCAATAATCAAATCCCTTAAATCTGGTTTTTCTTCACTAAGATCATGAAATTGCAAAAACTCTAACATATTATCATTAAACAAATTTAAAGTTTCGGAATGATTAACAATTCCAGGTTGATAACTCAGATAGCTTTCAAAAGAACTATAAGGATAAGTTTTGAAATCATGTGAAACACCATGTTTAACTGGATTCATGTGTATATATAAAATCAAGCGACGCAAATAATCCTCATTTGTTATTTCAATACGGCGGAAATATTTTGTAAATAGGCTACCCCTGCGATTTTGCCTCTTATTAAACCAAATCGCATAACACTGGAAAAATTTCCTAAAAAGATGACTGGGTTGTTTACAAGAAACGTTCGAAGTAAACGGATCAACCTTAAGGAGAAAATGAAAGTGATTTGGAAGAAGGCAATACGCATATGTATGCACATAAGGATGAATCATTTCAGTATATTTCTTTATAAAAAACTGATAATGTTCACCTTTGTAAAAAATATTCTCCCTGTTATTACCTCGATTATAAATGTGGTAATAACGATCAAATGTTAATGGTGTTTTAATTTTTTTGCTAGGCATAACTTTTTATTTACATATTAATCGGGAAAAAAGGGGAAATATACCCGGTCATAAAAAAAAAAACAAGGGTTTCCAACCCCGGGGTTGGAAACCCTTGTTTTTCCCTTATCTTTATAAAAAATCAACAACTATGAGCGATAGCGTTTACAAAGTCATCGAACTCATCGGTACCAGCGAAAAATCCTGGGAAGATGCAGCAAAGAATGCCGTGGAAAGAGCAGCCAAATCACTTGACGACCTGCGGGTCGCCGAGGTGGTGGAACAGGACATGAAGATTGAAAACGGAAAGGTCACAGCCTACCGGGCTAAGGTCAGGCTGTCGTTCCGGTATCATGATTGATCCGGTTTTTCAGGCAGTCAGCCATTGCAGGAATTGGTCGGCGCTGACCTTTTTTGAGATCTTATTTTCGTTGAAGGAATTCACCATAACTTCAACAGGGAGAAGATTTGTGTCATGCAGGAAGTAAAACACCCCCATGAAAGAGGCGTTGCGTGCGCCGGTCTTTTCCCTGAAGGGAAAACGGACGATCTCCGCCCCGGTTGCCGGTGATTCTAAGCTCTCATCCAGGAATATCTTTCCCGATTTCATCCTGCCGGCGGCCTTTCTCCCGAAATCAAGGCCATCTTTTGATGTAATGATCATATAATCAGGAGTGACGGTGCCGGTATAATTGATCTCATCAGGTGAGAGGATGACTTCGGCGGCAGAGAAACCGACGCCCACTGTTACCGGGTAGCTGCCTTTTTTCGTGGCTTGCAAACCGGCCCGGATACCGGCCCTCGCCAGCAATTCTGCCGCCACCTGGGTGCCTTCACCTGCCGAACCGCACATCATGATGCGTAATTCACCATGAGTGGAGGTCCCAGCCTGCAAACGGGTTCCTGCTTGCGCGGGAATAACGTCGGAGGAGGAAAACAGAGAGGATAGTGCTTCGCGGCGGTTTGTCAAATAAGGACTTGCGGGAAGGTTGGCTATGACTTCGGTGGCGAGACCGGCGTTTTCGACCACTTTGGAGAGTTTCATCTCGGGATTGGACTTGACGCCGTAACTGGGACAGATCTCCATCACCTCCACCAGCGAAAAGCCGGGCCTTCCGAATGCTTCAGCCAGTGCATCGGAAAAATCGCCGATGCCCATGACCCTGCGCACATAGGTTCCGCCGGCAGCAGCAACGATCTTGCAAATATCGTAGGAGTATTTGGTAGAGCCACCCGGTTTTGTCGGGGTTTTGAATCCCATGGGGGTGTATTCGCTGGGCTGCCCGCCGGTCATGCCATAAAGCATGTTGTTGTGGATGACTACCGTCATGTTGTAGCCGTTATGTGCAGCGTCGATGATATGCTGCATGCCGATGGTGGCCCCGCCGTCGCCGATGAAAACGATGACCTTCTTATCGGGGTTAAATATTCCGGCAGAAATACCGGCCCCCAAAGCCACCGACCTGCCGTGCAAACCATGGACAGTGTGGGTGTTGAACGATTTATCGATGATGCCATGGCAGCCGATATCGGTCACCAGGATCACATCCAGCGGTTGCAGGCCCAGTTTGGTGAGTGCCTTTTCGGTGTTGATGGCAATGGTCGAATGGCCGCAGCCCCTGCAAAACGGGAGGCCCTGATCTTTTATGAATGTATTACTCATGATCTTCCAATGCTTTGATTATCTCATCCGGTTCAATCATCTGACCGATCTTGTTCACACCGCTCACCCTGTCTGTATCAGCCTGACCGAACATGATCTTCCGGAGCTCCCCTTCCAGGTTCTCTTCCGCTATAATGATATGATCGTATTTATCACAGGTTTCATAATATCTGGCATGGATGGGCAGGAGGGTTTTCATGACCAGCAGTGAAGCTTTTTTGCCCGTTTCCCTGTAATCACGGATGGCGTCAATGGCAGCCTGGGTCGTTATGCCATAAGTTATCAGCAGTGTCTTTGCCCCTTCCTGCCGGTCATAATCATAATAAAGGTAATGATCCTGGTTCTCCCTGATCTTTTGGGCCAGGCGGGCGGTATTCCCCAGGGCGGCCGGCGTGGTATTCTGGATAATTCCGGTTTGGTCGTGGGTGGAGGCAGTGATTCGCACCTGGTGTTCGTTCTGTGTAACAGCAAGAAATTCAGGAACAAGGTTTTCCGCCGGGGCATAGGGCAGATAAGGTTCTTTCACCGAAGAAGCAGGTCTCTTAACCGGCTGGATTTCAGCCAGGGCTCCCATATCTATGCTCCTGTAGGTCATGACTTCTTCTTTGGAAGAGAGGAGCACGACGGGCGTGCGGAGGTCAACGGCCATTTGCAAAGCTTTTGGGGGGAGTTCCCAGCAGTCGCTGATGGAGCTCATGCTCAGGCAGGGCAGCGGGTAGCCGCCCGAGAGGGTTCCATTCACCACGTTCAGGTCACCCTGCGCGCCGCAGGTAGCTGTGCCGGTGGCCGGCCCCAGGCGCTGGACCAGCACGATCACCATGGGCAGTTCCATCATGTAAGCCATGTTGACCGATTCGATCATCAGGGCGTAGCCAGGGAACGAGGTGGCTGTCACCGGCAGGTGGCCCGCCACGGCAAAACCGCTCATCCATTGCAGGGTGGTGATTTCATCAGGCGCCGCGAAAAAAATGGGAAAGCGTCGCTCGCTGTAAGCATATAAAAGATTTGCCGGGGTGATGGGATACCCGATGAAAACATCGGCGCCGGCCCGGACGAGCGACTCGGTGATCAGCTTTGAGCTGTCGGTAAAAATGATCTCTTTTTCTTTCATCATCATATTTTTCAAGCCTCTGAAAGCTCCGAAAACGGCGTCAAAGATATAAAAGTTATCAGGTCGGAAGGAGGATCGGGAACCGAATTATTAATTTCTGTTAATAAATTAACAAAAGAAAATAAATCTTACTATTTTTGCCCCTCAACTAAAACAATACGAATATGTCAGCAAGCCTTTACAACCCTCCCGACCACTTCCTGGTAGATGAATTATACAATGATGAGCACAAGATCGTACGGCAGGCCATCCGCGACTGGGTTAACCGGAGCGTGAAGCCGGTCATCGAAGAATATTGCGAAAAAGCACAGTTCCCGATCCATCTGGTCAAAGAGATGGGTGAGATCGGGGCTTTCGGTCCCTTCATCCCGGTGGAATACGGTGGCGCCGGGCTCGATCATATCTCCTATGGCCTCATTATGCAGGAGCTGGAGCGGGGCGACTCGGGCATCCGCTCGATGGCATCAGTGCAGACCTCTCTGGTGATGTACCCTATTTACAGTTTCGGATCGGAAGAACAGAAGCGGAAATACCTTCCTAAACTGGCTACCGGTGATCTTATCGGCTGTTTCGGGCTGACCGAGCCCAACCACGGCTCCGACCCGGGCAGCATGACCACCCGGTTCAAGGACATGGGCGACCATTACCTGGTGAACGGCGCCAAAATGTGGATCACCAATTCGACGATTGCGGATGTTTTCATTGTCTGGGCAAAGGATGAGCAGGGTGTTGTCAGGGGCCTGATCCTGGAAAAAGGGATGAAAGGGCTTACGGCACCCGAAACCCACGGCAAATGGTCTCTGCGTGCCTCTGTTACAGGGGAAATCGTGATGGAAGACGTGGTAGTCCCGAAAGATGCGATGCTGCCGAATGTGAAAGGGTTAAGAGGACCTCTAAGCTGCCTGAATTCGGCCCGGTACGGCATCGCCTGGGGAGCGGTGGGCGCCGCGATGGATTGCTACGATGCAGCCTTACGCTATGCACTGGAACGCAAACAGTTCGGCAAGCCGATCGCCGCCTTTCAGTTACAGCAGAAAAAGCTGGCAGAAGCCCTCACCGAGATCACCAAAGCGCAACTGCTGGTCTGGCGCTGCGGGGTCCTGAAAAATGAAGGCAAAGCCACGCCGGCCCATATCTCGATGGTCAAACGGAACAATGTCAACATGGCGCTGGAAATCGCCCGCGAAACCAGGCAGATCCTCGGGGCTATGGGCATCACCAACGACTTCCCGATGATGCGTCATATGATGAACCTGGAATCGGTCATCACTTATGAAGGCACCCACGATATCCACTTACTGATCACCGGGGAAGCTGCGACGGGGATTGGGGCGTATAAGTGAGTTAGAAGTTAGAAGATAGAAGATAGAAGATAGAAGATAGAAGATAGAAGTTAGAAGATAGAAGGCAGTAGTCAGAAGGCAGAAGATAGAAGGCAGAAGACTAAGTAAACTCCAGCGGAATGAGCGAAATGCTCGACCTGGTGGGTTACAATTACCACGAGGCACTTTATGCCGAAGACCATAAAAATTTTCCCA
>JAWOHY010000211.1:0-36826 GCA_046484945.1 Bacteroidales bacterium
GATAGTAGTATGTCGTTCCATCGCCCCAGGCGTCACTGTCAAGCACCTGGTAAGTCATGGCAGGTGGGTTTACAGCAGTTCCGATGGCAAAATGATCGTTGTAAAAATGGATCGTCAGATCTTTCTGACGGAATGTCTCCTTGGTTTTTTCAAGTGAGCCGGTGGGGATGAATACCAGTTCCGATGCGAAAGTGAAAATGACGGTTAGCCATGTGATAGCAAGAAGAGCAGTTTTTTTCATAGTAAAATTATCTTTAAGGGGCAAAAGTAGTAAAATGTTCGATGGTCGATGTTCGATGGTCGATGTTACCGGTTATCCTTTTTATTGCTATTGAATAGCTCTATGCTATTCCCCGGATTGATTCCGTATTTATCTGAAAACCCGGCGTTCACCTCAAGGACGTATTTGGCGGGTTTTTCGGAGGGAACGGAATAGGATGATCCCGGCTGTGTATATTTTTGAATGCTGACAATTTCACCGGAGGAATGAATGAAGATGATGTCCAGAGAGATGAAGGTATTTTTCATCCAGAACGACCTCGGTTCGTCCCTGTCGAAGATAAAGAGCATTCCGGCCATTTCCGGCAAATGGTGGCGGTACATCAGTCCCTGCATCCGCTCTTTTTCAGTATCCGCAATCTCTATATCCAGTGTGATGGGTTCAGGCTGGTCCCGAATGATCCGGAGCGATCCGTCGTGGCGGAAGGAGGGGGCAGTGGCCGTTGAACTGACGGGCTGTTTTTGCACGGGTTTTGATCTTCTCGGGGTGTAGAAATTAGCCAGAAGAAATGCCGTTACAACAACCACCGCAATAATGATATAAAATAGATTTCGGATTCGGGAAGATTTCCTTGCAGGTTTTTGCGGTGTCCTTTTAGGTGCCTTTGACTTGCCGGGCATGATGATATTATTTGTTTTTCTGCCAAAATTAAGCCTTTTGTGAAAAAATACGCGCCATATGGATTGAAATCTAAAAATATGTTTTAATTTTGCATCCGCTAAACCCGTAGTACGGTCTGGTAGTTCAGCTTGGTTAGAATGCCTGCCTGTCACGCAGGAGGTCGCGGGTTCGAGTCCCGTCCAGACCGCTCCCTTAAAGTCAGTGAGTTAGATGATAGCTTGCTGGCTTATTTGCTTATTCGCCCACTCCCATCAACTCCAGCGCCCTGACGATCAAGTGATAGTTTTTAGTGATTTTCTTTGGTTCAATAAATCCATCGTCAGTGTATATCCTGCAGCTTTTCAGTTTGTTTTGCTGTAGTGCCTGCATATGACCGGGCGAGAGGGCATAGCGGACTTTCAGGCCCTTTGTGCTCCGGTACCATCTCCCCGCTTTGCTGCCCCCTCCGACATGCGTGACGGCTTTTTCAATATTATAAAGCGTTATTGCCGAGTTGTTATTGAACGTGAATACCAGCTCCTGTCCCCGGTCAATGGAAAAAGCCTTCCCCGATCCGATGATCAGCTTCATTTCGAAAAAATGGATATCATTGACCGCTGTGATCCTGAAAAATACCACAAACCTGAAGTCATTGTGAAGGGTTTCCCATGAGGTATGTCTGGTCCGGTCCCCGGTTACCTCATTGATCACATCTGTTTCAAGGATTTGTGGGTATGATTTTATAAATATTACCAGTAATATGAAAAGGATAGATGCTTTTTGCATGGTATGATGATTCACCTTTCACCTGTAAAAGTATAAAAAATCAAGGCTTTATAACATCATAACAAGGAAAATTCAAAATTGGAAGTTGTTAATAAAATCCTCTTGATTTTTCACATGTTTGGTTATATATTTGAATTGTATTTGTGAGTTGTTGCCCCCCATTTTGTCAACACTCACATTATCATGCAAATAGCCCAAATCATGAAATCAATTTCATTGGTTTCCTTATTGTTGTTATTGCTCGTCCTGTCGGCCTCATCCCAGAAGTCAGACGTTCAATTGACGTTTGCGGCAGTCGATAATGAAATCCCCGTGATGCTGGACAGCATACGGGTGACAAACCGGGCTAATGGAGGTGATACATTATTATACTGGCCTGATACGATCCTGTTGCTGTCTTACAAAAATCAGCCTGAATATGAATTGGACGAGGACCTGTTCCAGGTGTTCCGGTGTTACCCTAACCCGGTGAAGAACAGCACTACTGTTTCTATTTATGTTCCGAAAAACAATCGTGTGAATATCCTGGTTTCCGATATCACCGGTAAATTGGTGATCAGCACCTGGTATCATCTTGAAAAAGGGTACCACTCATTCAGTTTCACACCCGGCAGCGCTGCCTTATATTTTTTCACCGCACAATACATGTGGGAGAGTTCCAGTGTAAAAATTTTACAGCCATTCCCGGGAAGCAACCCTTCGGCGTCACTGCATTACCAGGGTCATGATATACATGAAAAGCTTCCGGAAAACATCAATGGCGCGCAGGTTTTTTCATGCAGACGGGGGGATGAGTTGCTGTTTACCGGATATAGCGGCTATCAGAACGCAGATATCCCGGATAAACCAGAGGATGACCGGACATATATCTTTGAGTTTTCTGGAACAAAACCTTGACGGCTATATCATACAGGCCGGTTAGTCCCTGTTATTGCTAAACAGGCTGGAATATCCTTTCATAATGCCCCTTGTAGATGTGGCGATAAAGGAAAGGATTTCGTCGCGTTCCGGTGTGGCGGGCACATCGGCTTCGATAATGCTGATAGCCTGTGAAACATTATAGTTTTTCAGGTAAATGATACGGTAAATTTCCTGGATATGGTTGATTTGTTCGGTGGTGAACCCTCTCCGCCGCAGGCCAATGGAATTAACCCCTACATATGACAGCGGTTCTCTTGCCGCTTTTGTGAATGGGGGAATGTCTTTTCGGGCCATCCCACCGCCGGAGATCATGGAGTGGGTGCCGATTTTTACAAACTGGTGCACAGCAGCCAGCCCGCCGACAATGGCCCAGTCGTGAATTTCGATGTGTCCGGCCAGCGTGGCGGCATTGGCCAGGATCACATTATTTCCGATCACACAGTCGTGCGCTACATGAACATACGCCATCAGCAGGCAGTTGTTTCCGATGACCGTTTTATAGCTGGCTTTGGTCCCCCGGTTTACCGTAACGAATTCCCTTATGGTAGTATTATTCCCGATGTGGACGGTTGTCTCCTCTCCGTCGAATTTCAGGTCCTGTGGAATAGCGGAGATGACTGCTCCCGGAAAAACCCTGCAGTTTTTTCCGATCCGCGCCCCTTCCATGATCGTGGCATGGTGCCCGATCCAGGTACCTTCTTCTATTTCAACATTCTTTTCAATGGTGACAAACGGGTCGATGATGACGTTGTTGGCTACTTTGGCCTGTGGGTGGACATAAGCTAAAGGCTGGATCATTTTTTCGGGTTTGCTAGGTTATTGGTTCCTTTTTCCACGATGGATGCCATCATTTCCGCTTCCATCACAACTTTATTTCCAACGTAGGCAACCCCTTTCATATTGCAAATGCCTCTTCTTATCGGGCTGGTTATATGAAGGTCAAAAATCAGTGTGTCGCCTGGCACGACTTTTTGCCGGAATTTAACATGGTCGATCTTCAGGAAGAGCGTTGTGTAATCCTGCGGATTTTCGACAGTGCTGAGAACAAGCACTCCCCCGGCCTGTGCCATGGCCTCGACCTGCAATACGCCTGGCATGACCGGTTCGTCCGGAAAATGACCGACGAAAAAAGGCTCGTTCATGGTGACGTTCTTTACGCCGACGACTCTTGTTTCTGACATTTCAATAATCTTGTCGATCAGCAGAAAGGGCGGCCTGTGCGGCAGGATATTTTTGATCTGGTTAATATCCATCACCGGGGGCTTGTTCGGATCGTATATTGGGCCCTGGTTCATTTTGCTATCCTTTATAAGTTGTTGTTTAATAAGTCTGGTCAATTGGGCATTTACCTTGTGTCCCGGACGGCGGGCGATAATATGCGCTTTCAGTGGCTTGCCCAACAGGGAAAGGTCGCCCACGACATCCAGCAGTTTGTGCCTGGCGGGTTCATTATCGAAATTGAGCTCAAGGTTATTGAGGATACCCTCTTTGAGGACTTTTACGGAAGGCTTGTGAAATACCCCGGCAAGCCGGTCCAGCTCATCCTGCGTTACGGCTTTGTTGACAAAAACAATGGCATTGTTCAGGTCGCCTCCCCGGATCAGGTTGTTATTCAGCAGGTATTCCAGTTCATGAAGAAATACAAAGGTTCTGCAATTAGCAATTTCATTCCTGAAATCATGCATGTTCTCCAGGATGGCGTATTGTGTTCCCAATACTTTGGTCTCGAAATTGATCATGGCGGTTACCTTAAACCCTGGATAAGGCATGGCCATCATCTCTACTTTATTTTCAGGCTCTTCGTAGTAAACGGGGGTATGTAATTCGGCATATTCCCTGAGCATCGGTTGTTCCACCACTTCCGCTTTTTCCAGCGCCTCGGCAAAAAACCGGGCGCTGCCGTCCATGATCGGTGTTTCTGCCTGGTTGACCTCGATCCGGATATTATCAATATCCATTCCAGCTATCGCCGCCAGCACATGTTCGACCGTCTTTACCACGGCTCCGTCGGAGGCAATGCTGGTTCCCCTGGCCGTATCCACCACATTGTCGATCAGCGCAGGGATTTCAGGACGGCCTTCCAGGTCAGTCCTGATAAACCTTTTGCCATAACCTGCCGGAGCCGGGTGAAAGGTGAGCATAACCTCTGCTCCGGTATGCAACCCCACCCCCGAAAGGCTGACGGAATTCTTTATTGTTTTTTGATTTTCAGGCATAACACGAAGCAAAGATAAAAAATTACACGATGCAACGGAAATCAATGCGTTGGTAAAGGTGAGCGGTTTGCAGAATGAATGAGGATATTCAGCCTTCAGTCTTTTGTCTTCATCTTCTTTTCAACCTCGTCGAGCCTTTTTACAATTTCCGGAAGATTCTTAAAATGAATGATCGCTCTCCGGAAGGTGGAAATGTCAATGGCAGGCGAACCCAGCACGATGGCCCCGTCCTTTATGTTGCCTGATACACCTGCCTGTGCACCGATTTTGACATCATCACCGATGGTCAGGTGACCGGCAATACCGACCTGCCCGGCGATCATACAATTCTTTCCGATCTTGGTCGAGCCCGATATGCCTACCTGGGCAGCAATCACTGTGTTTTCCCCTATTTCTACATTATGAGCTACCTGGATCAGGTTATCCAGCTTAACACCTTCCCGGATAATGGTAGAACCGAGTGTCGCCCTGTCGATGGTGGTGTTCGAACCAATTTCTACATTATCTTCAACAATCACGTTGCCGATCTGGGCCACTTTTTTGTAATTCTTATCCTGCTGTGGCGCGAAACCGAAACCGTCGGCGCCGATCACCACGCCGCCATGCAGGGTGCAATGTTTACCGATCTTGTTGTCAGAATATATGATCACGCCGGGATAAATTATGGTTTCCTCGCCTATGTGCACATTGTCACCCAAAAAGACTTGAGGAAATATTCTGGCCTTATCTCCAATCACTACATTTTCACCGACATAAGCATACTCTCCAATATATACATCCTTCCCTATTTGTGCTGAAGGGGAGATGAAGGCTAGTGAAGAAATGCCCTTTTTTTCATTTTTGATCTGGTTGTACAATTCCAGTAATCGTGCAAATGCCGAGTAGGCGTCTTTTACCCGGATCAAAGTGGCACAGACGGGCTGTTCGGGAACAAAATCATCATTGACGATTACGATAGAAGCCCTGGTGGTGTAAATAAACGGCGTGTATTTCGGGTTGGCCAGAAAGGAGAGCGAACCGGTTTCAGCTTCTTCAATCTTGGCCAGTCTGCTGATTTTTACATCCGGATTTCCCTCAACGGTTCCTGCCAGGACATCTGCAATTTGACGGGCTGAAAACTCCATGCTTGGTGATTGGATTGTATCGAACTGTAAATACGCGGCTAAATTATCAAAATTATCTGAGCGATCGAAACGGCTCAGGTCACTTTTTTCAAATACTTGAGCTTCTTTGGATAACCCAGCACATATTTGATGTCCGGTTCGGTCATGATCGTCAGGTTAAACAGGCCCGATGCCTTTGTCAGATCCATAATTTCTCCATTTTTCAGTAGTATTCCGATCCGGTTGTCGAACGGGTCATAGGCATAACTTGAGGTGACATCGGTGAAAAGGAAATAATCAATTTCATCGGGAGCGACGGGATATTCCTGAAGTAATAATTGCCTGAGGTGATCGACATGCCGGCCTTCAAAAGGCTCCGGCTGAATTTCGACACGATAGAGTTCGCGATGGGTCAGCCACTGGCTCAAAGTGGATAAAATATAATCGGGGTGGTTTGCCCAGGTCTTGACCGATGTGAAAACATCGAAATCATCGATGCGGGCAAAATGTTGGAGGACGTCCGGATCTGCCAGGAATGATTCCTTGTTAATGCGGTGTTCGAGAAAAAATAAGAGGGATGGCGTCCCAAAGAGTTTTTCCCCGTTTTCAGCCAGGAACCGGGCCCTCCGCAGAATTCTGATCAGCAGCGCTTCGGCCGAGAGCACCGTTTTGTGCAGATATACCTGCCAGTACATCAGCCGCCGGGCAAAAATGAAATTTTCCAGGGAATACATACCCTTGGCATCGATGCCAATGCTATCCCCCAGAACATTCATCGTCTTGATGATCCGGTCGTTGTTCACGATCCCTTCCGCCACGCCGCAAAAGAAACTGTCGCGTTTGAGATAGTCCAGCCGGTCGACATCCAGCTGGCCTGACACCAGGTGATGGAGGAACTTTTTCGGGTAATTGTTCTGAAAGATATCAATGGCCGTCTCAATACTTCCATCAAATTCAAGATTGAGCCTTTGCATGAAAAGCAGGGATATGCCTTCATGGTTTATCCCGTCGACGATGCTATTCTCCAGGGCATGGGAAAAAGGGCCGTGCCCGACATCATGCAATAATGCCGCCACCTCCGCCATTTCAATCTCATGCTTTGAAATGTCATATCCTTTCGTTACGAGTGAATCCAGGGCCTCGGTCATCAGGTGCATCGCTCCCAGGGAATGCTGAAAGCGGGTGTGCAAGGCGCCGGGATATACCAGGTGGCTCAGGCCCAGTTGCTTGATCCTCCTGAGCCGCTGAAAATACGGATGCTCTATGATCCGGAATGCCGTTTCGGATGGAATCGTAATGAATCCATACACCGGGTCATTGAACAATTTTAACTTTGGAAGGCTTGCCTGTTGCCCCATCTTGAAGTAATTTTGTAATTAAATAGTCGCCCTGATACAATAAAAGCGGCTTAATTTCTTTTCTTTAGAGCAAAAGTAGTGCATTCATATTATAAAAAAACGAATAAATGGATAAGATAAAGATTCTTTGGGTGGATGATGAGATTGAAATGCTGAAACCCCATATCCTTTTTCTTGAACAGAAGGGGTATGATGTGGATACTTCCAATAATGGCGATGACGGCCTGGAGATGATCATGAACAATGTTTACGATATTATTTTCCTGGATGAAAATATGCCCGGCCTGACCGGCATTGAAACACTGGAGCGCATTAAAGCAAAATACCCGAACCTTCCGGTGGTGATGATCACCAAAAGTGAAGAAGAGTCGATTATGGAAGACGCCATCGGCTCCAACATTGCCGATTTTTTGATCAAGCCGGTGAAACCCAATCAGATCTTGCTGAGCCTGAAGAAGAATCTTGATAATAAAAAACTGGTCAGTGAAAAAACGACGTCTTCATACCAGCAGGAATTCAGGAATATCAGCTTTGAAATATCCAATAACCCTGACTACATGGGCTGGCTTGACATATACCGGAAACTGACGCGCTGGGAACTCGAGATGGAGAAATCGAATGACGAAAGCATCCAGGAGATATTGCAATTTCAGAAGAGCGAAGCCAACCAGGTTTTTTCCAGGTTTATCGAAAACAATTACCTGGACTGGGTTGGCGGGCGGTCTAAATCACATCCGGTAATGTCTCCTAATCTGTTGAAAGAAAAGGTTTTTCCATTATTAGACGACAACCAGTCGTTGTTTTTAATCGTCATCGATAATTTGCGATATGATCAATGGAAGGCCATACAACCTGTTCTGGAAGAGTTTTTCAGGGTGGAACAAGAAGATTTGTATTACAGCATCTTGCCGACGACCACTCAATATGCGAGGAATGCGCTTTTTGCCGGCCTGATGCCGTTGGAGATAGCGAGAAAATACCCGAAATACTGGAAAGGGGAAGAAGAGGAGGGGAGCAAAAATCAATTCGAAGGGGAACTCCTGGGAGAATATCTGAAGAGATATGGCCGGGAGGTCAGGTATTCCTATAACAAAATTCTGAATCTCAATGCCGGTCGGAAACTGGTTGAAAGCATTCCGAATCTGTTGAATTATAAGCTTTCAGTAATTGTATATAATTTTGTAGATATGTTGTCGCACGCCCGGACGGAAATGGAAATTATCCGGGAACTGGCCAATGATGAGAAAGCCTATCGGTCGCTCATGGTTTCCTGGTTCACAAATTCCTCTTTGCTGGACATTATCCGTTACCTGGCGGAAAAAAAGGTAAACATCGTGATCACCACTGATCATGGGTCGGTGCGTTCTCAGGACCCGGTGAAGGTGGTGGGCGATCGCAACACTACCACAAATTTGCGGTATAAGACGGGCAGGAGCCTCAATTATAATCCCCGGGAAGTATTTGAAGTCAGAAATCCACACGAAGCTTTCCTGCCCAGGACAAATGTCAGTTCCAATTATATCTTCTGCCGGAAGAATGATTTCTTTGCTTATCCCAACAACTACAATTACTACGTAAATTACTACCGTAATACTTTCCAGCATGGTGGTATTTCGCTGGAGGAAATGCTGGTGCCGGTGGCGTATTTGCGGGCCAGGTAACCTGCTGATTTCATTTGCAAAATTCATGAAGATATCTTACCTTTGATCTTTCGCTTAACCCCGATGGATCAGATTGTATTTCAAAACGCTACACTCCGGGATTTGCCTGGTATTTCGCAACAGGTCCTTGAAATGTTTCCGGATGACCGCATTTTTGCCTTTTCAGGCAACCTGGGGGCCGGAAAGACCACCCTTATCAAAGCTTTCTGTGAAGCCCTTGATGTTACCGATGAGGTGACCAGCCCCTCTTTCGCCATTGTCAATGAATATCGCTGTAAAGCCGGTGAATTGATCTATCACTTTGATTTTTATAGAATCAGAAAGACGGAGGAGGTGCTTGACATTGGTTATGAGGAGTATCTTTACAGCGGGTGGTATTGTTTCCTGGAATGGGCGGATAAAATGGAAGCGCTTTTACCGGGGGCCTGTGTATTTATCACCGTGGTTAAGAATGAATCGGATGACGGCAGGAAAATCCTTGCCTGTAAGAAAACGAAAGATTAAATGACATTACAGATGAATCAAGGCCGGAAGAATTATATGCAGTTTTCGCATTCCGAAGGGTTGATGCCCAAGGAAGAGATGCTGGAGGTGAAGCGCGGCAGAAGCCGGCTGACCATTGGCATACCCCGGGAGACATCGCACCAGGAACGCCGGTTGGGGTTGGTGCCAGAAGCAGTTCATTTGCTTGTTCAGAATGGCCATACGGTCATTATCGAAGCCGAGGCGGGAACCGGGGCCAGGTTTAAGGATGATGATTACAGCGAAGCCGGGGCGCAGGTAGTTTATTCTGCACCGGAAGTCTACCAGGCCGATATCATCCTGAAGGTCGCCCCGCCGACCGATGAGGAGATCGAATTGATGAAAGAAAAGCAGACGATCTTTTCAGCCCTTCACCTCAGCAACCGGGATAGCGGGTTTTTCCGTGCCATGATGCGCAAGAAGATCACGGCCTTTGCCCATGAATATATCAAGGACCAGTTTGGCTCTTATCCGGTAAGGAGGACCATCAGCGAAATTGTGGGCAATGCTTCCATTATGATTGCAGCCCGCTATCTTAGTGATCCCGATTATGGCAAAGGGAACATGCTGGGTGGTTTTTCAGGGATCAGCCCCACCGAAGTGGTCATCATCGGGGCGGGTACAGTGGCCGAAAATGCAGCCCGGGTGGCCCTGGGTATGGGCGCCACCGTGAAAGTGTTTGATGACTCCATCTACCGGCTGCGACGCTTGCAGGTCAATATTCAACATCGCATTTTTACTTCCATTATCCAACCAAAAGTATTAATGAATGCTTTGCGCTCAGCCGACATCGTCATCGGCGCCATTCACAGTATCCAGGGTAAAACCCCGGTGGTCATCAGCGAAACGATGGTCAGGGAAATGAAAGCCGGTGCCGTGATCATCGATGTGAGCATCGACCAGGGAGGTTGTGTTGAATCGTCAAAAATAACTACGCACCAGAATCCCGTCTTCAAAAAATACGATGTAATCCATTATTGCGTGCCGAATATCGCATCACAGGTCCCCCATACCGCTTCCTATGCCTTAAGTAATTTCTTTACACCGGCCCTGCTCAGTATCGGGGACGAAGGCGGTGTCGATAATTTCATACGGCGCGATCATGGCCTTTGCAAAGGTGTTTACTTGTTCAAAGGTATCCTGACCAATAAAAACATCAGCGACCTTTTCGATTTGCCGTTCCAGGATATTGACCTGTTACTGGCAGCATTTCATGGTTAATGTATTTACCGGCAAATGACAAATGATTCTTTCCATAAGATCACGACATTGCATTATCCGGTATTTACAGGAAGGGGTATCTGGAAGGATGCTGCACTGTTATTGGGCTCCCTGAATGAATACCGGAAATTCTTTATTCTTACCGATAAGAACGTGGCGGGATATTGCTTGCCGGTGATCGCCCGGTTGCTGCCCGATTTGTCTGACGCCCCTGTTTACATGATCCCTGCGGGCGAATCCTCGAAAGATATTTCCGTGGTGAAGAAGATATGGAAATGGCTGATGGACAGTGGTGCAGACAGGGATGCGCTTATGATCAACCTGGGTGGCGGTGTCGTGTCGGACATAGGTGGTTTTACCGCCGGTACTTACAAACGGGGGATCCGGTATGTGAATATTCCTACTTCTCTGATCGGCCAGGCCGATGCGTCTGTGGGGGGCAAAACAGCGATCAATATCGGAAGCATTAAAAACCAGGCCGGTTTATTCCATGACCCCTATGCTGTCTTGATTGACCCGGGCTTGCTGATAACATTGCCCGAAAGAGAGATGGTTTCCGGATATGCCGAACTGATTAAATCAGCCTTCCTGTCTGGTGGCGAATTCTGGAATATGATCAGGGCGCATCATGCTTTTCACAGGGACTCCATCCCTGAAATGCTACGGCATGCCGTTGCCTTTAAATGTGATGTTGTTCTGAAAGATCCCGGGGAAAAGGGCAGGAGAAGGATCCTGAACTTCGGACATACCATCGGTCACGCTTTTGAGAGCTTTACACGGAAAAATCGACACCGGAAGTATCTGCATGGCGAAGCGGTGGCAGCCGGGATGGTCTGTGAAGCATACCTTTCGTATCTTCTGGCCGGTCTGCCCATAGAAACACTGGAGGAACTGGTGAGGCTTATCAGATCGCATTTTGTTCTGCAACCACTGCCGGCTCATCACAACCGCTACCTGATGAAGATCATGGAATATGATAAAAAGAATACAGCCGGTAATCCCAGGTTTGTGCTGATGGAATCGGCGGGAAAGCCTGTTACGGATCAGCTGGTGCATCCGGATCATATCGCTGCCTCTTTTGATTTTTACCAACAAAACGTAAAATCATGATCACTCTTGCACATGAAGGAAAGATTCTGTCTGGAAAGGTTCATTTGCCATCGTCAAAAAGCATTTCTAACCGGTTGCTGGTTTTACAATACCTTTTGGGGGATTCCATCCGTTTACAGAACTATTCCATATCGGACGACACCATTCTGTTGTCGTCATTACTGCAATTGATCCGGCAGCATAGCCTGAAGAAAGAGAAAGGATTGTTGCGGGTTGATGTAAAAAATGCCGGGACGGTCATGCGCTTTCTGACAGCTTTGCTGGCCATGACCCATGGGCATTACCTGCTGACCGGATCGGCCCGGATGCAAAACAGGCCAATTGGCCCACTGGTGGAAGCCCTGCGGGAACTGGGCGCCAATATTGAATACCTGGGAAAACCGGGATATCCTCCTTTACTGGTGAAAGGCCGGTTGCTCAGTGGCCGGTTGCTGACCATTGATCCTTCGATGAGCAGCCAGTTTGTCACAGCTTTACTCCTTATCGCACCCTTCCTGGAAGAAGGCCTGAACCTTGAATTTGCCGAAAGAACTGCGTCATGGCCATATGTTAATATGACCGTGGAAATCCTCAGAATGATTGGTGTACAAGTCTTTGAACAGGAAGATACCCTCAGGGTTTTCCCCAAAAGCACACTCTCCGGTGAAATAACCGTTGAACCCGACTGGAGCGCTGCCTCCTTCTGGTACTGCATGCTTTCCATGGCCAAAGGCGGAGAAATTGTTTTCCCGGCACTTGAAAAATCAGGCCTGCAGGGAGATCAGCAGGTTGCCGCTTTCTTTTCAACTTTGGGTATTGAAACGATATCCCGCAGGGGTGTTATAATAATCAGAAAAAGCGGCGAGGTCGCTGATGATTATATGGCTGATTTCAGGGATTATCCCGACCTGGCTTTGCCGGTGATCATGGCATGTGCAGGTAAGGGTCTGCATGGCCGTTTCTCCGGAATGGATAATCTTCGTTTGAAAGAATCAGACCGACTGCAGGTGTTGGAAAGAGAACTGGGCAAGGCCGGCCCGATTTTCCGTGAAACCACGCCCGGGACATGGGAATTGTTCGGAAGGTTAAACCCGTCCGGGACTTTTTACCTGGATCATGAAGGCGACCATCGTGTGGCCATGACATTGGTCAGCCTGGCGCTTAAAGGATTTACCGTGGATGTCGATGACCACCTGGTTGTCAATAAATCCTATCCCGGCTTCTGGAGGGATTGCGAATCAATGGGGTTTGTATTCCTTACATGATGTTGAAAAGATTTGAGGGCATGATTTCTTTAAATTGATAACTTTGCGATTGCTTCAGGAGTAAGATGTTCCACATGATGACCGTTGATATTTTCATTCCCTGCTTCATTGACCAGATATATCCCCAGACAGGATTTAACATGATCAAAATCCTGGAGAAATTTGAAGTTGAAGCAGTGTACAATGAAAATCAGACATGCTGCGGCCAGATTTCCTTTAACAGCGGTTTCTGGGATGATGCCAAAGCCATCGGTGAAAAGTTCATACACGATTTTGATCATAACAGGCCCGTTGTGGTGCCTTCGGCTTCTTGTGCCGGATTTGTCAGGAATTATTATCACGAACTATTCCATAATACTGGCTTACATTTGGAATTCAGACAATTGCAAAAGAACATCATTGAGTTTACCGACTTCCTGGTCAATACATTACAGGTGACGGATACCGGGGCAACTTTTCCTCATAAAGTAACGTATCATGATTCTTGTGCTGCATTACGGGAATACCGCCTGGGCAATGAACCAAGGGATTTATTGGGTAAAGTGCGCGGCCTGGAATTAACGGAGATGAAAGATCGTGAGATTTGTTGTGGTTTTGGCGGCACTTTCTCAGTCAAAAATGAACCGATATCAACCGCTATGGCACAGCAAAAAGTTGAGAATGCCCTCGAAACCGGCGCGGAATTTATTGTTTCAACCGATGCCTCTTGTTTGATCCACCTGGATGGGTATATTCAAAAACATCAATTGCCGTTAAAGGTGATCCATATCATTGATGTGCTGGCTTCCGGCTGGTAGGTCACATTGTCTTTAATCATAATTTTTAAACTTTTTCATTTGTTTTTGTTAATTTTGGGAATCAACATGACCCCTAACCAATACACTAATGAACCTATACATTTACCCTAAGTGGCTCAATACGAGATTTTTAGTAATTTTAACTTTCGCTTTTCACTTTTCACTTTTCACGCTTCATTCATTTCATGTTGCGGCGCAGGTTCCAACGGTTCAGGACTGCATGGGAGCCATTCCCGTCTGCCAGGAAATCTATGTGCAGGAAACCACATACCTGGGATCAGGCAACTATCCCGATGAGATCTATAATAATCCGGGCAATTGCCTTTACGATTGCCCGGGCAGTTGCCTTGACGGTGAGCAGAACAGTGTTTGGTATGTTTTTACGGTCCAGGAGGGTGGATTGCTGCGTATGACCATCAGTCCGTTTTTCAATTCAGACGATTATGACTGGGCCATATATGACATTACCGAATTACGCTGCGATGATATTTATAGTCAATACAGCATAATGCAAAAGAGTTGTAATGCCTGGGGCTCATCTTCCTATAACGGGCCGACAGGTATCAGCACTGCACAAGGGGGAACTTCGCATTGCAATCACTGCGGCGATGGCTCGGGAACCAGTAAATGGAATGCTGACCTGCCGGTAACTGCCGGCCGAACGTACGTATTGATCATTGAAAACTGGGGTATCACTCCACAGGGAGGCTATACCCTTGATTTCAGTGCCTCTACCGCCAGTATTTATGATAACGTAAGGCCTTATCTTCAGACCGTACATAGTGAGGATATCACTTGCGGCACAACACAAATTGTTATTGATTTCTCCGAAAACGTGATGTGTGAATCGGTGGATGCTTCAGATTTTCTTCTTGCCGGTCCGGGCGGCCCTTATAACGTAATTGCTGTATGGGGTCAGGTTTGTGAATTAGGAGGGGAGATGGAAAAAACTTACACCTTAACCCTTGATCGTGCCATCGAAACCGATGGGGACTACGCTTTGGAATTGGTTCCCATGAATTTTGTTTACGATGCCTGCAACAACTTTGCTTTGGGCAATACCGTGGCATTTTCAATCAGTCTCGGGGCCCCGCTGATCAATTCAGCCAGCATGACCATACAGGCAGCGACATGCGGCCTCTCCAACGGTTCTATCACCGGCATACAGGTTACAGGCACCCCGCCTTTTACTTATTTGTGGACTGATGAAACAGGTGCGCCGGTAGGATCCCAATTGGACCTGGTGGATGTGCCCACTGGTAACTATACCCTGAAAGTTACCGATGAAAATACCTGTGCCACGACGGAAGGGCCTTACCATGTTGACCAGACCGGGGCCCCATTGCTCGAGGATGCCGGGATGGTCATCACCGGCGCAAACTATGGCGCCAATAACGGCCATATCACCGGTCTGACTGTTGCCGGAAATGAACCTTTTACTTTTACATGGACAGATGAGGACAGCAACGTGGTGGGTACCATGCTGGATTTGCATGATGTTTATGCCGGGGACTATTATTTGCTGGTGACCGATACGTATGGTTGCGATACGATGGGCGGGCCTTATTTCGTGCAGCAGATCGGCGGTCCGCTCGGGGTTCAGGTTGCTGCCCAGCCATCGGTCATTTGTTATGGGGAATCCTCTCAGCTGTTGGCAAACCCAGGTGGGGGAACAGGTGTTTATACGTATTCATGGTCATCCAATCATGGAGGTTTTGTCTCCGAACTCCAGTCCCCAGTAGTGTTTCCCACAATCACCACGATCTATACAGTGGTGATAAGTGATGGCTATAGTTTTTCTGAAGACTCTGTCACCGTTCAGGTGAATGCCCTGCCCGTTTCAAATGCGGGTAATGACCAGACGATCCCCTATGGCACCAGTACTACCATTTATGGTTATGTTACCGGAGGCAGCGGGGTGTATAATTACCAATGGGAGCCGGCCGATATGCTGATCAACCCGGGATCGGTCAATCCGGCTACAAAGAATCTTTATCAGACTACCCTTTTCAGACTGCGGGGCCTGGATGTCAACACCGGTTGTGTCAGTCATTATGATACCGTTATTGTGCACCTTGACGGTGGCCCGCTGGGTGTGACCCTTTCCGCACAGGCTGATACCATTTGCCTTGGTGAAATAACAACTGTGCAGGCATATGGCTTTGGGGGCAATTATGATTATTATACCTATACCTGGATCTACGGAGGGGAGATTGTAAAGATTGAACAGAATCCGGTTTCTTCCTGTAGTTTCTCACCTGATCAGACCGGAAATCATGTCCTTACCGTGGAAGTATTTGACGGATACAATACCACGTCTTCCCAGATTACACTTGTGGCCGTCCAGACGCCTTATTTTGCCTTTACCATGGCATCTCCGGTCATTGCCTGCCCTTTCGATACCATCAGCCTGAAGCCCGATCAAATGTACCCCGGAGCATCATTTTATTGGTCGAACGGGGCCATTACACCTGAAATCAGAATTGGCTCAACGGGAATAGGATTTGAATCCCGGGTTTACCATCTTCGGATTGTCAATGCCCATGATTGTGAATATATCGATAGTATTGTTGTTGTGTTTGATTTTGCCGCCTGTTCGAGCATTGATGAAAATTTGGATAACCCTGCCGTTATTATTTTTCCAAACCCTTCCACAGGGATTGTCAATATTGTGATGGAAAACGGGGAGGGGTTCAGTGGGTTGCAGATCATGTCCGCCAATGGGAAAGTGATTTATTCTTATGCTATGGATCAGTTTTCCCCCGGCCCGATAAATTTGAATATTGATTTGTCTTCTTTTCCCGGAGGTGTTTATATCCTGCGGTTGATTCATGATCGATTGGTTCAGCACAAAAAGATCATTTTGCATTGATCCAACCTGACAAGGCAGTTCAATATCAGGTGAATGAATCGAAATTTATAGTAATTTAGCAGCCGGAAAAGCAATTGTTTATACCGATAAATTTATTTTTCATGAGACTATTGATATCACTGCTTATGGTGGGAGGGCTTTTGAGTACCATGGCCCAGCAAGCAGAAACCAGACCTTCCGGGCATGAATTGTGCGATGTGCCATTGATTTTTGATCAGCCTTCATTTGGAGACCGCTTTTCAGTGATGGCGATCAGTGAAAATGAATATGATTATTATGTAGTTGATCTTTCAAAACTTCCCGGAAGATTTGAGAGGATTTATTTTCTGAACCTGACTTATCAGACAAAAGAAGTTGTCAATATAGATCCCGATATTTACGGGCAGCAGATGTGGTTCAAGGCTTACCGGGATCGGCAGGAGCAGGATGTGAGCAGGCTTTTTGAAAAGATGAAGGAAGAGAGCCTGGATATTTCCCGGACGATGCCTGCCGAGGAAAAGGCAGCCTGGCTGTCAAAGTATGACAAGTACAAAAATCCAGAAGTCAATGAATAAGAAGATCTTTCTCCTGCTTTTTCTCCTCTTTCCTGCCACAACATATCTATCTGCCCAGGGGCTTATGTGTGAAACTTCCGAACCGTTTTGTACGGGTACTATATACACTTTTCCAGCTGGCACAACGGGAACAGCCCAACCCGGCGCTTACTATGGATGCCTGGCAACTCAACCGGCCCCTGCCTGGTACCATATGCTTATTGATGATCCGGGTGACATTAACATTTATATGTACAGTACGCCACTCAGAGATATTGATTTTATCTGCTGGGGCCCGTTCTCCGATCCTTATGAGCCATGCGTTGCGGGTTTAACAGCAGGTAAAGTGGTGGACTGCAGTTATTCGCCTAATCCGACGGAGAATTGTTACATCCCCAATGGTCAAACGGGCGAATATTATATCCTGTTGATTACCAATTACTCTCAGCAACCCTGTGACATTACATTTTCACAGACGGGCGGAACCGGAAGTACCGACTGTACAATATTGCCTCCCCCGGTGAGCAATAACGGACCGCTTTGCCTGGGACAAACATTGGAACTGGAGGCCTCTTTCGTAGTGAATGCTACCTACTATTGGAGCGGGCCGGCCGGCTTCCTTTCCACCCAGCAAAATCCGGTCATCTCTAATGTTACCCTCGCCAATGCGGGAGATTATACCTGTGTGATCACCGTCAATGGGCAAAGCAGCGATCCGGCGATTACAACCGTTATCATCTATGATCTGCCCATGGCCACCCAATTAACAGGCGATACGACAATCTGCCCCGGAACTAACGCCGGAATACAATTTCAACTCGTCGGTTGGGGGCCTTTTGAAATGGATTATAATGATGGGACAAATTATTATACCGCCACTAATCTCTGGGGACCAGTCGGAACGGTCTTTGTCTCTCCGACCAGCCCCACAACATATACTTTTACACAGGTCAGGGATTTGCATTGTTCCAGGACTCTGCTTTACATAAGTACTTTCGTTGACCTTTATCCGGCAACATCTGCCATCCTGAGCGGGAACAATTCGATTTGTGCCGGTGAACCTGCCCAGTTGACCGTCAATCTTACCGGTACACCCCCATGGAATATTACATATACATCCAATGGCCTGGATCCACAAACAGTGGTGGCAAACACATCACCTCATGAGATAATTGTCTCTCCTGCGACCACTACCCTTTATGAATTGACCGATGTAAGCGATTTGTATTGTAATGGAGAGGCGTCAGGGACAGCGCAGATCACTGTCCTGCCCAGTCCGGTGGTCAGTGCGGGTTCTGACCAGACACTCCCGTATGGGGCCACCACGGTTTTGAATGGCCAGGCCAGCGGCGGGTCGGGAAATTACCAATATGCATGGTCGCCTCCTGAAAAACTCGTCAACCCGAATATTGCCCAGCCTACCACGGTTAACCTGACGGAAACTACTTTGTTCACGCTGGTGGTGACAGACAATAACGGGAATTGCCAGGAGTCCGATGAAGTGGTGATCAATATAACCGGTGGGCCACTGGGTTGCAATCCTTATTCCAGTACCCCTGTTGTTTGCTATGATCAAACCACCCAACTTTTTGCCATGGCCGGTGGCGGATCCGGTGAATATACTTACAGTTGGTCATCGGTTCCTGAAGGATTTGGCTCAACAATAGCTAATCCTGTCGTTCAGCCGGATCAGACCACCGTTTATTATGTAACAGTCAGCGATGGCTATAATATAGTGAACGGAAATGCCACCGTCACAGTAAATCCTCTGCCTGTTCCGGATGCGGGGACCGGTTTGACCATTCCGCACGGGACTTACACACAACTCTCAGGATCAGCCTGGGGTGGCAGCGGTAATTATGCCTACGCATGGGAACCTGCCGAATGGCTTGTCGACCCCAATGTTGCAGATCCGGTGACCTATAATCTTTACACCACGACTTTGTTCTCCCTGACGGTTACCGATCAGGAAACAGGATGTATATCCGGGTCACAAGCCCATGTTACGGTGATTGTCAGCGGAGATGCGCTGGCAATCAACCCCCTGGCCGATCCGGCAGAAATATGCCGGGGTAATTCCACTAAGCTTTTTGCGCTGGCAGGAGGAGGATCGGGTGTTTATACCTATGCCTGGACCTCCGATCCGCCTGGTTTTGTCTCTGCCGAAGCTGATCCGGTGATAACACCCGTTGAAACAACGACCTATCACCTGCATATTGATGATGGTTATAATATAGCTTCAGGCCATTGTGTTGTGACAGTGCTCGACGCCCCGGTCGTTAACCTGGGACCGGCTACAATATCCCGATGTGTATTTGATACCGTTTACCTGGATGCCGGCAATCCGGGTGCATCTTATCTCTGGTCCAACGGTTCAACAGAAAGACAAATCTTTATCTCTTCCACAGGAATTGGTTTCGATATTCAAAACTATTCTGTCGTGGTGACCGATCCTTCCGGATGCCAGTCCTCCGCCTCCATTACTGTGATGTTTGATTTCTCCCTTTGTACAGGCGTTAAGGATGATATTCTTTCCAGTCAAATCAGAATTTTCCCCAATCCGGGAACAGGCCATATACAGCTGCAGTTTGGGAAAGATTTAGACGATGCGGTAATCCGGATAACGAATTTACTCGGGGAAGTGGTTTGGGGGCCAGGTAGTTATGACTTGCGGGAAATGAACGGGGATTTGATTATTCGTCTGGGGGACAAACCCGATGGAGTATATATTATCCATATGTTGCTTAATGATCAGTGGTCTATCTCCCATAAATATATTTTGAACATCCAATAAAATATTATCTTTGGCCGACTTATCAAAAACCATTGATCAAATACTAAAATTGAATTTAGAAGATGAACAAGAGCGCTTCGGGTAAATCTCTCCAAAACATTATTCTCACCGCACTAATATTTCTTTGCTGCTTTTCTTTTTATGACATCTCAGCCCAGGGCTATCTGAAGGCTGAAGTGCGCAATACAAATTGCCCGGTGGCGAATCACGAGGCAGACCGGTGGTTTTTCGGGCAGAATGCAGGACTTGATTTCAGGCCCCAGGAACCAATAGCTGATCTTACAAATCATGTTATGAACGTGCCTTCAAGCCCTGCAATTATCGCCGACAGTATGGGAAATATCCTGTTCTTTACCGATGGTTCAAAGATATATAACCGGCAATCTCAGGTAATGCCCAATGGAGATGGATTGCATGGTTTTGCCGGGTCAACCATGCCCGCCATCATTATCCCCAGACCCGGGTCTCCCAATATCTATTATGTTTTTACCATTCACCGTCCCAGGCAGAACCAGTTTGATAACCAGCCTATTTACGGTTTTGAATACAATGAGGTGGATCTCAGCCTGAATGGATGGCTTGGGGATGTTACCATAAAGAATAAGGTGCTGCTCGCCCCGGAGATATCTTCAAAGTTAACGGCAATAAGGCATAGTAATGGTGTTGACTATTGGGTCGTAACGCATAGGTTCAATTCCAATGAATTCTGTGCATTTCGTGTCACCGAAAATGGCGTGGATACAGCCAATTATGTCAGCAGCAGTGTTGGAACAGCCCACCTGGCCCCTGGTGAAACCAATAATGGCATTGGTTATATGAAGATCAGCCCGGATGGTACCAAACTGGCCCTGGCTATTCATGGCTCCGGAACAAATGGGCTCGGTGGGATCATTGAGATCTTTAATTTCAACGCTTCCACCGGTGTTGTTTCCAGTCCGGTGAGCTCAGGCCCTGCTTTTGAAAATGCTTTTGGTGTGGAGTTTTCGTCCGATTCAAGATATTTGTATGTGTCGACTGCCTCGACATCCATTCCTCAACCTGCTTTCACCCCCCCTTCTTACCTGTTCCAATTCGATGTAGCCCTTGGGAATTCTATTTTCAATGTTTATGATACAATTGTCATTGACACGTTGGGTAGTTATTTCGGAGGGCTGCAACTAGCTACAGATGGAAGGATTTATGTGTCAAGGTCACCTTTCGGGAATGCGGCGATTTCCGTCATTGAAAATCCGAAACGACCGGGGCAGGCATGCAACTTCAGGGCCAATGTAATCGACCTGGCTGGTTTTAGGAGCCGCTTCGGCCTGCCTAACTTCATGCAATCTTATTTCGATCTCCCTCATTTCGATGTCGAAAATGTCTGCCATACCGATAATACTGTTTTCACCCTGCAGAACAACTCCAACATAGATAACGTATCCTGGCAATTCGGGGATCCGTCAGGATCACCCGCTACCTCAACCGATTTTCAACCCTCCCATGTTTTTACAGAACCGGGAACATATTCTGTGCAGGTAACCGAGTACTACCAGGGTATTGCTTATGGCCCTTATATTGAGATGGTTACTGTTAATGAATTACCTCAGCCGAATATTGGTGATACGGTGTACATGTATCCCGGATCGCCTATATTGCTCGATGCAGGAGAGGGATTTACATCATACGAATGGTCAACCGGAGAAAATGCCCAGGTCATCCGGGTGGATGAGGCAGGAACCTACTGGATAACAGTCCAGAATGAGAAATGCTGTTTCAATATTGATTCGGTTGTGGTCATCTTTTTTGATGTATTGGTTCCCAATGCTTTCCGGCCCGGCGGAGCAAACAATATTTTCAGGGCTTATCCCACCTCGGAACAAGCCATCAATAATTTTGCACTATATGTCTACAACCGGTGGGGGCAGCAGATATTTGTCTCCAATGATATCAATACCGGCTGGGATGGCCGGGTAAACGGAAAAGATGCACCCGGTGATGTGTATGTATGGCTCGTAAACTATGATGTTGAACGGGAAGGCAGGACAGAAAAGATTTCCTACAAAGGAAATGTGATCCTGTTGAGGTGATATGGATAAGAAGCATTACATCACCATTGCCCGGGAACTGAACATTACCGCCGGGCAGGTCATCAATACATCGGCTTTACTGGAAAGCGGCGCAACAGTCCCTTTTTTGGCCCGGTACCGGAAAGAGGTTACCGGAAGCCTGGATGAGGTGGCTATCACGCACATACGTGACCGGATGGCACAACTCACGGATCTTGACAAGCGGCGTGCCGCCATTATCAAAAGCCTGGAAGAACAGGGCAACCTTACAGATCAGCTCGGGGAGCAGCTCAGGGAAGCCGTCACGATGACCGAGCTGGAAGATATTTACCTGCCATTTAAACCTAAAAGAAGAACCCGGGCGATGATTGCCCGTGAGAAAGGATTGGAGCCACTGGCCAAAATTATCATGGCCAAACGGGAACTGGATATATTCAGAAGGGCCGCATCATTTGTAAATGAGGAAAAAGGGGTTAACACAGCGGAAGATGCGCTGGCGGGTGCCAGGGATATCATTGCGGAGTGGATAAACGAGAGCCGCATAGCGAGGGTGAAGATGCGGAACCTGTTTTCCAGGGAGGGGATCATTACCTCGCATGTCATCAAAGGCAGGGAACTTGACGGGATGAATTACCAGAACTATTATGAGTGGAGCGAGCCTGTCATGAAAACCCCTTCTCATCGTTACCTGGCTATGATACGGGGAGAGGCGGAGGGCTTTCTACGGATAAATATTCAACCAGCCAGGGAGAAAGCGATTAATTTGCTGGAAGATATTTTTATGCGCAGCAGCACCAATGATTGTGCCGATCAAATTCGGGAAGCTGTCTATGATGCTTATCAGAGGTTGATGCAGCCATCCATGGAAACGGAGATCAGGGCCATGGCTAAGGAAAAAGCGGATAATTATGCCATTCGAGTGTTTGTCGATAACCTCCGGCAGCTATTGATGGTCCCGCCATTGGGGCAGAAAAATGTCCTGGCGATCGATCCGGGCTTCCGTACCGGTTGTAAGATTGTGTGCCTTGACAGGCAGGGCAACCTGTTGCACAACGAAACGATCTATCCCCATCCTCCCGAAAACCAGGTGAAAATAGCTGAGAAAAAGATCCTGAGCCTGGTGGATGCATACAAGATAGAGGCCATTGCTATTGGCAACGGTACCGCGGGTCGTGAAACCGAGCGGTTTATAAGGAATATCAGGTTCAGTAAAGATGTTACTGCAGTGATGGTGAATGAGAGCGGGGCTTCGGTTTATTCAGCTTCAAAGATTGCGCGGAATGAATTTCCCGATTATGATGTGACAGTCAGGGGCGCTGTTTCAATCGGCAGACGCCTGATGGACCCGCTGGCAGAACTGGTGAAAATAGATCCGAAATCGATAGGCGTGGGACAATACCAGCATGATGTAAACCAGGGCGCTTTGCAGCAAAGCCTTGAGGATACGGTGATCAGTTGTGTGAACCAGGTAGGGGTGGAGATCAATACCGCCAGTAAGGAACTGTTGTCATATGTCTCCGGGGTGGGACCTGCGCTGGCGCAGAATATAGTGCATTATCGCCGCGATAACGGACCTTTTGGCTCAAGGGAGGAATTCCGGAAAGTGACCCGGTTTGGAGATAAAGCTTTTGAGCAGTCAGCAGGGTTCCTGCGGATCAGGAGTGCTGAGAATCCGCTGGACAGAAGTGCCGTGCACCCGGAAAGCTATCACGTTGTTAAAAAGATGGCTGAAACATTGAATACCTCTGTCCGGGAACTGGTGGGAAATGATGAGCTGTGTAAGCAGCTCAGCCTGGAGCAATTTGTCGATGAAAAAGTTGGCCTGCCCACATTGCAGGATATTATCCAGGAACTGGTCAAGCCCGGCCGCGACCCCAGGCAAAAATTCGATTTCTTTGAATTTGATAAGGGGGTGAACAGCATTGATGATTTACAACCGGGGATGGTTTTACCAGGGATTGTTACCAATATTACGGCTTTCGGCGCTTTTGTCGATATCGGCGTTCACCAGGACGGACTGGTGCATGTAAGCCAGATTGCGAACCGGTTTATACGGGACCCGAAAGAGGTGCTGAAGATCAATCAGAAGGTCCGGGTAAAAGTGTTGGAGGTAGACAGGGAGCGAAAGAGGATCGGTTTGTCGATGAAGGAGGCGTAGGGCGTAGGGCTTAGGGCGTAGGGCGTAGGGCGTAGAGCATAGGGCTGACGGCAAACGGCAAACGGCAAACGGCAAACGGCAAACGGCAAACGGCAAACGGCAAACGGCAAACGGCAAACGGGAATGAAAGGGGGAGTGGATAATTTTTTTTTATGGAAATCGTTTAAAAAGAATCGAAAGTATCACTTCATGCGGATTGGACTGTTCATACTTACAACCATACTCTTAGCCCTGAGCTCTACGCTCCATGCGCAACGGTTCCAGGGAGCGGTGATGGGGGGTATGAATATTGCCCAGGTTGATGGTGATGAGGTATTTGGCTTTAAAAGGGTGGGCGGACATTTCGGGTTGGCAGCTATCCTCCCGATAAACAAATGGGACATTACCCTGGAAACCGTTTTCAGCCAGAAAGGGGCCCGGGAGAAACCCCAATATACATACGACAAATATGTATATGATTCCGCCAGCATGTCGTACGACACCCTCCGTTATTCCGGCGAATACAACCTGCGGCTGAATTACGTGGAAATTCCGCTTATGGTGCATTATACCGACAGGGATTGGATCACGGCAGGCGCCGGGTTTTCCTACGGAAGGCTTGTTTCATTATCGGAGATTGAACATAGCGGTAATATTCCGCCTTATTCGGATACCGTGGCATTTAATAAAAATGACCTGAATGTGCTTTTGGATTTGCAGGTCAGGGTGTGGCGGCAACTCAAATTCAATGTCCGTTATGCCTATTCTGTGCTACCGATCCGGACCAGGACTTACCACGATGTGCTCTACCAGCTCAAAGATCCCTGGGACCGTAAGCAGTATAACAACCTGTTGACTTTCAGACTTGTCTGGGTTTTCAATGAGCAGGTGCCGGAGAGGAGGAAATAGCCGTTAGCCGTTAGCCGTTGGCCGTTAGCCGTTGGCCGTTAGCCGTTGGCCGTTAGCCGTTAGCCGTTGGCCGTTAGCCGTTGGCCGTTAGTAATCAGAAGTTGGAAGAAGAACCAGGAACAAATCACTTTTCCCCCGAGATCATCTCATATCTGAAACATCAGTTCTTGAAGGCAGATCCGATAATGTTTGCCACGTATTTACTATGGGTTTATGATCAACATATGACCAAATATATTTATCAGAAATCCATCCACAACGAACAATGTTACTTTCATCAGTAAGTATCATGATTATAATAGTTTATGATAAAATTACCAATTTTTTCTTCTATCGTCTTACTTCTGCTTTCCGGATTCTTGCTTCTTCCAAAAACCGCTTTCCTACATCGCCTGACAACGGGTTGTCAATTTCCATCCGCTCGGGGTGCCACTGGACTCCCAGCAAAAACGATTTCCCTTCACGGTGCTTCCATTCCAAAGCTTCTATTAATCCATCTTCGGTAAAAGCAACTGCTCGCAATGGCATGGCTACCTCGTCAGCTGCCTGGTGGTGGTTGCTGTTAACCATCCCCAAATCTATACCGGTGATATTAAATAGTAATGATGATGTGTCAATCCGTAACGTATGCATGCAGCTAAGATAGTCTTCGCAACGATGCCTTACGAGAGTATCGAAATCGGAAGGTATATCGACAATAAGGCTTCCGCCCAACGCTACGTTCAACATCTGATGTCCCCGGCAAATGCCAAGAATCGGGAAACCCCAGGCCAGGGCTGAATCTACCAGTGTCATCTCAAGCTGGTCCCTGTGATCGTCAATGGGCCAGCACCTGAGCGTGTCGTGAGCTTTCCCGTAAAACCCGGGATGGATGTCTGTGCCACCGGTTAATATCAAACCATTACAGGATTTAAATATTTTCAACGCCGAATCCAGCGGCGTGGCATACAGATCGATACAAACCGCGGAGGAATCAAGGCTACGGACCCACTTATAATAATTGACGTAAAGACTATCCGGGCTGCCTTTGGAAAGCGCTATTCGCAATTGAGCAGATTCCTGCCGGCAGCAGGCACCTGTAAGAAGCAGAAGCAGGGAAAGGAATAGCGAAGTTCTCTTAAATAATGTCATTGGTTATTGATTATTGGTTATTGGTTATTGGTTATTGGTTATTGGTTATTGGTTATTGGTTCTTTGCAATCTTCTAACTTCTAACTTCTATCTTCTATCTTCTCATCTTATCGCTTTATTCGTATAATAATCCACCGGGGCAAACTCATCTGTCAGGATGGGGAGATCGGCGACGAGCTGATCCGTTATATCATGTTGAAGATATTCAGCCAGTTCGGAATCGTCAGAATATAGTACCGGAGGGTGATCTGATTTCATAGCTACCAGTAAGGTGCTTTGCACCAGGTGTTTATCCTCAGGGTCAGTGACAGCAAAAACATAGACCCAGGGAAATACATCCCGGTATGTTGCCAGTTCAGCTCTTAAAAAGTAAGAGGCTTTGCCGTCGAGGGAAGAGATGATATTGATCAGCGCCGAACCGCCTTCATTCAGCATGTTGTATTTCTTTTGCACGGCTTCGCGGGTTGTGAGGTGCCATGGGAGGGTGTACAGCGATTGGAACGTATCCCCGAAAATCACATCATAATTATAATCGCCACGATTCAGGAAGATCCTGCCATCTTCGTGAAAGATATTCATCCGGGGGTCATCTTTCAATCTGAAATACTGCTGTGCCAGTTCTGTGAGTTGCGGATCGATCTCCACCACATCGATCGTTGCATGGTCATAACGCTCCAGGAAATATTTCGGATAAGAATAAGCGGCGCCCCCCAGGATCAGGGTCGATTGAAACCCCGGGGTGAAGTGCTCTGCCAGCCGGTAATACTTCATGTAGTCAAACACCGGCTCCTCACTGTCCAGGAACATGGCTGAAGAACTTTCATTGTTGATGCGCATAAACCTGATCGGCTTAGCGGTGGCAGCGTCGGTAGCATCATAAATCCAGACGCGGCTGTATTGAGTGTTCTTATCGATAAAAAAAACGGATTCATCCTGTTTTACCAGGAGGAAATAACCGGCGATCAGGATCACAAACAGTGCAGGCAGACTTTTTAATTTTTCCCGGTTGAAGGTGAACAATGCGATGGAGATCAAAGCAAGCAATATGGTCAGGGATACCAGGATTTGGGTGGTGCCCATGGCCGGGATGAGATAAAACCCGGCCGCGAATGTTCCGACAATGCTTCCAACAGTTGAAATAGCGTATAAATTCCCAACCGTTCTACCCGATGTTTTCAAAGTTTTGATTTTTAACCTGACAGCATAAGGGGAGACCATTCCCAGAAAAATGCTGGCGGGGGCGAACAGAAAGAAAGAGGCAACCACCGTTTGCCATTTCAATCCACTGATCACCCGTGGTAATAAATGCAGGAAGATATCTTTCAGCCATGTTGTCAGGCCCACCAGTACAGCGGCGGCCAGGACGATCCGGGCCAGCATGGTGTAGGTCGGCTTCCTGTCGGCCAGCCTGCCGCCGAGCCAGTAACCAAGGCTCAGGCTGCCGAGAATGATGCCGATCAGGCTGGTCCAGATAAAGATGGATGTGCCCAGGTACGGTCCCAGCACCCGCGAACCGGCGATCTCATAGATCATTACCACCGCCCCGCAAAGGAACACTATCGTTTCAAGAAAAATCTTTCGCATATGGAGTTGATAGGGGTTGTAATTTATTGTAATTCATGGTAATTCATGGTAATTCGTTGTAATTCGTTGTAATTCGTTGTAATGATCAGGTTATAATATTCTATCTTCTAACTTCTAAATTCTATCTTCTAAAAATCAATATAAAACTCTCTCATAAAATCCATATAATCATCTGAAAATGAGCCGTTGGTGTTCCGGTGAGTCAGCTTATCCTGAATTATCCGATCTGTATTATCCTTTGAGAGTTTCATTACAACCCGGTTCGACGCTTTTCCTTCCTTCGGGATGAACAGCAGCATGTAATTGACAAACAGATCATGCTTTGTAGCTGTATCAATAAAATCTTTGCTTTCATTTACCGGAAGAATCACCCACAGGCTGCCCGTTTCTGTCATCAGTTCTTTTGAATGATTAATCAGTGTATTGAAATTCAGACAGTCAGTATGACGGCCGATATCCCTTTTTGCATCGCCCGATTTCGAAGATTTTGAGAAATAAGGTGGATTGGAAATGATCAGTTCATATTTTTTCGAACAGGTCCGGGTGAATTCCTGGAATGAAGAATGAAAGATATGAATTCTCTCCTTCCACGGGCTGTTCATTATATTTTCCCTGGCCTGTTGCACCGAATCAGCATCTATTTCAATTGCATCGATCATCGCATCCGACCGCTGGGCCATCATAAGGGCAATGATTCCGCAGCCGGTCCCGATCTCAAGAATTTTCCCTGCACCCGCCATATCCACGGCTGCACCGAGCAACACCGCATCCGTCCCCACTCGCATCGTGCTCCGGTCGTCTTTCACCCGGAATTGCTTGAAGTAGAAAACATCGGTCGCTTTCCCAAGTCGCTTTATGTCTTCAATTGTTCTATTGTTCAATTGTTCTAATGTCTCTGAATTCAAATTCAAAATTCAAAATTCAAAATTCAACATTATAAGTAAATGTCAATCAACCCTTCCGGCGCTTCAACCTCGATCATCTTCTTTTTTCGATCCACCTTGCGGATAATGTTATCGGTGATCGGCAGGAGGATCTCTTTTCCGCCGGATGATATGACAAATAAGGGGTTATTGGGCAGGTCCAGCACGCGTTCAATAATACCGACATGACCTCTGGCAGGATCAATTACCTTAAAGCCAATTATTTCATGATAATAAAACTGATTGCCGCGGAGTTTGGGCAACAGGTCAACGGGCAGATAAAGTATGCATCCGACCAGTTTTTCGGCGCTATCCAGGCTGTCGATATCCTGCAGCTTGAGGTTGGCTTTATTGTTTTCCAGTTGGAGGCTTTCGATCATCCAGGGGATCAGCTGGCCTTTGATCTCGGCAAATACCATGGGCAGCTCTGCGTAACCCGCGGGCCGGTCGACATCCAGCAGCGCTTTCAATCCCCCTTTGTAACCATGAGTACGGATAATTTTCCCGAAGAAAAAATAACCGTCGTAGTTATTTGCCTTGATCTTGCTCATGGGGTAAAATTAATAAAAAGAGTCAATGTCAGAAAAACTGGAACCGACGGCTTTAGCCGTCGGAAAAAATATATTGGTTGCTCCAAGTCGTCGGAAAAAATATATTGGGTGCTCCAATCCGTCGGAAAAATCTCCTGGACACTCCAACAACTAAAGCCGTTGGTTCAGAATATGTTAGAGGCTGGAAGCCTATGTGATCAGGCTTTGGTTTCGGTTTCCTCTTCAGCAGAGGGCTCTTCTTCTTTCACAGGCTCAGTATCTGCCACAGGTTGTTCTTCCGCAGCAGGCTCGGCTTCGGCGACAGGTTGTTCTTCTGAGGCAGGCTCGGCTTCGGCGACAGGTTGTACTTCTGCAGCAGGCTCGGCTTCGGCGACAGGTTGTTCTTCCGCATCAGGTTTGGCTTCGGTGTCAGGCTGCTCTTCTGAAACAGGTTCAGCTTCGACGACAGGTTCAGCTTCGGCGGCAGGTTCAGTGTCGGCAACAGTTTCAGTTTCGGCGGCAGGTTCGGGTTCTGCAGCGGGTTGGGTTTCCGCAACGGTCTCCTGTGCAGGAACTTCAGCTGCACCTTCGGCTGTTTCTGCAACATCTTCAGCTTCGCCGCGGGCCTCGGCCAGTTCTTTGGCGCGCTTGGCCATCAGTTCCTTGGCACGAGCCTCATTCACTTTCATCTCCGCTTCCATGCGTTTTTTGCGGGCATCTTTTTTGGATAGCTCCGCTTCTTTAATCTTCGCGATGAATTTTTCCTGTTTTTCCTGCAGCCAGGTCTGGAATTTCGCTTCGGCCATTTCCTCGGTGAGGGCGCCTTTACGGACCCCTACCAATAAATGATGCTTGTATAGTATCCCTTTGGAGGATAGAAGCGCCCTGACAGTATCGGTGGGCTGGGCGCCGACCTGAAGCCAGTATAGGGCGCGGTCAAAATTAATGTCAATTTCAGCTGGTCGGGATACAGGATTGTAAATGCCAATTCTTTCGATGAATTTCCCATCCCGTGGTGCACGACCATCCGCAATGACAACGTGGTAAAAAGGCTTGCCCTTCTTACCTTTTCTCTGCAATCTGATTTTCGTTGGCATAAAATGTTAATTGTTAAGTATGAAAGATTTTTTAAATCGGGGTGCAAAGATCGGAGGAATTATTGGAAATACCAAATAATGGTTTCTTGTTTGTTGTTTCTTGTTTCTTGTTTGTTGTTTCTTGTTTCTTGTTTCTTGTTTCAGGAACCAGGAACCATGAACTAAGAACCAATGTCCACCTAATGTCGCTCACACAGCAAGCCCCCTGATGATCCTGTCGCATGCCAGGTGTATTTCCGCTTCGGTAATGGTAAGGGGTGGGGCGATGCGGAAGGAGTTGGGGCGGAAGAGGAAGGTGTCGGATACCAGGCCGTTGCGGAGAAAGGCCGGGATCAGCCGGGGCCAGGCGCCGGGCGCTGCCAGGTCGACGGCCATCATCATCCCTTTGTGCCGGATGGCCCGGATGGCGGGATGGCCGGTAAGCCGTTCCAGGAAGATGGCGGCTTTTCGTTCGGTTTCGCAGATGAGGTTTGTGTCAGCGAGGATGCGTAATGATGCCAGGGCAGCGGCGCAGCATACCGGGTGTCCGCCGAAGGTGGTGATGTGCCCCAGTTCGGGATCACGGGTGAGGCATTGCATGACCTCCCGTGCGGCGATGAAAGCGCCCAGGGGCATCCCGCCGCCGAAGGCTTTGGCCAGGCAAAGGATGTCGGGGGCCATGCCGTAGTGCTCAAAGCTGAACATCCTGCCGGTCCGGCCCATACCCATCTGGATATCGTCGATCACCAGCAAGGCGCCGGTCTCATCGCAGCGCTTCCGCAGCGCAGGCAGAAAGCCTACCGCAGGGAGAATGACGCCCGCTTCGGCCTGTATGGTCTCCGCCACCACGCAGGCAGTTCTTTCCGTAATCGCCTGAAGGTCATCGAAATTGTTGAAATGCAGCAGCCTGGTATCGGGCAACAAAGGCCGGAATGAATTCTTCAGCAGCTCATCCCCGGCAATGCTCAGCGCACCATGCGTGCCGCCATGATAAGCGTTTTTAAACGCGATGACCTCGCTTCGCCCGGTGAACCGTTTGGCCAGCTTCATCGCCCCCTCCACCGCCTCGCTCCCGGAATTGACAAAGTAGACCGATTGCAGCGGCTCGGGCAGCAAACCGGCCAGCTTTTCGGCCAACAGCACCTGCGGCGACTGGATCATCTCCCCATACACCGTCAGGTGCAGGTATTTACCAGCCTGTTCCTTTATCGCTGCAACGACGTCGGAATGCTGATGCCCCAGGTTGCTCACCGAAACGCCCGATACCAGGTCGATGTAATCCCTGCCGTCAGGGCCGTATAAAAAAATGCCCTTTGCACTTTCAATCTCAAGCCCGAGCGGGCTGGCGGAGGGCAATCCCAGGTAGGTGTAAAACAGTTGGCGCTGGGTAGGCATGATTCAGACCGCTTCAATTTTTTCGTGATAGATGACGCCACGTTCCGCCAGGTCTTTCAGCATGAATTCAACGCATTCGGGCTGAAAACCAATATATTCGGGCGGAGAGATCCCTTTTTTCGCATACAGGCCATGGGTGACCAGCCTGACGGCCGCCGTGGCAGCATAGCCTGTCGTGCGGGCCATCGAATGGATACCGGTAGCCCTGTCGTACTGGTCCGCCAGCTCCCATGTGAACCGCTTTCTTTTGCCGTCTTTCATCCCTTCGACCATGATCTTCATCACCGTCAGGTCTTCCTCGTCCTTCAGATCCCACATCGGAAACAAAAGCTGGGTGGTGACGTCGATCGGCCGAACCTGCTGGCCTTTCACGTTGATCATATGGGGGGAGAAAAAACCACATTCCTTCAACAATTTGATCTTTTCGATATGCCCGGGGTAGCGCAGTGTCTTTTCGATCATATCGGGACATTCGATGGTCCTGGTCAGCGACCGCAAACCATCGCTGTTAAAGGCCTCCAGCGTTCCGAGCCCCTCAAAATCAAGTAATTCGGGCTCCGACAGCGCCGGCATCTCAACCAGTTTCCCGTCCCGGATGAACCGGGCGGGCCGCGTATATTCCTCAATCACATCGATGGGGGAGAAGACCGCCCGGTATTCGAAAGGCCAGTGCCTGATTTTCGGCAGGCCGCCCACGTAGATTCTTACCTTTTCAGTCTGGTCAAGCTGATGGTGAGCATATCCGGTCAGAACGTTGCTCATCCCCGGCGCTACCCCCATATCGGAAATGGCAATCACACCTTTTTTATTAGCCAGCGCTTCCAGCTCAAAAAGATCTTCCGGGAAAAAGGCGATATCCACAACATTCTTCCCCGCCTCCATGATGGCAGCTAGCGTTTTGAACCCCAGGTGGCCCGGCACGGCGCTGACCACCAAATCAGCATCTTTTATCAGACCCTTTACCGCAGATTCATCCGAAAGATCTGCCTGCCGGGTCTTCAGGCCGGTTTTTTTTTCTATCTCTACCAACCTGTCCTGACGGATATCGCACAGGGTTACCGAAAAGTCTTTGTCCTTCTGAAGGTCAAGGGCGATCGGGAATCCGACCAGTCCGGCGCCGAGGATGGTGATATAGTACATTAATTTTGAATTTTGAATTTTGAATTTTGAATTATTAAGAGGTGTGTCACAAAATTAAAAAGTTAGTGTAACATTTTGGTTTTTATTCCGACATTAGGGTAAAATTTCACCTATTGGAACCAACGGTTAAAAATATTCATGAGGATCTGATCACAGGATGCCGGGTGAATGACCGGAAGGCGCAGGTCCAGGTTTATAAACTTTATTACAAGGCCATGTACAATACCGCACTGAGAATACTGAACGATACGGCTGAAGCGGAAGACATCATGCAGGAAGCATTCCTGGAGGCCTTTAAAAATATTGAAACATACCGCGAAGAATCAAGTTTTGGCGCCTGGCTCAAACGCATCGTGATCAACAAGTCGATCGATGAGCTGCGGAAGGCTAAAGACCTTGTTTACCTTGACGAAGCAGAGATTGAGGTTGCGGATAAAGGGGAGGACGAAGACTTTATCCAGGTATTATCCACAAAGGTGGAAGAGATCAGGAAAGCCATCCACCGGCTTCCTGACAGTTACCGGGTCATTCTTTCCCTTTACCTTTTGGAAGGATATGACCATGAAGAGATAGCGCAGATACTGGATATCTCTTACAATCTGTCACGGACAAGGTACTCCCGGGCCAGGAGGAAATTGCTGGATTATCTCGGTGCGGTGGAAAACGGCCAGAATATGTCAAACATGAATTAAGTCAAGACCATGTCAGTACTGGAGGAGAAAATAAGGAAAAACAGGGAATTGCTCGACGCAGCCGAGCCGTCCTCAGACCATTTCGACAGGTTCCAGAATAAACTGGATGTCCTGCACTTGGTGGCTGAGAAGAGATATTTGCCACACCTGAACAAATACTATCGCGTTGCTGCCGTCATCATTGTGCTGATCGGACTTTCGCTGACCTACTACCTGGTCGGCCCGGAAAAAAGCACGAATTACGCCACGGCCGGCGCTTTGCCCGCCGACCTGCTGGAGGCCAAAATGTATTATGACAGACTGGCCAATGAAAAGCTACAGGAGATCTATCAGCATGCGGCCAATAGTTCGGAGGCTTCTTATGTAAGGAAACTGGCCAGCGACGAGATCGAACTGTTGGATTCAGCTTCGGTCAAACTGGAAGAACAGATCCTGGAAGACCAGCAGAACAACCGGCTGATCAATGCATTGTTGATGAGTTACAAGACAAAATCAGATTTACTCGACGATATTCTCAACAGATTACGCAACATTTAATTTTTTTAAGAAATGAAGACTATTGACACAACCACAACCAAAAGAAACCGGAAACGCATCGTAAAGATCCTTGCCGTCGCCATTTTGACATTACTCTCCACAGGCGTCTGGGCAGACGAGTTTAAAAAGTTCTACGATGGAAGGTACAGCGTGGAAAAAGGCGCTGTGATGACCATTCAAAATAAATTTGGCAAAGTGAATTGCCAGGTTTGGGATGAAAGCAGTGTTTCGATAAAAGTGACTGTCACAGTGGAAGCTTCGAGCCAGGAAAAGGCAGATAAGGTTTTTGAGAAGATCAGCATTGAGCTGAAAGGTAACCGGTCTGCCGTGTCAGGGATATCGAAAGTGGGCAGCGTCAGCAAAGCCGAATATTCCATCGATTACGACATCCGGATGCCGCGCTGGATCAATATTGAAATTGATAATAATTTCGGTGATGTATTCCTGGATGAGATGGACGGAACGGTTAAACTGAACCTTGAGTATGGGGCCCTGGAAGCCTTCAACCTCAACAGCAACGCCAACGTCCTGACGATTAAATTCGGTAAAGCCAGGACCGGTTTCATCAATGATGCAAAGATCGATATTGAATATAGCGATCTGAAGACTGCCGGTGCAGGGAACCTGGAGATCGTATCCCGCTTCTCTGAACTGACCCTGGAAAAAACAGGCACCCTGAAACTGGATTCCCAGTATGACAAAGTAAAGGTGGAATCGTTGGACGGGATTATCTCGGTCAGCCGGTTTACAGACTTCTCCATCAATAAGTTAAATGGTGATTTTGATTTCGATATCCAGTATGGTGAATTGGCAGTCGGCCATATTTCACCCGGCTTCACCAAAGGCAGCATCCGGAACTCTTTTGCCGGCGCAAACCTGGTATTTGATCCGAAAACCAGCTTCAACCTGAATGCCGAGATGAGCTTTGGCGACCTGAATTACCCGAAAGCCAACGCTTCGATTGATAAGGAAACGGTGGGGTATACTACGAACAGGTACATGGGGAAGATCGGGACCTCAGCCAGTCCGATGGCCAGCCTGACCATCAAATCGAAATACGCCAACACCAGCATCAGTTTTCAGAAATAGGACCGCTCAATTCATAATGAAATGAAAACAAACAAGTTAATCGTACAGGTATTGCTCATCACCCTGGCCATTCTTTTCTCTGTCGGTTCATCCGGATGCATGGAGCTGGTAAATGAAGGTTCTCTTGGCGAACCGGTCAATGGCGTACAGGAAGAGCGGGAGGTAGGCCAGTTTTCTGAACTGGAAATAGGCGGGGCGTTCCGGGTTTACCTGACGCAGGGGGATGAAGAAACACTGGTCGTGGAGGCTGATGAATCGGAAATAGAATACATCATTACCGAAGTGGTGAATGGCAGGCTAAGGATCTACCTGAAGCCGCAGTGGCGGGGCAAATACCATAAGATGTATGTATATCTTACATTTAAAGACCTGGAACAGATTGACTTTGGAGGTGCGGCAAAGGTGACTGGTAAGAATGCCCTGAATTTTGACAAGCTGGGAATGGATATTGGTGGCGCCAGCGATATTGACCTTGAGATGAATGCTCAAAAGCTGGATGCGGAGTTCAGCGGCGCTTCCAAAATCAGGTTGAATGGTGCCAGTGAAAAGGGCAAGATTGAGATATCAGGCGCATCCGGGTTTAAAGGATCGGAAATGAAATTTACCGACCTCACAGTCGACGCCGGCGGGGCAGCCAGCGCGAAAGTCTATGCGACCGGTACACTGGTGGTAAACGCCTCGGGCGCTGCTTCGATCAGGCACAAGGGTGGCGCTGATGTGTCCCAAACAACTTCAGGTGCAGGCAGCGTGAAGGGGATGTGATTGTAGTTTCTTGTTTCTTGTTTCTTGTTTCTTATAATAAATGACTAAAAAACACGAAACACGAAACTAGAAACCCTCTACTATTTCAAGAAACTCCTCTTCCGAAATAATCTTCACCCCCAGCTCGCGGGCTTTTTTCAGCTTGGCGGGGCCCATGTCTTCGCCGGCCAGCAGGTAGTCGGTTTTGGATGAGACTGCTGTCACATTCCTGCCGCCATATCGTTCAATCATTTCCTTTAGCTGGTCGCGTGAATAACCGGAGAATACTCCGCTGATAACAAATGACTTGCCTCCCAGCCTGTCTTCAATGATTTCCGTTTCTGCCTTATCAACGCTGAATCTGATGCCGTGTTGCCTTAGCTTTTCTATAAGGGCCACGTTATCAGGGTCGCTGAAATAGTTGCGAACCGATTCGGCGATCTTGTCGCCGATCTCATCCACGGAAATCAGCTCCTCGAATGTTGCTTCCTTCAGCTTATCGATGTCGCCGAATTCAGCGGCCAGCTTTTTGGCAACAGTTTCCCCTACATACCTGATGCCAAGGGCGTATAGTACTTTTTCGAAAGGAGTTTGCTTGGATTGTTCAATGCCTTCCAGGATATTTTGCGTGGTTTTCTCCCGGAAACTGATCTTTTTCTCTTTCAGGCGATCTTCCGAGATATACACTTTCTCCAGGCCGAAAAGCTGTTCATATGTGAGAGAGAAAAGATCCGACGGATCTTTTATAAACCCATTGTCGAAAAGTATTTCAATTTTTCCTTCCCCCAGGCTGTCGATATTCATGGCCTTCCGGCTGATGAAATGTTCCAGTTTGCCCTTGATCTGTGGCGGGCAATGGTATTCATTCGGGCAGTAGTG
>JAWOHY010000013.1:0-5790 GCA_046484945.1 Bacteroidales bacterium
CAGGGATGGAACAGCTATTAGCTGAAAAACAAACACTTATCCATGAAAAAGAAAGTCTGACCAGCACCAGCGAGAATGAGAAACGAATTGCATTGAACTATATTAATGCAAAATTACAGTTGCTTAACAACAGAATTGCCGAAGCTAAAGTTGTTTATTCGAAAGAGCAACCACAGAACGAAATAAGGTTCGGCGCAACGGTGACCCTTAAAAATGAAACGTCTGGTAACATTCAGCATTTTCAAATAGTGGGTGTTGATGAAGCTAATGTTGCCAAAGGGAAGATCTCGTTTATATCCCCGTTAGCCAAAGCATTGATAAATGAAAAAGTCGGAGACAAGATTGTTTTAAAGCGGGAGAAGGAAGATATTGTTTTTGAGGTAATGGATATAGCTTACCGATAATATGGATCCCCTTCCGGGCGGGGCCAGGCGTGACTAATCCCTGAACATGACAGGGTTATCGCTGAGCCTCAGGGTCTTGCCGTAGGTGATACGTTTCGGCATTGTTCCGAATGCAAAACGCCACTGGAAGCGGGTATTCATATTCAGGTTATCGATCTGATTGTTGTACTGGACGAATGTGGAGAGGAATACTTTATCCGTGAAGGTTATATCCAGTGTGGGTCCCGCAAGGATCAGCCTCGCACTGTTGTAAGGCAAGGGTAATGAGATGTTGACAATATCATTTTGGTATCAAAGACTGCATTCCATTTCCATTTTGCTGATTCACCTGCTTCAGTATTTTTTATGACTTTTGAGGTGGCATATGGGATGAGGGATAACCGTAATCCTGCTCATCCAGCACCCCGTCGATCTTTATTGTCTCGTCGGTATATGATATGTTAATACGGTATTTATCCCGATTCACAGCCTTCTCCTGGGAATAAAGCACTGTTTCTCTGGAAAGAAAGAATATGCAAAGTAGCAGGAGTCGTTCAGGGCTGACCATATTTTCATTTTTCCTTCTTCACACACTTGCGGTTGTCAAAGAAAACTACGGTTTTCACCGAAGGCTACGGCTGGCAAAGTATGACCGCAAGACAGAAAGTGTGAGCGCGGGAGTGGGGATCATCTGACAATTGTCTGCACCAGGCTTACCTGAAAAGATCAGTAATTTCTGATAAATAGATTTTTATATTTAATCCGCAATTCGTCTGAAGCATGAAGTTGAAGTGCAATCTTTCCTTTTCTTCCTACACTTTTTTGCTGATGAAGGGAGTCGTCGAGAATACCGGTCCCGTCAAAAACCGAGATCTCCCGGCCGTTTATAAAGGTCCTTATCTTCATGCCCTTGCAGATTAGTTCCATGCTGTTCCATGCATCCTGATCATCGTCGCCATAAACCAGTACAGTCTCAAGAGATGTTTTTGGGACGTCCTTTTCTGCTATTTCCCAATTTCTCATAGATGGGTATATCCATCTGTTAACGCCATCTGTTTCATCGTAGATCAATCCTGTCCTGAAAGGTGCAGGGGGATGAATATCAACCTGAGGCCCATTCAGCCAGCCGCCATTTCTGGCTTTAGGGTCATACCGGCTCCTGAACTGCACCCCACTGTTTCCTTTGGATTCTTTGAAAACCTGAAAGTTTAGCCGTAGATGGAAATCCTCAAACTCTTCATTTGTCATCAACCAGACATAATTGTGATCCGGTTTACCTGTTGAATTACACTCGATAGCTCCGTTCTCTGCCTTCCAGAAATTTTTACCTTCATCTTCCTTTCTACAAGCAATGCTCCAGCCGTCAAGGTTGATCCCGTTAAAGAGGCTTCGCCAACCATCTTCCTGCTCATAAACCAGTTCGACCGGATCATTCTGACTGGCCAAAAAACCTGTAGAAAGAAATATGAAGAACAAAAAAGATAATAATTTTTTCATAAATATCATCATTGGTATTTATTAAAATGATACAACCGGTTAAAATTAGAACATTATTGTTATTACCTGACAGAAAACTTTCCATAACTTTATTCTTTATCCGGTATAAAGAAAAATAAGGCACTTAAGTTGCAAGTAAAATACCTTGAATAATACATATCAAATAAGATGAAGTCATTAAGTATTCCCCCGGTGGTTTTTTTATTCCTGTTTTTTAGCCTGCCTTCGAAGGCAAATGAGAACATCAGATTGTTTGCCAGCAACGATTCAAAACAAATTCAGTTTGCCGTTGATGAGATACAGACTTCGCTTAATGAAAAAGGGCATGAATCCGTTGTCCGGCCTGTTTCACAAATCAGCCAATTGAATGATGATGAGCACAATATCGTACTGCTGAATATTGGCGATAAGGCCAGTTTGCAGCTTTTAGATGGTTTAGGGATTAACGATATTGAAAAATTAAAAAATGAAGGTTTTATCATTCACAAAAACAACGGGAACAGCAAAACCATCTGGATAGCAGGAAAAGATGATGCAGGTGTAATGTACGGCGGGCTTGAAGTTGCCGAAATCATTCAGTTTCGCGGAATTGATGCCATTCAAAACCAGTTGCAAAACCCGTACATGAAAGTCAGGGGAACCAAGTTTAATATTCCATTGGATGTGCGAACCCCAACCTATACCGAACCTTCGGATGCAGCTCAGAATAATATAGCCGAAATGTGGAATTTCGAATTTTGGAAAGAGTATATTGATAACCTTGCACGCTATCGCTACAACACAATCTCCTTATGGAACATGCATCCTTTCCCATCGATGGTGAAAGTTCCGGAATATCCGGAGATTGCCTTGGATGATGTTCGCAAGAGCACCGTGGAATGGGTGGAAAATTATTCTCTGAACGGATGGGGATTCGATGCCCCGGAAATAGTTAATAACTATGAGGTTATCAAGAAAATCGGTATTGATAAAAAGATTGAATTCTGGCGCAAGGTGATGGCTTATGGCAAGCAGCGGAATGTACAGTTTTTCATTGTAACCTGGAATATTTTTGTGTACGGGACCGATGGCAAATACGGCATCACAGATAAACTCGAGAACCCGGTTACAATCGACTATTTCCGGAAAAGCATAAAACAGATGGTGCTCACTTATCCTGACCTTGCCGGAATAGGGCTCACTACCGGTGAAAACATGTATGATTATACAACAACGCAAAAAGAAGAATGGGCCTTTTCAACCTATGGACAGGGAGTACTTGATGCACTGAAAGAACAGCCCGGACGGAAAATTAACCTCGTTCACCGGCAGCATCAAACTCAGGCTAAAGAAATCACAGCAATTTTTAAAGAAGTGCTGAAGAATGAAAACATCAATTTCATTTTCAGTTTTAAATATGCACAGGCACATGTTTACAGCTCTGTAAATCAAATCTTTCATCAAAATTTTGTGAAAGACATTAAAAGTGAAAACCTTAAAACACTATGGACCCTTCGAAACGACGATATTTTTCATTTCAGGTGGGGAGCACCGGATTTTGTCAGGGACTTCATAAAAAATATTCCCTTCGATGTTTCTGAAGGTTATTATTACGGTTCGGATCAATACGTCTGGGGCAGGGAATTTCTTGGCAAATACAGTACCGAACCACGGGAGATTGAAATTGTCAAACACTGGTATCAGTGGATGTGCTGGGGACGGCTTGGGTATAATCCGGATATGGAGAGCGACCGTTTTGTCGAATCCATTCAATACCGTTTCCCGGCGGTAAATGCCCAGGAAATGTTTGATGCCTGGCAACGTGCATCCATGATTTATCCGTGGGTCACCGGTTTTCACTGGGGGGCTCTCGATTTTCAATGGTATATCGAATCCGGTCAATCCCGCCCGTTTGTGGCTGGCACACCTTCGGGATTCCACGATGTAAACCGGTTTATTACACTGGAGCCTCATAAAGGTACGGGGTATATTTCTATTCCTGACTACACCAGAGCATACCTTACCGGCGTCAAAACTGAAGGTGAAACACCGCTTCAGGTAGCCGAAAAAATTATTCATAATGCCGATCAGGCCCTTAAATGGGCTGATGGGCAAAGCATGCAGATCGACAAAGAACTGCGGATAACCATTGATGATATTAAAACAATTGCCTGGTTGGGAAAATATTATGCGCATAAAATCCGGGGTGCTACCTTCCTTACTCTTTTTCGTGAATCGCTTGATAGAGAATGGTATGAGAAAGTAATTAAAGAATTAAATGTTTCTGCCGGCTATTGGAGGCATTACGCTGCAGGCGCAATAGCCAATTACCACAATCCGTTATGGACAAACCGCGTGGGTTATGTGGATTGGAGAAAAAATTTTGACTGGGCTTTATTCGATATTATCGCCAATGGAGGTCAGGTTAGTCTGCCATCAATGCAACCCACAAAAGGAGGAACAATACTGGAAGCGGAAGAGGCGGATTACCTGGTATCGATATTTAAGTCTGAGCTGGAGGGTTTTACCGGAAAAGGGTACCTTGAAACCAGGGTCGGTGATGCCCGGCATCAGGTGAAGTGGATATATAATGCCCCTGAAACAGGGAGCTATATTCTTGAATTCAGATATACGCTTAAACGCGAACAGGTATTTCCATCACCCGTGGTAATTAATGGAAAAAAGGCAGGTGAAATTGAATTCTGGAATACAGGAAATGCCGGGTCGTGGGTTTGGGAACGTGTTACCGTTCATATCGAAAAAGGTGAAAACACAATCGGCATTTCACCTGAGGGCTTTGTACTATTGGATCATCTGAATGTTGTAAAAAACTGACCGGAATTATTGAAAGATCTTTACAAGCTCAATTCCTTCTCCTTTTCCGAGATTACGTGAGTATTGCTTGTCTATGGGGTTATTCCAGTGTTCATGAACGCCGAGACCCTTCATGGGGATATTATCACCATTCGGAGCATAGACGATACCGGCAGGCCAGTTTTTCGGATCTGCCGCCTGGTGCAGGTAATCATCAACACCTGGCTCGCTGATATATGGAACAGTATGTTCAGGATTTGAGAACTCGGTTCTGAGGAAGTCGACCGCAACAGATTCTATCGCCACCGGATCGAGTGACAGCATTAGTGAAGAGCTCCAGTGATTGTTAAAAGGTGGCATCAGGAATTTAACCGGAAGTCCGTTCCAGTTCGACCCGGACCACAGGGCATCAAGAATGTAAAACAGATTTTTTTCACCCGTATGCCTGTTGCCCATGATATCTACAAGAACCCTGTAATAACCGTAACCTTTCCTGCTGCTGTCGGTGTTCAGTCCGGGATGCAGGTGCGCGGCCCTGGGCCGTACATGTGTTCCGAAATGATTCTTGGCGCAAAGGGTAATTCCCGCCAGATTATGCCCTTTCATTGCCTTTCCCCCTTTTCAGGTTGTGGTACCTGAAAATAGTGTTCCATGCATCGTTTGTAGTTTTTTTGCCTGATATTGAACACAGTCCTTCTGAAAGCATCCTGTCGACGATATCCTGGTTTGTATTTTTGTCCATGAACCATGCATCATATTTATCTTCACTCAGCCCGGCTGAAACAGGCAGATTGGCACATGAGGGATTTGTTGCCGCAGGATTCCATACCCAGCTCACGCGCCCGGGTATAATATTGGGCAGGAGAAGTTTGACTGACATGTGAAATCTTTGATGTTTAGATGAATACCATTAAAACCTTCAGACTCGCCAGAAGTGGTTGACAAGCCCGGCTTTTGCAATCATGAAAACCAACAGCCCTTTCAGGTTACTATTAAAAGGTCACAGTCACTTCATTTGAGCATATGACTTCTGAAGAGCAAACCTTATAGGTATATGTTCCGGGTTTTATGTTGTTAGTGTAAGGACTGGTTACTAAGCTCGCAATTTTTACTCCAT
>JAWOHY010000121.1:0-3651 GCA_046484945.1 Bacteroidales bacterium
TTAAACTTCTGCAAACGAGCTGGGCAGAGCACGAAGAGGTCATCAACCGCTTTGAACGCGAAGCGCGCATTATGTCGCGACTTCAGCACCCCCATATTGTATCGGCCATCAGTTCAAATCCGTCCTGCAACGGCAGTTCCCGGCTTTTCTGCATACCGCATCCCGGCAGGAACAGCCAGGCGCCGGCTGCAAGCAGCACGATCATTACAAACCGAAACAGATATCTGATACATTTCATTTTCGCGGGTTTTACAGGTTCACTTCTTTATTGCCTTCAATGTTTTCTTGCTCTTCTTCACCTTCCAGCTCCTCATAGCCGGTGATCATCGCTTTGAGGTTGGATGCCGGCGTGGTGCCGGTAGTGATCAGGTACAGGTGCGCCACCACGAAGGCCACCATCAGGAAAGCCCCCAGCGTATGGAGCACGGCGATGGTTTCGAGGCTGGAAAAATCCAGGGTGGCGACCGTGCCTTTAAAGGGATAACGGTAGTAGAGGTACAACAGGCCGGTGACCACCATCAGCGGGATGATAAATACTTTCAGCCCCAGGTATACCAGCCTTTGCAGGGGGTTCAGCTTGGTAAGGATGGTTTTGCGGGTCGGATGGGGGGCGTTTTTAAATATGCCCGTGATATAATAATTGACCTGGGCTTTCAGGTTCTTTGAGGTCGGGATGTACTGCTTCCATTCACCGGTGGTGAAATGCCAGAAAATGGCGAAAATGATCAGAATGATGAGGGAGATGGCGGCCACGTTATGATACCTGACGGCATTTTCGAAGCCGATGGCGCTGTATGAGCTGTGAATTTCAAAACCGGTGAAGATCAAAAAGAAGATCAGCAACGCTTGCGTCCAGTGCCAGATCCGCTCGAATAGCCTGTATATGTATACTTTTCGCTGTGACATGTTAATGAGGTTATGATGTATGATGCGATAAAAATATGATGATACGGGATATTGCATGAATGATCACTCCCAGAAAGGAAGCCAGGATTAAAATTGTGCCAAAGGTGTCAACTCCCCTGTTCCTGTCCCTTCCGGGCATGTAGAAATCGGTCAGGCCGGCGAGCCTGCCGTTGTTCCGGGTGTGACAATCCTTGCAGTCGAGGGCTTCGATGGCGGGCGAAACCATGTGGCTCACCGGCAGGTACATTTCGGTTTCGACAAAGTCGTATTGCCCGCTGAAAGGCAATTCGAGATAATCCATACCGGCTTCCAATGCCGCATCCCAGTCATAATCAACCCACAGGCCGCCTTTCCCCTTTTCGGGATCCCATAATTTGGCTTGCAATATCCTGTTATGCACCAGGTCGTAGGGCTGCTTGCCTCGGTGGACCTTCATCGGGATGATCTTCGAATCAGGATCGTGGTAATCTCCGTAGAGGGTATTGATCCTGACCGGGATATCCGTGATGCTGTCGGTGAGCAGGTGGTGATTGGCCGTGCCGTTGAACCAGGCGTATTCGGGGATGGCATCCTTCTGCCAGGTAAAGGTCCCTTTGTCGGTGAAATAGATCTGCTCCCCGTCTGCATTGTAGATCGAGATAGCCTCGCCGTTTTCCAGTTGGGTGGTGGCGGTCGACCAGTCCCAGCTCATCTTGGTGGGGTTTACCTTGGCATAGGTGGGGATATGGCAGGTTTTACAGGACACTTTGAGGGTGTGTTCATTGACCAGGTCGTCGGTGTGCGGATAAGCCGTATGGCAGTCTTCACAAAGGGCCCGGCGCTGGTTGGTGGATGACAGGCCGTAGTACCGGCCTTTCATCACATGGTTTTCTGCCGTATGACAATCGACGCACTCCATATCCATGCCATCCTTGCCCATGTGCACGTCCACATCTCTTCCCGAAACCAGTAGCGCCGATTCCAGGTCGCCGTGTTTGACGTTGTTACCGCCGGCGCTGTTGAAATGGCAGCCGCTGCAGTTGATCTTTTTAGGGGAGGAAAGACTGGCGAACACCTTCTGGTAGTCAATCCCTTCAACCGGGTACCCTGCCTGTCCCCTGGCTTTCTCGTAGACATTGGAATTATCGTGGCACACCAGGCAGTCGATATTGGTCGGATCGGTGAAGTCGAATTGTTTATGACCATAACCGTACCCGGCATGGCAGCGGTTGCAGGTGCGTTCGCTGCCTGCGATGCCGGTGCAGAAGTTGTTCAGGGCGTTTTTCTTGCCGAAATAAACCACTCCACGGCCTTCGATGTACTCCTCCTTTTCCCACATGAAATGAAAGCTGTTCAGCAATTCTTCGCCCCGCTCCACATGGCATTTCAGGCAGGCCGCCGTGATGGCGTGGGCGTCGGGAAAAGGCCCTTTGAGCTCCTCAAAACGGGTGTGGTCAATAATCCGGTGCTTTTTCACCGAATACTGCTCCTGCAGCTCCGGCAGGTTATTATACCCGGGCAGGTTCTGGATATCGTAGATCAGGATGCCCAGCAGGGCTACAGGCAACAGAACCAGGAAAATCAGTTGAACAAGGTTGCGCATAGTTTGAATAGCCTTATTATCTTAATGATAGGTTGCGGATTATTTTTATGCGACAAATTTACTTATCTCTATGTAAGGAATCCGTGATATAAGTTAATTTAGAATGAGTACAATTAGCTTAGCGCATAGGGCGTAGGGCGTAGGATATATGTGCTAGGTTAAAAAAACCGGATATTTGCAAATTAATTTGCTTAAGATGAAAAAATGGAGAATAAGATCAACCATCATTTACTTTTCAATCTTCACTCTTCACTCTTCACTCTTCACTCTTCACTCATCCATGGCTCAGCAAACCGGCAATATGTTAAAAATTGAAACCAGCAAGGGGAACATTTTGCAGTCACGGTTCCTGTTGTATTTGCCGCAAGGCTATGATACGCTTGACAGGAGCTGGCCGCTGCTGTTATTCCTGCACGGTTCCGGCGAGAGGGGAGAGCTGCTTGAGCTGGTGAAGCGGAACGGTCCGCCGAAGCAGATCGAAGAGGGCCGCCAGTTCCCGTTCATCGTGGTTTCGCCGCAATGCCCGGAGGACCAGCGCTGGGAGACACAGATCGGGGTACTTGATATGCTGTTGCAACAGATGGTGGAAAAATACCGGGTTGACACCAGGCGCCTTTATGTGACAGGCCTTAGCATGGGGGGGCAGGGCACGTGGAACCTGGCTTTTGCTTACCCGGATCGCTTTGCCGCCATCGTCCCCATTTGCGGCTGGGCCGATCCTGGAAGGGCTCGTTTAATCAGGCATTTACCCGCCTGGGTTTTCCATGGCGCAAAAGATGATGTTGTACCCCTGGAGGAGTCGCAAAAGATGGTCGATGCTTTGAAAGCTCATGGCAGCCCGGTGAAATTCACCATCTATCCTGAAGCAGGACACGATGCCTGGACGGAGGCGTATGAGAGCGAGGAGATGTGGGAATGGCTGCTGGAACAAAAGAAGGGACATTAGCTCGCTGACGCTCGCGACATTGGTTGGAATTACTAAAAATGCAAAATGCAAAATGCAAAATGTCGGAGCCTCTCAAGGGACTCGAACCCTCGACCTGCTCATTACGAGTGAGCTGCTCTACCAACTGAGCTAAAGAGGCAAAAAACAATTTCAACGAACCCACGACCTTCCCACACTTACGTGCGGGATGCTCTACCAACTTAGCTAAAGAGGCAAA
>JAWOHY010000170.1:0-31641 GCA_046484945.1 Bacteroidales bacterium
CGTTAAGTTTTCGCTGTAACTCTTTGTCTGATATTCGTTGTTTATAATCCATGGATAATTAAAAATGTAAAAATACTACTATTTTACATTTATTAAACATTTCAGTTTACATATTTATAGTTAATCGGTTTACACATTTAGACCCGACGGCTTTACCCAGCCGCCAACACGATGTGCTTGAAGTTGATCTCCCGTAAACCGATGCAATCTGCAGCCCGAAACCCGGCAATCACTTCCTGAAAACGTAACTGATCAAATTCGCTCCCATTTTTAACGCTTTCAGGTGGGTTTCGGGGCTGTTGTTGTGCACCTCTAAATCCTCCCAGCCGTCTCCCAGGTCGGTTTCATAGGAGTAAAAGCATACAAGCCGCCCTTCATAGATCAGGCCAAACCCCTGCGGGGGCTTGCCATCGTGTTCGTGGATTTTAGGCAAACCATTCGGGAAGCTGTATTTCTGATGATAGATAGGATGATCGAAGGGCAGCTCGACAAAATCAAGCTCCGGGAAGACAATTTTCATTTGTGGCCGGACGTAGGGATCCATGCCGTAATTGTCATCTATGTGAAGAAATCCTCCGGCAATGAGATAATTCCTCAGATTCATGGCATCCGGCTCGCTGAACAGCACATTCCCGTGACCCGTCATGTGGATAAAGGGATAATTGAAGATCTCTGGACTGCCCACATCGACCGTTGCATAATCCTTTTCAATATTGGTTTTGAGGTTTTCATTGCAAAACAGGATGAGATTGGTCAGCGAGGTGGGGTTGGCATACCAGTCACCCCCGCCGCCGTACTTCAGCAGGGCGATCTGTACCCCCCGCTGCCCAAAAACCACAGCCGAAAAGAGCAGATAAAACAACAAAATATGGATTCTCAACTTCAATAAAAAATGCTAAAATGTTAAATCAAATCGTCCATGCGAAAGGCTCGCCTGATCTTCTCAACGGCATCCAGCTTTTCCCAGGAGAAAAACTCAACGTTCTTGAAATAGCGGGTTTTGCCATCGATCACCCGCTTTACGGTATCTTTATCACTGAAGTAAACCTCAACCTCCCTGATAACGTTATCCCTGCCGAAATGGCCATAGGTAGCTGTCGCTTCAAATATCGGGTTTAGCAATCCGAATTTTTTGATAATGGAATAGGGGCGGAGGTCGAAAAGCCGGAACACGATCTCGGAGATGTCTTTATCGGACATCGGTTTTCCGTTGCGTCCGGTAACCCTGGCCGTGCCATTTGTGTTGACCATGAACCCTACCGGTTGCGCCACGCCGATAGCGTAGGCCACCTGCACGAGCGCCTCGCCGGCCACACCGGCAGCGACGAGGTTTTTGGCAATGTGCCGGGTGGCGTAGGCCGCCGAACGGTCAACCTTGGAGGCATCCTTGCCGGAAAAAGCGCCGCCGCCATGGGCGCAGCGCCCCCCATAAGTATCCACGATGATCTTCCGGCCGGTGAGGCCCGAATCACCATGCGGCCCGCCGATCACAAACATACCTGTGGGGTTGACCAGTAATTTGTGATGATTGCGGAATAACCGCTGTATCCTCTCCGGTACCAGCGCCCTGACCCGGGGGATGAGGATTTTTTCAATATCTTCCTTTATTTTTTCCTGCATCCGGTCTGCATTGCCCTCAAACGGATCGTGCTGGGTGGAAACCACAATCGTGTCTATACGGATAGGGTTATTATTATCATCGTATTCTATCGTGACTTGTGATTTGGAATCAGGCCGGAGATATGGCATCAGTTTGCCTTCCTTGCGGATAGCCGATAATTCCTGTAACAGGATATGCGCCACCTCTATGGGCATGGGCATGTAATTGTCCATGTCGTTACAGGCAAAACCAAACATCATCCCCTGGTCGCCGGCGCCCTGTTCCGTTCTCTTCTTCTTAACCACGCCGCGGACGATGTCGGGCGACTGTTCATGAATGGCGGAGATCACCGCACAGGAATTGGCATCGAACTGGTATTCTGCTTTGGTATAACCTATCCGGCGGATGGTGTCGCGGACCACATGGTCGATATTCACCCAGCCTTTGGTGCGCACTTCCCCGGCTGTCATGACCAGCCCCGTGGTTACCAGGGTTTCGCAGGCAACCCGGGATTTGGGATCCCATCTCAGGAATTCATCCAGTAACGCATCCGATATCTGGTCAGCCACTTTATCGGGATGACCTTCCGATACTGATTCTGAAGTAAATAAATAGCTCACTTTGTTAAGTATTTTGTTTGACCGGCAAAATTAATGATATTTTACGAACAGATCAGTCGCGTGTCAGAATTTGAAAAACTTCCTCCAGCCGGAGCTCTTCCCGGCTGAGCGACAGGATAGTGGCATCCTTGCTGACGGCCAGTTTAAACAATGCTTCGCGGATATCAGTCTGGGCATCCGTTTCCACCACCCAGATATTCGGTTGTTTCTGGGTAATTCTGGTGATCGCTTTAATTTTCGCCAGGTCATCTTGAGTGACCCTGCCGCTGAATTCGACGGTAACCAGGTTTTTGGTGCCGCCCGAAGCCGTCAGGTTACGGGTGGCATCGTCGGCTATGATGCGCCCTTTGTGGATGATGACGGCACGGTCGCAGATCGCTTCCACCTCCTGCATGATATGGGTGGAGAGCATGACCGTCTTCTCGGCGCCGATGGTTCTGATCAGCCCCCTGATCTCCTGGATCTGGTTAGGATCAAGCCCCGAGGTAGGTTCATCCAGGATCACCCCCTCCGGATCGTGGATCAGCGCCTGGGCGAGCCCGACCCGCTGCCGGTAGCCTTTCGACAACGCCCCGATCTTTTTCCGCTGTTCCACTGTCAGTCCCGTCAGCTCGATCATCTCCTTCACCCGTCCTTTTATATTTTTTCTGACCTTATGGATTCCCGCTACGAACTCCAGGTATTCCCGCACATACATTTCCAGGTAGAGCGGGTTATTTTCCGGCAGGTAACCGACTTTCTCACGTACCCGGATCGACTCCTCAAAGATGTCATGTCCGCAAACACTGACTTCTCCCCCGGTTGGCGGGATAAAACACGTGATGATCTTCATCAGCGTCGATTTCCCCGCGCCGTTTGGCCCCAGTAGCCCGACAACCTCCCCGGGGCGGATATCCAGCGAAACATCGTCCAGCGCCCGCTGGCTCCCGTATAGCTTTGTCAGATGTTTAACCCTGATGGACATCTTGTTGAATTCAGGTTGCGAAGATAGGTAAATTATGAACAGGGATGGAGTCCCTGTCGGCACGCCCGCCTTATAATCAGAAAAATTGCTGTAAAAAGTATCAACTGTCCCATTCCAAATGTGCACCAGCTGAAGTATTCGGGGACATAACTGCCTGTCGCGGCGATGACATCATCGGCTCTCGTCAACCTGAAGAGATCGGTCAGCGGCATTTGCTGCCGGATGAAGCGCAAATAATCATGGGTGAATGAAAAGATGATGACCAATGAACCGGTGATGAGCAAAGCCCATTCCAACGGTCGAATGGTGAGCTGTTTACCTTTATCGGAAAACATAATGATCCCACCTCCTAATATCACCATGCTCAAAGCGGTGATCAAAGGCGCCAGCACCGGGCCTACCCATGTGACGGGGATGAGAAATAATATGTCCCACGTAAGAAGGCTTTCGGGCCAGCCTCTCCCGCCCGGCGATCATTCCCAGTGTTGCCAGCATCACCAGTGTGGCTGCTTCCCGGATCACCTCGGTAAGCGCTATCCTGCCATCCATCATCTTCAATGGAAAAGCAAATCCCTCAGGGTAATAGATCTCCCGGAGATACACCACCACGGCGCTTTCAAGATAACCCATCGCAATGGCAAAAAACGTCAGCCATATTATAACCGGTGATCTTTTCATCATGTTGTTTTGTTAACATTACACAAGCTGTTAAATTACTACATAAATTTTATCCACAGCAATTTGTTTAAACCAAAAAATCCTTCTATCTTTGCACCCCATTTTCGGGAGGTATAATCTTATATATTGACACATAGCCAAATGGATACATTAAGTTACAGAACGGTCAGCGCGAACAAGGAGACTGTTCAGAAAGAATGGGTTCTTCTGAACGCTGAGGATCAGGTGCTTGGAAGGCTCGCCTCGCATGCGGCCAAGATGCTGCGCGGTAAAAATAAACCCTATTTCACCCCGCATATCGATTGCGGTGACAACGTGGTGATCATCAACGCGGAAAAAGTGAAGCTTACGGGAAAGAAAATGACGGATAAGGAATATGTGACCTACAGCGGTTACCCGGGCGGGCAGAAATTCCATTCACCGAAAGAATTATTGGTAAAAAAGCCGACTGCTGTCGTAGAAGCGGCCATTCGCGGGATGCTTCCCAGAAACAGGCTCGGCCGCGCCATTTTCCGTAACCTGCATGTATATGCCGGACCGGAACATCCGCACCAGGCGCAGAAACCCAGGGAAATCGACATCAATAGCATTAAATAAGGAATATGGAAATGATTAATACCATCGGAAGAAGAAAGACAGCCGTAGCACGTGTCTATCTGAAGGAAGGTTCGGGCCGGATAACCATAAACCACCGGGATGTAAAGGAATATTTTCCCACATCCGTGTTGCAATATACGGCCAATGAGGCTTTTGAAGTGACACGGACTGGACAGAAGTTCGATGTGTCCGCCAATATCGACGGCGGAGGATACAAGGGCCAGGCAGAGGCGCTCCGGATGGCCATCGCCCGTGCCCTGGTCAAACTGGACCCGGAATACCGCAAGCCCCTTAAGGATAAAGGCTTACTGACACGGGACCCGAGAATGGTGGAACGCAAGAAACCCGGACAACCCAGTGCACGGAAAAAGTTCCAGTTCAGCAAACGTTAACAGATATCTCACCCTATATATAGTGTGTTTAGTATCTAAACTCCCCGGACCACCCGCCCCGTGCCTGTGCTACCCGGGAGTTGCTTAATCAGAAAGTAAACATTAATCAAAAAATTTCATGGCAAGAACAACTTTTGAAGAATTACTGGATGCAGGCGTCCACTTTGGGCACTTGCGCAGAAAATGGAACCCTAACATGGCCCCTTACATTTTTATGGAGCGTAACGGGATCCACATTATCGACCTTTACAAAACCATGGCCAAGATCGAAGAGGCCGCCTCAGGCGTGAAGCAGATCGCCAAGTCAGGCAAAAAGATACTCTTCGTCGCTACCAAGAAGCAGGCCAAGGAGATTGTATCCAATTACCTGCAAAAAGTCGGAATGCCCTACGTGGTGGAACGCTGGCCTGGCGGTATGCTGACCAACTTCGCTACCATCCGGAAGGCCGTGCGTAAGATGGGCTCAATCGATAAATTGATGGCTACCAATAGCTACAACAACCTGTCCAAGCGTGAAAGATTGCAGATCAACCGCGAGCGGCAGAAACTTGAAAAACAGCTTGGCAGTATCGCTGAATTGAACCGGCTCCCGTCAGCCATCTTTGTGGTGGATATATTGAAAGAAAAGATCGCCGTGGCTGAAGCCCGGAAGCTGAATATTCCGGTCTTTGCTATCGTCGATACCAATTCCGATCCCAATATCATCGACTTTCCCATCCCGGCGAACGATGATGCTTCCAAATCCATCGAACTGATCATCCGGACCATGGTACAAGCCATCGAAGAGGGCCTGGCCGAGAGAAAGATCGATAAAGATGAACAGGGAGAAGATGAAGACAGGGAGGACGAGGAAGGAATGGAGGGTGGTCTCACGGTGGATGGCATGGATGAAGATGAAGATGCAACAGCGCTTCGGGCAAAATCCCAGGATAAACTGGGTAAGGTCAAGACCATTGAAAAGGGTGAATCAAATCGGATATCCGATACAAAACGCCCCCGCAGAGGTCTGGCCAAACCAAAGAGATAAGAATTTTTTAACGCATAACAATATTGAACTATGACAACTATTTCTGCTGCAGAAGTAAATAAACTCCGTAAAATGACCGGAGCGGGTATGATGGACTGCAAAGCTGCTCTGACAGAAAGTGGTGGTGACTTTGAAAAAGCCATTGAAATTCTCCGGAAAAAGGGCCAGAAAGTGGCCGCCAAACGCGCCGACCGTGAAGCCACCGAAGGGATCATCATCGCCAAAACCAATCCCGAAAATAACTTCGGTGCACTGGTCGTAGTGAATTCCGAAACGGACTTTGTGGCCAAAAGTGACGATTTTGTCAATTATGCCCGGGCAGTCCTCGACCTGGCTGTGGAACGAAAACCGGCCACCCTGGATGAACTGAAGGCATTGGATCTGAACGGACATACCGTGGCCGATACCCTGATGGACCTGGTGGGAAAAATAGGAGAGAAACTGGAATTATCCGGTTACGAAACCGTGAATGCTCCATTTGTATCCATTTATAATCACCTGGGAAATAAGCTGGCAACAATCGTTGGCCTGAATAAGTCGGGCCTGGCCGGCCTGGAAGAAGCCGCCCATGATGTCGCCATGCAGGTTGCTGCCATGAATCCCGTCGCGATAGATAATGATGATGTGAATCCGGATATTATTGAAAAAGAGATCGAGATCGGTAAGGAACAGGCGCGCAATGAAGGCAAGCCGGAAGCCCTGCTCGAAAAGATCGCCATGGGGAAGCTTAACAAATTCTACAAGGAAAATACCCTGCTGAACCAGGATTTTATCAAGGATAACACGAAAAATGTCCGCACTTACCTGCAAGGTATTGACAAGGAACTGACAGTAACTGCATTCTGCAGGCAGAAGCTCGGGGATTAATCGACGTTGTCATGCAGGAATGAGTTACCCGACCTGATTTCAGGGCCCTGCGCGTCATCATCTTCATAAAGTGAATACCTTGATATTCTCGGTTCGGCTGAAGAGGGGGTATCTTTTAACGCCACTTTACGGCGGATAAAAGCAGGCTCATTCTCCAATTCTTCGATGGTTTTTTCATCTCTCAGCTTCATGCTCAGGCTGCGTAGCCGGTCGATCCGTTCCTGTGATTTCAGATCCGGCCCGGCTTGTTCTCCGGACTTTTCACCCGGTTTTTCACTTCCGCCGGAAGGCTTTTTAATATATATCTCGAAAGGCTTAACTTCCTCTTCAGGTGGTTTATGCCCGGTCTGTGCCGTCCTTTCGATGCTGGCCGTTTCATCCGCTTTTTCAGTTGTTTCGGCTCCGGTCTCAGCATGATCCGGTTCTTCTTCTGCCTCCTGGGCTAAATCGAATACGAAAGTCCGCTCCTGGTTTTTCACTGATTGGCGTGCTGTCTGGTCTTCGGTAACAGGCGACTCAACCGGGGCGGGTTTCCTGAGCAGGGTGGACCGGTCCTGGTCAGCCTGTCGAGAGGTTTCTTCTGTTATTTTGACAGTGGTTTTTTCTGAACCAGGTTTCTGGACCAGCTCTATCCGGCCTATGTCAACCGGCTTTTCTTCGGTCACCTGTGGTGATTTGGGTGGGTTTTCACCCACCGGGTCTCCATTGAGCGTATGCCTGATTTTTATATCCTTTTGGGCCGCTTTTCTCTCTGCATCAAATCCGGTGGCGATAAGGGTGATGCTGATGTTCTTATCGAGCGATTCATCATAGCCGTTACCCCAGATGATCTCGGCCTGCGATTTGGCTTCCCTTTGAATGTAATCCGTGATCTCCGTCACTTCATCCATGGAAATCTCTTCCTGTCCCGATGTAATGTAAAGTAAGACGTCACTGGCTCCTTCAATTTCATTATCGTTAAGCAGGGGAGAGGACAGCGCGGTTTTGACAGCTTCGATGGCGCGGTTTTCCCCTTCAGCCTGTGCACAGCCCATGATCGCCTTGCCGCTGTTGCTCATGACGGTTTTGACATCTTCAAAGTCGACATTGATATAGCCAGTTACCGTGATGATCTCGGCAATCCCCCGGGCGGCGGTTGTAAGCACATCATCGGCTTTGTTGAAGGCCTCGGATAGCTTCAGGTCGCCATACAACTCCCTGAGCTTGTCATTGCTGATGATCAGCAGGGTATCCACATATTTCCGCAACTCCTGGATACCCTCATCTGCCTGCACTCTTCTCCTCTTCCCTTCAAAGGTGAAGGGCAGGGTGACAATACCAACGGTTAAAATATCAAGCTCCCTGGCTATGGAAGCAATCACCGGTGCCGCCCCGGTGCCGGTTCCGCCTCCCATACCGGCCGTGATAAATACCATTTGGGTGTTCTTTTCCAGGATCTCCCGGATCTGCTCCATTTTCTGGCAGGCAGCCTCCTTGCCCACCGAAGGCATCGATCCAGCGCCAAGACCTTTTTCTCCCAGCTGGATTTTTACCGGTACCGGTGACAACTCCATCGCCTGCGCATCTGTATTGCAGATGATGAAATCCACCCCCTTGATACCCTGGCGAAACATGTGATTCACTGCATTGGAACCGCCGCCGCCGACCCCAATGACTTTGATAATGGATGACTGGTTCTTTGGCATATCAAATCTGATCATTTCTTTCATAGTAAAAGGCATTTAAAAGTATGTGTTTTAAAAGTTGAGTTTCTTTCCTAAAGCATTAATTATAAACATGATGATTGTTGATAACTATCATTGTACCTCATCTCCTTCAAACCATTCCTGTATCCTTTTCAGAAAACTGTCAGGTTTGGGTTTTTTCTGGATTTTCCCTGTCTTTTCCATTGATTTCTGCTTGTCTGTGGTTTTGACCTCCCCTTTGGATTTTTCCCGGATATACCTTTCTATACCCTGGATTACCAGTCCGACACCGGTGGCGTACATGGGACTTGCCATCTCATCGGGTGTCTCGGGAGCCAGGTGCTCGTTCGGATAACCGATCCGGGTATCCATTCCGGTCATGAATTCGGTGAGCTGCGCCAGGTGACGCAATGATGCCCCGCCACCCGTGAGCACGATCCCGGCGATCAGTTTCTTCTCAAACCCCGAATTGCGGATCTCGTAATAAATATGTTCGGTGATCTCTTCCATCCGCGCCTGGATAATGCTGGCAAGGTTTCTTAAGGTGATCTCCTTGGGTGGACGTCCCCTCAGACCCGGTATTGCTACCACTTCATCGTCACGGTTCTCGCTGGCCAGCGCCGAACCAAACTTGATCTTGAGCTCTTCTGCGTGTTTTTTGATAATCGAACACCCTTCTTTAATATCCTCGGTGAGGATCTCGCCACCAAAAGGGATAACGGCCGTGTGCCGGATAATACCGTCATGGAAAATGGCAATATCGGTCGTGCCGCCGCCTATATCTACCAGTACTACCCCCGCTTCTTTCTCTTCGTCGCTTAAAACAGCATCCGCCGAGGCAATCGGTTCCAGGAAAAGATCCACCACATCCAGCCCGGCCTTCCTGACACATTTGTAAATGTTCTTAGCGGCAGTGGTCTGTCCGATGATGATATGAAAATTTGCCTCCAGCGTATTGCCCAGCATACCGATCGGTTGCTTGATCCCCTCTTCCCCATCCACAATGTACTCTTGCGGGATGACATCGATGATCTCCTCTCCCGGGTTCATACCCAAATTGAACATGTTCTGGTGCAATGTGTCGATATCAGCCTGGCTGATCTCCGTTTCAATGTCACGGCGGATGATCGTCCCCTTATGCTGAAGGCTTTTGATATGCTGTCCCGCAATGCCGACATTGACGTATTTGATGTCCACTCCCGAACTGTTCGAGGCCAGCGACACGGCCGTGCTGATCGATTGCACGGTGTTTTCAATATTGGAAACAACGCCCCTTTTTACCCCGATTGACTCCGTTTTTCCATAACCAAGGATCTCTATTTTTCCGCGTTCGTTTCTCCGGCCCACGATGGCTGCTATCTTGGTGGTGCCGATGTCAAGTCCTACAATGATGTCATTCTTGTTCATAAACATTTATTTTATGCAAACAACCTGGTTCTTGTATTTTAAATTGATGGTTTTATATGTTTTCCAGTTGATCTTGTTCATCACTGAATGATAAAATATCTTCAGGTTTTCCAGTTTTTCTTCCGTATCATCTGCCTGGCCAAAAATAATGGCCTGGTGACCGATTTTGGGAATAAGCTCCATTTCCTGTGATTCGGCGACATATAGCTGGTCGATGAAAGAGCGGAGAAATGGATCGCAGGAGATATGAAAAGCTACTGTGTATATCTGCTTCAGCATGGATTGATCGGGATAATGGCTTAGCGGGATCCCCCGCCCGTCGAGAGAAACGTAACTGTCGTCAATGAAACCGTTGGCAATCATGACGTGAGAGGGTCTGTCCGGATTGACAGGGATCAGGAACCCGTTATGATCGATCAGGTAATGTTGCAGGTCTGTATTGATGACCCTCACAAGCGGTTCCCTGACCCTGGCTTTGAGAACCAGGGTCCCGTTCAACTTCTGGTATACCTCACACGAACTGATATAGGGATTTTTCCGAATGAAGTTTTCCAGTGTATGCAAATTGACCGACGTGATTCCGGAACCCTCTATGTCACCGAATTTCCTGCGGATCATTTCCCGGATCTCCGGTTCAGTGATCAGTGACTGGTCGGTAGAATTCAGCAATTCCACGGAGAACTGGCGGTAGACTTGTGCCTGATGCTCATGGTCAGCGAATCCAAGCAGGAAAAGAACACCTGCCACCAGGATAACAGTAAATGATATTTGCAGAATCTTTTTCATGACTTAAGTAATTCTTCTATCAGCCCAACAAGTTGGTCGATATCGCCGGCACCCATGGTCAGCAGCACTTGTGGTTTATCTGTCTTCAACCATTCCAATACTTCTCCTGTGCCTGCCATCTTCTTCCTTACATTTTTGATCCGGTCAAATATCATGGCGGATGTAACCCCTGGGATGGGTAATTCCCGCGCCGGATATATATCAAGAAGCCACACCTCATCCAAAAGTTCCAGGCTTTCAGCGAATCCTTCGGCGAAATCCCTCGTTCTTGAATACAGGTGGGGCTGAAAGATCCCGGTCAGCATTTTCCCCGGGCAAAACTCCCTGACAGCCGAAATAAAGGCCTCCAGTTCTCTCGGATGATGAGCGTAATCATCAATGTAAATCATCTCCGGTGTATTCATCCTGATATCGAAACGCCGTCTTACGCCGGTATAACTGTGGATTCCTGCTATGATCATTTCACGTTCCAGTCCTGCTGCCCGGCAAACCGCTGCTGCTGCCACCGCATTCTCAATGTTATGCCGGCCCGGGATCTGTAATTTGATCCCCAGGCTCCTGTAGTGGCAGGTAAACATGTCGAAAACCTGTAACCCGTTCTCTATCCTGTCGTTTGCTGCGAAAATATCGGTCTGTTCTCCTACAGCATAATCGACCCGCCAGATATCAGATCTTAATTCCAGCTCCAGATCAGACCGGATGATCAGCTTGCCACCCGGTTTGATATTACTGGCAAAAGCCTCGAATGCCTGTTTCATGGGGCCGCCTGATTCATATATGTCCAGGTGGTCGGGGTCCATAGAGGAAATGACGGCTATGTCGGGATGCAGGTGCAGGAAAGAGCGGTCGAACTCGTCAGCTTCCACTACCATGATCTCTTCTTTGTGGGAGGTGATAAAATTCGACTCGTAATTCTTGCTTATCCCTCCGATCAGGGCCGTAACCGGTGCGCCTGCCTGCACAAGCATATGTGCGATCATCGAGCTGATGGATGTCTTCCCATGCGTGCCGGCCACTGCAATGGTCAATTTGCCCTCCGTAATTATGCCCAGCGCTGCGGATCTTTTAATCATCGGAATGCCCGAATTTTTCAGCTTCTGAAATTCCCGGAGCGTTTTCGGGATCGCCGGTGTATAAATGGCCAGTCCGGTATCTTCGGGAATCAATCTCGGGTCATCCTCGAAATGGATCTGCATGCCTTCTTGCTGCAATTCATCCGTCAATGGAGTGGATGTTTTGTCATAGCCATGGATAGCCTTACCCTTCGCTTTGAAATATCTCGCCAGGGCACTCATCCCGATCCCCCCGATCCCCAGGAAATATATGGTGCTGATATTTTCAGGCGATATTTTCATCTTTCAAGTATAAATATCACTTCATTGGCAATTTTTTCTGCCGCATCCGGGATGGCAAACTTTTCGATATTCTCTGCCATTTCTTTTCTTTTCCTTTCATCATTGATTAATTCCAGGACCAGCTGCGGTAATTTCTCTCTTCCTTCACTATCTTTGATAACTATGGCTGCTTCTTTTTCTGCCAGCTTTACCGCGTTTTTCATTTGATGGTCTTCTGCTGCATGCGGGAATGGTATAAAAATTACTGGTTTCCCAACAGCAGCCAGTTCAGCGATGGCAATCGCCCCGGACCTTGAAACGACCAGGTCGGCCATGGCATAAGCCAGGTCCATCCTTTGGATGAAATCGGTCACTTTAACCAGTTCGTAACCGGCATTCTGACAGGCTTCTACAGCCCTGGTGCAATAATTCCGTCCGGTCTGCCACAGCAATTGAATATGATGTTGCTTCAGAACAGGAAGCATCTGTTCGATATAAGTGTTGATCGAGAATGCACCCTGACTTCCCCCAACTACAAACAGGGTTTGTGCATTGGCATTCAACCCGAATAATTCTGCGGCCTCATCACGCTTTCCTGCTGTTTCTATGATTTCTTTCCGTACCGGGTTTCCGGTCAATACAATCTTATCGGCCTGAAAGAATCGATCCATCTCCGGATAAGCCACGCAGATGCGTGCGGCCTTTTTTGCCAGCAGTTTATTGGTGATGCCGGGAAAGGAGTTTTGTTCCTGGATCATGGTCGGAACCCCCAGCAAGCTGGCAGCCCTGAGGGCCGGTCCGCTGGCAAATCCCCCGACGCCAATGGCAATGTCGGCACGGAACTTCCGGATGATCAGCATGGCCCTGAAAAGACTTACCACCACTTTTACCGGGAAAAGCAGGTTGGATAGCGATAGCTCCCTTTTTAAACCGCTGATCCACAGTCCTTCAATCGGAAATCCCGCTGCAGGCACCTTTTCCATTTCCATCTTTCCTGAAGCACCGATAAAAAGGATTTTAGCTGCCGGAAGCCTGTCGCTTAATGCACGGGCTATGGCGAGTGCAGGAAAGACATGGCCCCCCGTGCCTCCACCGCTGATGATGATATGTGGATCAGGCTTTTGCATAGCTCTCTGTTGTTTCCTGTAAATTCCTGTCGGGTATTCCTTTCCCCAGTTCTTTACTGACGCTCAGGATGATGCCTATGGAAATGCTGGTAAACCAGATGGAAGTGCCGCCCATGCTCACCAATGGTAGCGGCTGACCGGTGACCGGTAATAGATCGACGGCGACCCCCATATGGATAAAAGCCTGGAAAACGAGGCTGAATACCACCCCAATGGTGAGGAATGCCCCGAACGAATTGGGAATTTTCGTGACGATCCGGACTGCCCGGAATAGCAATATCAGGTAAAGCAATACCACAAAAGCGCCTCCTATCAGCCCGTATTCTTCCAGTATAATGGCATATATAAAATCTGAGTAGGGATGCGACAGGAAGTTGCGTTGGCTGCTGTTTCCTGGCATTTTACCAAGGATGCCACCGGAAGCAACGGCAATCTTTGACTGTACCACCTGGTCCTCTTCCGTATTTTCACCGCCAATGAACTTTTCAATTCGGCTTTTCCATGTTTCAAGCCGCCCCTGCTTCTCTTTTGGCAGCAATATCATAACGGATACAAACAAAAGAAAAGCGCCGGCTGCAATGCCCACCATGCCCAACAGGTATCTGAATTTTATCCGCCCGATGAACATGAGGATAAAGCTGGTTATGAATAGCATAAGCGCTGTCGACAAGTTTGACGGCAGGATCAGGCCACAAATTATCAGAACAGGCAGCATTAGCGGGACGAAAAGTGATTTAAAGCTTTGCGGAATCTCCTGCTTCCTTGTCAGTTCCCGGGCCAGGTATATGATCAGGGTGAGTTTGGCCAGGTCGGACGCCTGGAAAGTGAGGCCGAACGGCAATGGAAGGGCCCGGCGGGCTTCATTGATATCTTTCCCGAAAATGAAAGTGATGATCAGCAAAGGAATGGCTATCCAGAGTACGACCTGGAATATCTTGGAGTAATAGGTGTATTTGATGCGGTGGGCCAGGTACATCAAACCCAAACCAAAGGCGAGAATGATCAGGTGTTTGGCCATATAATACAGCGTATTCCCCTCCTGGTATTTATAGGCCAGGGTGCCGGTGGAGCTGTAAACTGCCAGTAGTGAAAGTAAAGACAGCAGGATCACTACCATCCAGATCACGCGGTCGCCTTTGATATGACTGACTTCTTTCGACATCCTGCCTTGAATTATAAATTCCTGATCGCCTTTTTAAATTGGTTTCCCCGGTCTTCGAAGTTCTCGAAAAGGTCGAAGCTGGCACAAGCCGGCGACAGCAATACCACTTCCCCCCGTTTTGCAATTCGGTAAGCAGCCTTCACCACTTCGTCGGCCGACTGGTATTCCTCAATGGTTTCTACATCGTCTGAAAACACCTTTTTGATCTTCTCATTGTCTTTACCCAGGCATATGATGGCCCTGACTTTCGCTCTGACCAAAGGCGCCAGGGAGGAATAATCATTGCCTTTATCCAGTCCGCCGGCAATCCAGATGACTGGCTTATGCATGCTCTCCAGCGCATACCAGGTCGAATTGACGTTGGTGGCTTTGGAATCATTGATGTATTCGACTCCGTGAATACTGGCCACCGACTCCAGCCGGTGCTCGATATTCTGGAAATCGGACAAACACTGCTTGATCGTGTCCTTGCGGATATCAAGTAAACGTCCGGCAATTCCCGCTGCCATGGAATTGTAGAGATTGTGCCTGCCTTGTAAGGCTAATTCTTCTAATGTCATGTTGAATTCTTTTTCTATTATTTTGAAAAACAATTGATTATCTTGAATGTATGCACCCTCGGTGAAATCTTTCCCGCCTGCTGTAAATGGATATTTTTTCGGACTGATAGCCCTGTTGGATAAAAACTCCTGTATCACCGGGTCGTCGTGACAGTATACAAATGCGTCATTTGGTGTCTGATTGAGGATCACCCTGAATTTTGAAGCTGTATATTTGGTGAAATCATGATCATAGCGATCCAGGTGATCCGGTGTGATATTCAGCAGGATGGCGATATCTGCTTTGGCGCTGTACATGCCATCGAGTTGAAAACTACTGATCTCCAGTACGTAATGATCATAATCCTGATGGGCCACCTGCCAGGCAAAACTTTGGCCGACATTCCCCGCCATCCCGGCATTAAAACCGGCTGAACGTAAGATATGGTGTGTAAGAAGGGTAGTGGTGGTTTTCCCATTGCTGCCGGTGATGAAGATGAGCCGGGCTTGAGTAAAGCGGGATGCGAATTCTATTTCCGATATAACAGGGATGCCTTTTTTACGGGCTTTAACTAAAAAGGGCAGATTATCGGGAATTCCGGGACTTTTAATGATCTCATCAGATTGCAGCATGATCTCTTCTGAATGTTTCCCAGCTTCAAAGGCTATCATCCCGGCGGTGAGGATGTTTTTGTACTTGTCTTTAATGCTTCCTTTATCCGACACCATTGGGCACAGGCCTTGCTTCTTCGCCAGGACCGCTGCCCCGGTTCCGCTTTCGCCTGCTCCCAGTATGAATGTGTCGAACCTTTTCATATTATCTGAGTTTCAGTGTAATGATAGCCATGACGGCCAGTATGATGCCCACGATCATGAATCGCTGAACTATTTTCGGTTCCGGGTATCCCAGGACCTGGTAATGATGGTGCAGGGGCGACATTTTAAAGATCCGCCGGCCTGCTCCGTACTTGCGTTTGGTAAATTTGAAATACCCCACCTGAAGTACTACCGAGAGACTTTCTATCAAAAAAATCCCGCATAAAATGGGTATCAGGAGCTCCTTCCGGATGAGGATGGCAAACACGGCGATCGTACCACCGAGGGCAAGGCTTCCGGTATCACCCATAAAAACCTGTGCCGGGTATGAATTATACCAGAGGAACCCGATGCAGCCACCCACGAAGGCGCCGATGAAGATGGTCAGTTCGCCCGTATCAGGCAGGTACATGATGTTCAGGTAGTCGGCGAAAATGATATTGCCCGATACCCATGCCAGCAGACCAAGTGTCGCTCCGATGATGGCTGATGTGCCGGTGGCCAGTCCGTCCATCCCGTCGGTCAGGTTGGCGCCGTTGGAAACGGCGGCAATGATGAATATGACGATCGGAATGAATATCAGGAAAGCGTATTTCTCATACCCCTCACCCAGCCATTTCAGTAGAATCGCGTAATCGAATTCATTGTTCTTGACAAATGGGATCGTGGTTCTGGTCGATTTTACCCCGACTTCACTGAAACGTGTAGAGGGGTCACCGGCGGTGACCTGATGCTCAATATCGTATGCAACCGGAAGTTGTTTCTCCCTGATGCCGATGGAATCGGAAAAGAACATGGTAGCCCCGACAACAATACCCAGAATGATCTGGGCAATGATCTTATATCTTCCCCGGAGTCCTTCCTTCTTTTTCCGGAACACTTTTATATAATCATCCAGGAATCCGACGCCGCCCAGCCATATTACGGTGAAGAGTATGAGCAGGATATAGATGTTTTGCAGTTTGGCGAACAAAAGGGTAGGGATCAGGATGGAGGCCAGGATAATCAGCCCTCCCATAGTGGGCGTGCCCTGTTTTTCCTGCTGGCCCTCCAGGCCCAGGTCACGGATAGTCTCACCAACCTGCTTTTTGTTCAGATAATTGATCCAACGTTTGCCGAAAACCAGTGAGATCAGCAGGGAAGTGATCACGGCGGCCCCGGTCCGGAATGAGATATACTGGAAAACCCCTACCCCGGGTATGTCACAGCATTGTTGCAGGTAATCAAACAGGTAATACAGCATGACCTATTCTGGTTTATGGTTAGTCATTATGAGCATTTCTTCCAAAATCTTTTTGTCATCAAAGGGATACCTTACCCCCCTGATCTCCTGATATTTTTCATGGCCTTTGCCGGCTACCAGGATGATATCCCCCGGTTTGGCCAGGTGACAGGCCGTGCGGATCGCCTCTTTGCGGTCGGGAATGGAAATGACTTTTCGCTGCTGATCAGCTTCGATACCTGCCTGCATTTCCCGGATGATCGATTCCGGGTCTTCGGAACGGGGATTGTCGGAGGTCAGGATGAGCAGGTCACTTTTTTCAGCGCAAATTTTCGCCATGACGGGGCGTTTGCCTTTGTCACGATCTCCGCCGGCGCCGATCACAGTGATCAGGTTTTCGTTTCGTGTCCGGAGATCTCCGATGGTTTTCAGCACATTTTTCAGTGCATCCGGGGTGTGTGCGTAATCGATAATTCCTGTGATGTTATCCACAGAATGCATTGTTTCAAATCTCCCTTCCACCGGTGGCAAAGCACTCAGTAAAGCCATCACCCGCCCCGGATCCTGACCGGTTATAACGGCTGTACCGTAAACGGCAGAGAGGTTATATGCGTTGAACTCGCCTGTGAGACGGCAGAACAGATCCTGTCCGTTCAGGGATAGCTGGAGGCCTTCAAATTGGTTTTCAATGAGCCTGCCTTTAAAATCGGCAGGTGACTTCAAAGCGTAAGTGTATATCCTTGCCGTGGTATTTTGAACCATCAACCGGCTGTTTCTGTCATCGGAATTGATCAGCGCAAAGGCGCTGGCAGGTAAATGGTCGAAGAATTTTTTCTTTGCATCCAGATACTCCCGGAAGGTTTTATGGTAATCCAGGTGATCTTGGGTGATGTTGGTGAATACCCCTCCGGTGAATTTCAGGCCGGCAATCCTTTGCTGGGCTGCAGCATGCGAACTCACTTCCATGAAACAATAACTCCCGCCCCTGTCGGCCAGCTCACGGAGCAGCCGGTTGATTTGAACTGGATCAGGGGTGGTATGTGTCGCCGCTATTTGCTCTCCGGCAATGATATTCCTTATTGTCGATAACAGACCGCAACAATATCCCAGATGAGTGAATAAATCATATAACAGGGTGACACAGGTAGTTTTGCCGTTCGTCCCGGTGACCCCGATAAGATGAATCTCCTGCGAAGGGTTATCGTAGAAGTTGGAAGCGATCACCCCAAGGGCTTCACTGCTGTCAGTGACCCTGACAATCGTTACGCCTGTATCAGTGAGATTGTTCTGTGTTTCCTGGCAAACGATGGAATTGGCCCCGTTAGTTATGGCTTGTGATATGAAGTCATGCCCGTCTGACAGCGTTCCCCTGACAGCTATGAAAAGGTCACCCGGTTCGATATTCCTGGAGTCGAAACAGACAGACCGTACCATGATGTTCTCATCCCCCGTGATCCGGTTGACCCTTACTTTTTGCAATATATCCGATAACTTTTTCATCGTTTCGGTGTTTCAAGGGTCAGCATGATTCCGGTTCCCGGGATCAGCGGGGTTCCGGCGGAAATCGACTGATTGAAAACCAGTCCTTTGCCTTTTAGAGTTGGCGATAATCCGGCCCTTTCCAGAAGAAACACGGCATCTTTCGCCGTCATGCCTGTCAGGTCAGGAATGGTGTCAGGGCTTAATTCCATGGGTTTCACCACAACAACATATTTGCTGCTGTCAAGGAATACCCAGTCGGTTTCTGTAACAGGCTGCATGGCCGTAACTGATAAAGCCGCCAGGCTGGTTTTAATATCTTTATAGTAACCTTTTGCCGGTGTCGGAATACTTGCCGTGGCGCTGGTTTTCCGGTCCTGCTGTGCATGAATGTCAAGCTGGGTAGCATACACCTTGTTGGCGATCTCTTTGAAAACCGGTGCCGCGACCGTTCCACCATAGATCTGTCCGCTCTCCGGACGATTCACAACGATGATGCAGGAATATTTTGGATTGTCGGCTGGGAAATAACCGGCAAATGAGGCATTATAGCGTCGCTGGGAATAACCTCTGTTGGCATCGGCAATCAGGGCGGTCCCTGTTTTCCCCCCGATACTGTATATGCTGTCTTTCAGGATTTTGCCGGTTCCATGGGTTACCACACTTTCCAGTAATGATCTGACATCATTCAGGGTGGATTCGGAACAAATGGCGGGGTTGATCACCACCGGTTCAAATTTTTCAACTGTTTTTCCACCTTCCTTTATTTCACTGACGAACAAAGGTTTGACCATTACCCCGTCATTGGCGATGGCGTTATAGAAGGTCAGCATCTGCAATGGGGTCATGCTCAGTTCATAACCAATCGACATCCATGGCAGGGATGTGCCATACCAGTGCCGTTTGTCCTTCGGATCTTTTAATACGGGTTTACCTTCACCCGGGATTTCAATTCCCAACTGTTTGCCCAATGACATCTTCCGCAAACTCTCTACGAAGGCTTCGGGTTTATCAGAGAATAAGGAGGTGATGATCCGGGAGATCCCGACATTGGATGATTCTTCAAAGATTTCCCTGACGGTCAGGTAACTGGAATCGGGTTTATGAACATCTCTCATCACCCGTCTATGGTAAGTCACATTTCCATTACCTACATGATAATAATCGGTCAGCTTTACCTTTCCGGTTTCAAGGGCCGCTATTATTGATGCCAGTTTGAAAGTGGACCCCGGTTCCACAGGCTCTCCCACTGAATAATTATATAATTCTTTATACTGATCATCTGACGGGTCATATCGCAGGTTGGCGATAGCCCTGATCTCTCCGGTCTTTACCTCCATCAGAATGGCGCAACCCTGGTAGGCCTGATGCTCATGTAAGTGCCTTGCCAGGGAACTCTGGGCCAGGTCCTGGATGTTGATGTCGATGGTCGTGATGATATCCATTCCATCCCTGGGCTCCACTTCCGGCCTGTCGCTAACAGGAATCCAGTCGCCGTTGCTGATCCTCCGTTTTAATTGCAGGCCTTCTTCACCGCTCAATACGTTGCTATAGGCACCTTCCAGCCCGACAAAAATGCTCTCGGCGGGATTTTCGAAACCGATGGTCCGTCGGGCTAATTCTTTGTAAGGTAGCTCCCTGGTTGTTTTTCGGATGACGATCAGCCCCCCCCGGAAACGACCCAGCCGGAAAATCGGGAACTTTTTCAGTTTTTTCAGCTCTTCGTACCTGACATTATTTTTAATGAGATAATACCGGTTGCCATCTTTCCTTGCTTTTTGCAGGTTTGATTTATATGCCCTGGCATCTTTATCTCCGAAAAGCTGTGATAGCATCAGTGATAGCGAGTCAATACGGGTATGGAATAAAAGATCTGGCAGAACTTCTGTCGACAGGTCCATTCTGATTTCGAAAATCGGTATGGATGAAGCCAGCAGGCTGCCGTCGCGTGCAAAGATGTTGCCCCGCAGCGCTTCTATAGGGAAGTATCTGATCTCTTGTTTTTCAGCCTTTTCCATCAGATCATCCCTTAAAGCCACCTGAATATATACCGCTCTTGATATGATGCCGATCGCAACGGCTAAAACCACGAAATAGATCAGGTAAACCCGCCACAGTATGTCCTTTTTTATATCTTTCATGGCTTATTTTCATCTGATTCATTCCCTGCCTTGATTTTCAGTGGAGGCACCAGGGACTCCCTGACCCCGGTTTCTTTTAGTTTTATAGCCACTTCCGAAGGCTTGCTTTCATACATGAGCTTGCTGCGTGTAGAGATGTATTCATAGCGCAGTTCCCTGAGTTCTTCCTCCAGCCTGTCGATTTGCCTTTTTTTTCTTTCCACCTGAAAAATATTGGTGATGTAAACAATGCCCAGGAGCATCAGCATGAGGATCAGAGGCAGGGCGCGCATGAAGCGTTCACGTGTCAGGAAGGTCCCGTCCAGCATGGAATGCATGGATCGACCCACTTTGTCTTTAGACAAAGGGTTCTTCCTTTCCGGTTTCAGGTATGCATTGCCTGGTATATGTTTGGCATCATTCATTTCAGACTTTTTCTGCTATTCTCAGTTTGGCGCTGCGGGAACGGGGATTGGTGCAAATTTCCTCTGCTGAAGGCGTGATGGGCCTGCGATTGACAGGGCGCAGTATCGTGAGGGGATTTCCGTAAAAATCTTTGACCATTGCGCCATCAAAATTCCCTGTTCTGAAAAAATTCTTGACGATCCTGTCCTCCAGCGAATGATAAGAGATGACCGCTATCCGTCCTCCCGGGATTAATAGTTCGGCAGCTTGTTGCAGCATCTCTTTCAGTGCCTCGATCTCTTCATTGACCTCGATGCGGAATGCCTGGAATGTTTTGGCCAGGTATTGGTTTTCTCTTCCGCGGGGAGCATGTTTAAGGATAATGTCTTTCAGCTCCCTGGTCGAATCAATGGCTTTAGTGATCCGTGCATTGCATATCTCTGCCGCCACCCTGCCGGCGTTGGAGATTTCACCGTATTTATATAATATGTCTGCCAAATGGTCTTCACTATATGTATTGACGATCTCTCCTGCCGTGAGGTCCTGTTCCTGGTCCATCCGCATATCCAGGTTTCCTTCGTATCGTGTTGAAAATCCTCTGCCGGGCTCGTCGATCTGCCTGGAGGAGATGCCCAGGTCGGCCAGCAAGCCATGTATCTGCCGGATACCATTCAGTAAAAGGAAGTTTTTGAGATACCGGTAGTTTTGACGGATAAAAAGGAACCGGCTGTCATCGATGATGTTCTGAGCGGAATCCTGGTCCCTGTCAAATGAAATCAACCTGCCGCCGGTAAGCATTTCCAGGATCCGTTGCGAATGCTGGCCGCTACCAAAGGTCACATCTGCATAGATCCCTTCGGAATATATGTTCAGGCCTTTTACACTTTCTTCCAGAAGAACAGGTATGTGGTACATCACTCAGTTGGTTCTACGTCCATATCGCCCATGACCTCCTCGGCCAGGTCTGCAAATTCCTCAGGATCGTAGGTAACCGCTTTTTCGTACTCGGCTTTGTCCCAAATCTCAATTTTGTTCACCACCGAAGCCATCACGATATCCTTGCTCAGGCCGGCAAAGTTGAACAGGTCTTTTGGGATCAGCAGCCGCCCGGTATTGTCAAGTTCAACCGTCTTTACCCCAGCCATAAACTTGCGGATGAAATCGACATTTTTTTTCCGGAAACGGTTCAGCCTGTTAATTCGGGTGCTCTCGGCATTCCATTCAGGAACCGGATAGAGCTCGAGACAATTGCGGAAGATGCTCCTTTTAATGACAAATCCCTGGCTTATGATCTCGGAAAGCTGTGATTTATAAGCCATTGGGAACATTAGCCTCCCCTTGGCGTCGACCTTGCATTCGTATGTCCCGATAATGTTTAACAACGATCTGTGGAATTTTGACGTAAAAGTAAGTGTATATTTACCACTTTTTACCACTTTTTACCACTTTTATACTAACAAGGTTTCGTTTTTTATTAACAATCTTCGCAATCCAGGAAATTCTAAAACTTAATACCTGGTTTAAAAGAATCGTTTAAATTTGTTCTGGAAACAGATGTTATGGAATCACCGGTGCAAATCAAATCAAGATCAGACTTGCCAGTTATTACCGAAAAGTTTATTGATGTTGAGAAGGTGTTTCGCTCAAAAAATCCACGCCTTGCCAGCACCATGCCACGTTTTGTTTTTAATCTACTGAAAAGGATCATTTACCAGGATGAGTTCAATGCCTTCGTGTGGAAGAACAGGGACAAATGGGGATTGGATTACGCTCAGGCTATCCTGGAAGATTTCAGGGTCAATACCCGGGTCATTCATCCGCCTGACATTAAACCCGGTGAAAGGTATCTCATAGCTTCCAATCATCCGCTGGGAGGAATGGATGGCATTGCATTGCTGCATGAGGCAGGAAAACTGAGAAAAGATGTCGTATTTCCAGTCAATGATCTTCTGATGAACCTGCCTAACCTGTATGAGCTTTTTATACCAGTTAATAAGCACGGCAGCAACGCCGAGAATATCCGGCTTTTCAATGAAACCTTTGCCTCTGATGTGCTGATTTTGTATTTTCCTGCCGGTTTGGTCTCAAGAAAACAAGGCGGGGTTATCAGGGACGTTGAATGGAAGAAAACTTTTTTAACAAAAGCAAGGGCTTCGGGCAGGGATATTATCCCTGCATTTATTTCGGGACGGAATTCAGCATTCTTTTATAACCTGGCTAATTTCAGGAAATGGCTGGGTATAAAAGCGAATATTGAAATGCTTTTTCTCCCGGGTGAATTGTTTAGATTCCGCAATAAGACGATAGAAATAACGTTTGGAAAACCCATTCCGGTTTCGACATTTGATAAACGAAAATCTGATCCTGAGTGGGCTGCGTTGCTCCGTGAACATGTTTACCGTTTGCAGGATAATCCTGATGAAGATTTTCCCTATTGATGACTCAAAAATTGATTCCTTATGCAAGAGATCATTCCACCTGTCGAAAAATCATTGCTCGAAGCAGAGCTTACGAAGGAAAAGTTCATTCGTAAGACCAATAACGGCAATAATTTAATCTATATTTTCGATCACCTGAACGGGCCCAACTTAATGAATGAGGTAGGACGCCTGCGGGAGATCACTTTCCGGGATGCGGGAGGAGGGACCGGATTAGCGTCGGATATTGATGAATTTGACCTGGGGGATAACCCTTTCAGTCAGTTAATTGTTTGGAATCCGGAAGATAAGGAAATCGTCGGGGGATACCGTTTCGCGAGCGGGGAAAATATTGTTGTGACAGAAAATGGTGAAGTATTATCACCCACTGCCGAGTTATTTGATGTATCTGAAAGGTTCATCCGTGAATACCTGCCCTGGAGCATAGAATTGGGCAGGTCGTTTGTTCAACCGAACTATCAGCCACAAATCAACCTCAGAAAGGGGATGTATTCCCTGGATAATCTCTGGGATGGGCTGGGGGCCATTGTGATCGATCATCCGGATACCAGGTTCTTGTTTGGCAAGGTAACCATGTACCCTCACTATGATCATCTGGCCAGGGATCTGGTATTATATTTTCTTCAAAAATTTTTCCCGGATAATGACCGGTTGTTGGTTCCCAAAGAGTCGCTTCCGCTTCGTCATGATAAGAACTATCTGGAAAGTATATTCTCCGGCAGAACTTATGAAGAGAATCTGAAGATCCTGGTCCAGCAGGTCAGGGCCAGGAACGAAAATGTGCCGCCACTTGTCAATGCCTACATGAGTTTATCTTCCACCATGAAGACTTTCGGTACAGCCTTGAACCGTAGTTTCGGGGATGTGGAGGAAACAGGCATTATCGTTACCATTAGTGACATTTACGATTTTAAGAAGGACAGGCATATCGCCACCTATAAAAAAGAATAACGCATTGGGAATTCCCTTGAATGCCAGCTTTGTGACCAGCAGCGCTGATTTTCGTCAGTGTCCTGAACCGGTTTTTCCCGAATATGCTTTTATCGGGCGGTCCAACGTGGGAAAGTCGTCATTGATAAATATGATAACCGGAAAGAAAGCGCTGGCCAAAATATCTTCAACACCAGGAAAAACGAGATTGATCAATCATTTTTTGATCAACGATGAGTGGTTTCTGGCCGATTTGCCCGGTTACGGATATGCCCGGGTGGGTCAGCGTGAAAGAGAAAAGTGGGCGAAATTAATAGAGGATTATCTCCTGGGGCGGACCAATCTCATGTCAGCCTTTATTCTGGTCGATGCAAGGCTTCCCATGCAGGAAAGCGACCGGAATGCGCTCCACTGGTTTGGGCAGCAGGAGATTCATTTCACCCTGGTATTCACGAAAACCGATAAATTATCAGCGCAACAACTGGCTGAAAATGTTGCGAAATATCAGGCCGAACTGCTGAACTTCTGGGAAGATTTGCCCCCTGTTATTCTTTCTTCATCGAAAACAGGTCTGGGGCGTGATGAGATCATCCGTTTTATTGTCAGTACAAACCGGTATTTCCAACCCTGATCCGTTGCCTACTTGAATTCGATCAGCAGGGCATCTTTTGCAACGGAAATACCGGGTGTTACATAGACCTCTTTAATGGTCCCCTCGATCTCGGCAAAAATGCTGTTATTCATTTTCATGGCTTCTAAAACCAGCAATTTATCGCCCTCTTTTACCTTTTGCCTCTTTTTTACGAAAACTTTTTTAATCTTACCGGGAATGAATGCTGTAATTTTTTTGGGGTCTGATTCCTGGTAAACCTTGCGCCGTGTGAATTTAAGGGTGAAGAGCGTTTTATAATTCACATCATTCAGATGAAAGGTTTTCAAACCATTCTGTTCTTTTTTTTCCGTTTGTTCAGCTTTCTGTTTCATGTTGGCGGAGATTAGAATGGAGGAATACCATGTTTTTTATTAGGCGGGGTCTCTTGTTTCTGGGAAGAGATGTGTAAAGCATGAACCAGCATATTCCTTGTTTCAGCGGGTTCGATTACTCCGTCAATGTATCCGTAAGCAGCAGCCACATAAGGATTGGCGAACTTTTGCTTGTATTCTTTGATTTTCAGTTTCCGGGTGGCTTCCGGATTATCCGAATTTTTTATTTCATTGCGGAAAATAATGTTGGCAGCCCCTTCCGGACCCATTACGGCAATTTCAGCCGTAGGCCAGGCAAAAACGAAATCGGCCTTTAAATGATTCGAGCACATGGCAATGTACCCGCCACCGTAAGCTTTTCGCAGGATCACGGTAATTTTCGGGACCGTGGCTTCAGAGTATGCATATAGCATTTTCGCTCCGTGCCGGATCACGCCGGCATGTTCCTGGTCGACTCCCGGCAGATAGCCCGGCAGGTCTACCAGCGTGACCAGTGGGATGTTGAATGCGTCACAATACCTGATAAACCGGGCTGCTTTATTTGAAGAGTCGACGTCCAGCACGCCGGCCAGGTACATTGGCTGGTTGGCCACCAAACCTACGGTGTCCCCTCCAATTCGCCCAAAACCGATCACAATGTTCCTGGCCCACAGTTCCTGTACCTCTTGAAATTCAGAATCATCAGCCAGTGCTTTGATAATATCCCTGACATCATACGGCTGTTTGGAATCAGACGGAATGATCTGATCTATTTTATAGGTCCTGGTACGGGGTGGCTTTCTGGGGTAAGGATCCGCTTTCTTTTGATTGTTCCAGGGGATAAATGTAATGAGTTGCTTGATCTGGTCAAAACACTCCTGTTCGCTGGTGGCATAAAAATGGGCGTTTCCAGTCAACTCGGCATGTACGCGGGCGCCTCCGAGATCTTCCATGGAGATTTCCTCCCCGATCGTTGCTTTGATCACTTCAGGCCCGGTGATGAACATTTTGGATATTTTATCCACTACAAATACGAAATCGGTCAGGGCCGGGGAATAAACCGCCCCACCGGCACATGGCCCGAGTATAACTGATAATTGAGGGATGACGCCTGAAGCCTGGGTGTTTCGCCAAAAAATCTCACCATAACCGGCCAGGGAGTTCACCCCTTCCTGGATTCTGGCGCCACCTGAATCGTTGATCCCGATGATCGGAACCTTTAGCTTCATGGCATGGTCCATGATCTTGGTGATCTTTTTGGCATGCATGTAACCAAGTGACCCCCCGGCTACGGTGAAATCCTGGGCGTAAATACATACAGGATAACCCATGATGGTCCCGGTACCCGTTACCACCCCGTCCCCGGGTAAAAATTTCTTGTCCATATCGAAATCACGTCCCGCATGCTCAACAAAAAGATCGTATTCATGAAATGATTTCGGATCAAGCAGCATCAGGATCCTCTCCCTGGCTGTCAGCTTGCCAATGGCTTTCTGCTTTTGAATGGCCTCGTCGCCACCTCCCCGCAATGCATCACGCATCCTCTTTTTTAGATCGGTAGTTTTTCTAGCAATGCCCATATGATCTGATTTTGGTTATACATTTGATAAGAAAAGAACGAAAATGTTGGTTGTATTTGGTTGTCAGTTGTTTACAATATTTTGTTCTTGCCAGGTAACTTGCAAAAATAGTCTTTTTTAAGAAGCGGTCATTTTCTGAATATAATGACTCTTATCCCTGATTTGGCGGAGCCTCCTTTTTTTTCTTTCGGAACATGTTAAATAAAAGGTAGCCGACAGCCGCACCCCAGAGCATACTGAGCCATGGACTGGATGTAATGGCACAACTTCCCGACCGGCATCCGATAAAATAATAATAAAGGTATCCACCCAGGATCCCTGTTAATATACCACTGAAGATCAATATGTTATTTCGATTTATTACTTTCATGTAAAAATTTGTTGGGGTGCAAAGATAATAAAGTCCATGTATTGTTTAACGAATTGTTACCCTGGTGATCCCTGCGCCGCCTCTTTCTATGTGTTCGTCTTCGAATGATTCAACCTCCTCCAGGCTGGTTAGCAGATCCCTGATCACCCGCCGGAGAATCCCTTCACCCTTTCCATGAAGGATTTTGACCTCTTTTATTCTTAAAAGATACGCGTCGTCCAGGTATTTTTGTACACTCATTAAAGCTTCTTCCGCCGATTTCCCCCTAATGTCCAATGCCAGCTTGAAATTCACCGCTTTTTCGTTCAGGTCACGGATCATCCTGGTATGGTGTCCTGTAATATTTTCCGCGGGTGGTTCTGAGGCAATCAATTTTCTGACAGGAACTGAAATCCTGATCCCTGCAAAGTCCGCAACAGCTTTTCCGCCTTTGATCCGTTGGATCCGGCCGGGCACTTTCTGCCCCTGGAGTGATACCCAATCGCCTGGCTTGAAGGATTGAATGGACTCTTTTCCGGGTTTCTCAGATTTTTCATCCCACTCCTTGCCTGGCCTGGAAGATTCCGAAATCTCACGGCCCAGATCTGTGATCCGGGCCCTCGCTGCTTTGGTTTTTTCCTTCTCCGCCTGCGATTCGCGGATTTCTTTTATGGTTTTTTCGACCACCCGGTTGGATTGCTCCAGGATTTCCATGGCTTGCTGCCGTGCTTCCTCAAGGATGGCTTTCCTTGAGCGCTCCAGATCTGCTTTCATTGTCTCGTATTTTTCAATCATCTCGGTAAGAAAGCTGTCCGCTACCTGAAATTCCTTTAACCGTTTTTGCAGTGTTAATTTCTCACTTTCGAGTTCCTGTAATTGTCTTTCGAAATCAATGTGGGTTTTGCCGCTTTTTTCCATAGCGGCCTGTATGACCGTTTCATTGAAACCGATCCGCCTGGCTATCTCAAACGTGAAGGAGCTGCCGGGTTTGCCGGTGGCGAGCTGATACAAAGGTTGCATTCGTTTTGTATCGAACAGCATGGCACCGTTCACGATCCCCGGGATATTCCCCTCCATCAGCTTCAGGTTGGAATAATGGGTGGTCACAACACCATAAGCGCCCGTGTCGGCCAGTTTTTCCAGAACGGCTTCGGCAATGGCCCCGCCCAGCGCCGGATCTGTCCCTGCTCCCAGTTCATCGATCAGAAAAAGGGTGGCCTCATTACCATGTTCCATGAAAAACTGAAGATTCATCAGATGTGAGCTATAAGTGCTCAGGTCGTTTTCCAGCGACTGTTCATCGCCAATATCTATAAATAAGTTCTTGAATACGCAAATCTGGCTTTCAGGATCCATGGGGAGCAGCAACCCGCATTGTAGCATGTATTGCAGCAGTCCGACGGTTTTCAGGCAAACCGATTTGCCTCCCGCATTCGGACCGGTGATCACCAGGATACGGTCTGTCCCATCCAGCTTTATATTCAATGGGACGATCGTTTTACGCTTTGCCTGGAGGGCTATTTTTAAAAGAGGATGTCTGACGTTAGTCCAGCGAATAACCCTTTCATCGGCGATAACAGGCTCCTGGCTTTCGGTGTCAATAGCCAGCCTCGCTTTTGACCGGATAAAATCTATTTGTCCCAGAAAGGCATATCCTTTCATTAATTCATCTATCTCAGGTCTGATCATGTCGCTGAAATGCGTCAGTATACGGATGATCTCCCGGCGTTCAGCGCCCTCCAGTTCCCTGATCTCATTGTTGATCTCCAGGCAGGCTTCAGGCTCAAGATAAACCGTTTGCCCGCTGGCCGATTCATCATGGATAATCCCCCTGATCCTGCGCTTATGGGTGGCTTGCAAGGGTAAAACCAACCGTCCGTCGTTCAGTGTTACACCGGCATCAGGGGTTGTCCAGCCTGATTGTCGGGCCTGGTTCAGCAACTGACCGATGAGTTTTTCACTGGCTTTTGTTTTGCCGGAGATATCCTTGCGGATCCCTGCGAGTTCAGGAGAAGCCTTGTCCCTGATAACCCCTTTTTCGTCCATGATCCGCTCGGTTTCATTTAATAAGACCACAGGGATTTCCAGATCGCCGGTAAGTGCAATGAGATGAATGAATTGCCGTGCCGCCGGTTTTTGAAAGAAAGCCAGGCAATCGGCGAGGGTCTTCAGCGATAAACGCAACTCCAGCAGTTCTTCAGGCAGGATCCAGCTCCCGGGTGTCCGGATGCGCCTTAAAACAGGAACGAGATTGTAATAATCGTTCCCCGGGAACGGCTGGCCGCTTTCGATAATCTTCCGGAATTCAGCCGTTTCTCCGACCATTCGCTTTATCAATCCGGGATCGGTACAAAAACCCATCCCCTCAACCCTTTGCCTGCCCATATCGGAATGACAACGTTCGGCCAGCATGCTCCGGATCTGGTCAAAACCGATCTTATGTTCAAAATTATCGGGATATATCAATGCTTGAAAATTTGTGTGTTTTGGTTCCTGAAAATGTGAAATCTGATCAACACGGCAACAATGAAGATGATCAGGAGGATTCCGGATATCATTACGCCTTTCTGCAATAATTCCGTACGATGTAGCCGGAATCCATCCCTGTTTCCATGAATGACAAAGCCGGCCCAGAAGGCAGGATGTGTTTCTATTTCGATAGGAGCTAATTGCAAATAATGGAGTTTGGCATTTTTCAGGGCGATATCCTTATCGTAACCTGCTGCCAGATAACTGTAAAACGTTGGGATAATGGTGCCACTGGCCAAATCCTCCACATCCCATAAAGTCATGACGATACTGGGTATCCCTGCGAAAAGGAATGCCCTGGCCAGGCTGATCACCCCTTCCCCTTTTTGTAATAAACCATCCCCGGTGGAGCAGGCACTCAGAACGGCCAGGTGTCCTTTTAGATCAAGACTGTATATCTCATAAGTTTGTAAATTGTCATCTTCTGTGGAGTCACCCATTGGATAAAATGATAAGGTGGATGAGAGGGGATTTACATCGTCGATCTTTGCATGCATGGCAAAATGAAGGATGTCATATTTTCTGGCCAATTTTTTGAAATTCGATTCTGTCGCCTCTTTTCCTAAAAGTTGTCTGCCCTTCATCATTTTCGTGATTTTCCCTGTTTCAATAGCGGCCCCCGGAAGATCCCTGCTTACAAGGGGATACTCATTTAAAACCTCCTCCAGTTCCGGCGGGATGTTGCGCGTTACGGAATAAGTTGGCGCAAATGCCAGTACCCCCGATTTAAGCCTGGGCCGCCGATTTCTGGCCGTATGAGCGTAAATACTGGCTGAGCTGGCATAGCTGACCGGGTTTTCCTTGATCAGGTAGGGCAGATCTCTGAACATGATCGTATCTGAAAGAATGACCTTCTTTAAGAGTGATTCGAACGAAAGGTAAGCCAGCTCACCATCCGGGACTATGATCAGACGCTTTCCGTCCAGCTTTTCTGAAAAGGGTTCGATCAGTTGCTGATATAGCCTGTTCGCAGCTATCTGGTAATGCATAAAATCACGGTAACTGTAATTTTTGATGTCGGACAACCTAAGATTTCCGCGCAAGCCAAAAATGTCTTCTACAAATGATGAATCAACAGGTATCTCAGCCATTTCAAATTCGTTTCGGGATATAAAAAACAATGTCAGCCGGTGTTGCCCGAGAGAATAATGCAGCATGGCCTCATCCGTTTTCAGTATCCGTTGTAATTCATCTGTACTGACCACCGATGGTTCGTACTTGTAATGGTAGTAATCCGGAAACATCTTCTCAATAATTTGGATCAGGCTGTCATGTTGCTTCTCATACCTGAATAAAGTTGACCTTAAGAAAGTGATCCGGTTACCATCCGTCGATGCATCCTCCTCCAGTTCGCGGATGATCTTGCTATAGAGATACAGGTTGCTTTTTATATTTTTTTCGGATATGGCAATGTTTTCCGGTATCATTCCCAGTTTCCTTGCATTCTCATCCCGCATTTCGGAGAGTAAGATGGCCGCTTTACTCTTTTCGCTGATTTCAAATGCTTTATATTGATGTGATAGATCACCTGTTTCATGATAAGCTGTTATGTAAGCATGGATAGCATTTTTGTAAATATTGTTGAACTCACTGGAAAGGATCATTTTACTCTCCTCAGCCCGGTAAAGCAAAGAGAATTTTTCAAGAACAAATATGCAAAGTTCATAAGCGGTTAGAGATGAACGCAGGTAATGTAAGTCTTTGTTATTCGAATACTTAATTTGCAATGCCTCGGCCTTCTTTCCCAGTACCCGGATCGTGTGTAAATCGATGTGTAATTCATCCGGAGATGGATTCTTCAGTAAATCCATACTGTTAAATGAATGATGAAGAGAAATAAGGCTCTGGTGATAAAAATAAAGCGCAGAATCCAAATTGTGAAAATTCTGGTGGTAATTGCCAATCAATGTCAGCACAAGCGCTACATCTCGATGTTTATGACCGAACGACCCGATCAGCAGAAGAAGAGATTCCCTCAGGTATTCGATGGCTTGAATGTTATCCAATGCTAATAGTATTTGGCCA
>JAWOHY010000174.1:0-7245 GCA_046484945.1 Bacteroidales bacterium
TGGAAAAATATAACGGTAAGCGAAAGCACGCCGCCCGTGAGCTCGGCATTTCGGAAAGAACCCTTTACAGAAAGATCAAGGAATATGACATCAACTAAGCTCACCGGCCTGGTATTGCTTCTGTTTACACTGGCGCTGACCGGTTGCGGGGTTTACTCCTTTACCGGGGCTTCTATCCCCGTGGGTGCCAAAACCATTTCCATCAGTTATTTTGTGAATAGCGCCCCGTTTGTCGAACCAACCCTGAGCCAGAGCCTGACCGATGCCTTGCGCGACCGGTTCCTTTCGCAAACAAACCTTAACTTTGTCAGCCAGGACGGCGATCTGCAACTGGAAGGGGTGATTACCGATTTTTCCACACGGCCGGTGGCCATCCAGGCCGACCAGATTGCTGCACAGAACAGGCTCAACGTTCAGGTAAAGGTGAAATTTGTCAATACCCTTGACCCAAGTAAAGATTTTGAATCCACTTTTTCAAGATATGAAGATTATTCCAGTAATCTGGACCTCAATGTGGTCAAAGATCAGCTCATCAGCCTGATCAACGAGGCATTGGTGGAGGATATTTTTAACAGGGCAGTGGTGAACTGGTAAAGGAAAGCTGCAAAATCCATGGAACGGCAGGCGTTTTTACAATGGTTGAATGATCCCCTTTCACTGAATGAAGAAAGCCTCAGTGAATTACAGCGGCTTCTGCGGGATTATCCCTATTTTCAGGCGGCGCGCCTACTGTATGCATTCAACCTGCAATTGCTGAATGACTACCGGTTCGAAGGGGAGCTGCGCCGTTGTTCGGTCTATGCCCCTGACCGGACGAGGCTGAAAGACTGGATATCGCTGATCAACAACCATCTTGTATCGAAGGTAAGAGAAGTGCCTCCCTCACAGGTTGATGTTCCGGGAGCAGATCAACCGGACAAGGATTTTATGATCCGTGACCTGGAAGAACAGATCAAATCAAGCCTGCAGCAGATAGAGCAGAACCAGGCCAGATTACAGGAATTAATAGAAAAAAAGAAAGAAATTTCCGGCCCTGTTACCCAACATGACATGTCGCGTATCCGCCCATTACCCAAGGATGATCTGCTGGATGAATTCATAGCCGGAAAACAGCGGGAGAGGGCAGAAAAACCCGTTTTTTTCAGCCCGGAAGAGTCGGCCCGCAGGAGCATCGAGGAAAATGACGGCATTCTTAGTGAAACACTGGCCCGGTTGGTGGCTGCCCAGGGGAAGATAGAAAAGGCCATAAAAATATATCAGCGATTAATGTTGAAAAATCCCCAAAAAAGTAGTTACTTTGCAGCCCAAATTGAAAAACTGAGAAAAGAACTTTAAAATCCTGATACCATGGGCTTATATATTTTAATTTCGGTATTGATCCTGATCGCTTGTATTCTTTTGATACTGGTCGTATTGGTACAAAACAGCAAGGGGGGCGGACTGGCTGCCAACTTTGGTTCCACCGGTCAGATCATGGGCGTACGCAAAACGGCCGATTTTCTTGAAAAAGCAACCTGGTCGCTGGCCATTGCCCTCTTATCACTGACCCTTATTTCTATCCTGGTCATTCCCAGGGGATACACCACTCAGGGCATTCAGGATACCGAGTTGCGGGAGAAAATTGAGAACATGCAACCAATGCCACCCGGCATGATCCCGCCGGAACAAGACTAAGCTCACCTTTCATAATGCCTGAAGAAATGTCAGAATGTCATGAGATTCTGACATTTCTTTTTTTTTATTGCTTTGGCACAAATTGTGAGAGGACAGGACAGAAAGTGTCAAACCATTAAAACTTATCGTATATGGCAAAAATCAGTATTAAACCCTTAGCAGACAGGGTAATTGTTGAACCGGCCCAGGCCGAGGAAAAAACAGCCGGCGGACTTATTATTCCCGACACCGCCAAAGAAAAACCACAGCGTGGAACTGTCGTGGCAGTGGGCCCCGGCAAGAAAGACGAGCCCATGACCGTGAAGATCGACGACCAGGTCCTCTATGCAAAATACGCAGGGACCGAAATTTCCTATGAAGGAAAGAATTACCTGATCATGAGGGAGTCGGATATTGTCGCAATTGTGTAATCAAATTATCATTCATAAACCTTAAAAATTAAAAAGTATGGCAAAAGAGATTATATTCGACCTGGCCGCCAGGGAAAAACTGAAGAGGGGGGTCGATGAACTTTCAAATGCAGTCAAAGTGACACTCGGCCCTAAAGGTCGCAATGTGATTATCCAGAAATCTTTTGGTTCACCGATGATCACCAAAGATGGCGTTACCGTCGCCAGGGAAGTGGAACTGAAGGACAATGCCGAAAACATGGGCGCCCAGATGGTGAAAGAGGTCGCTTCCAAGACCAATGACCTGGCCGGTGACGGAACAACCACGGCCACGGTGCTTGCCCAGGCGATCTTCACTACGGGTCTTAAGAACGTCACGGCCGGCGCTAACCCGATGGAAATCAAAAGAGGGATTGACATCGCTGTGGCTAAAGTGATCGAATCGCTGAAGAAACAGACCAAGCAGATCGGCGATAGCAATGAGAAGATCGAACAGGTGGCCGCCGTTTCCGCCAACAATGACATTACGATCGGAAAACTGATCGCCGAAGCGATGGCCAAAGTGAAGAAAGAAGGCGTTATCACCATCGAAGAGGCCAAGAGCATGGAGACTTACGTCGACGTGGTGGAAGGGATGCAATTCGACCGCGGTTACATTTCACCATACTTTGTGACCGACACAGAAAAAATGGAATCGGTTTACGAAAATCCTTACATCCTGATCCATGACAAGAAGATCTCTATCATGAAGGATCTTTTGCCGATCCTGGAAAAAGCAGCCCAGACCGGCCGTCCTTTGATGATCATCGCCGAAGATGTGGAAAGCGAAGCGCTGGCCACCCTGGTGGTGAACAAGATCAGGGGCGCCCTGAAAGTGGTGGCAGTGAAAGCTCCGGGCTTCGGCGACCGCAGGAAAGAGATGCTCGAGGATATCGCCATTCTGACCGGAGGCACGGTGATCACCGAAGAGAAAGGATTCAAGCTCGAAGACGCCACCCTGCAGTACCTGGGTGAATCGGAAAAGATCACTGTCAGCAAAGACAACACCACCATCGTTGGAGGCAAGGGCAAGAAGGAGAATATCGATGGCCGTGTCAAGCAGATCAAAACGCAGATTGAAAACACTACGTCGGAATACGATAAGGAAAAACTGCAGGAACGCCTGGCAAAACTGGCCGGTGGGGTCGCGGTGATTTACGTGGGAGCGGCCAGCGAGGTGGAAATGAAGGAGCGGAAAGACCGCTTCGACGATGCCCTCAACGCCACCCGTGCAGCAATTGAAGAAGGGATCATCCCGGGAGGTGGTGTAGCTTACCTGCGCGCTGTAGAAGCCATTGCCGATCTGAAGGGCGAAAATGAAGACCAGGACACCGGCGTCGCCATCATCCGCCGTGCTCTCGAAGAGCCGCTGCGGCAGATCGTCGAAAACGCCGGTATGGAAGGTTCGGTGATCGTTCAGCGCGTACGCGAAGGCAAGGAAGATTTCGGCTTCAACGCCCGGACAGAAGTGTATGAAAACCTCTTCGATTCCGGTGTGATCGATCCGACCAAAGTAGCCCGGGTAGCCCTGGAGAACGCCGCATCCATTGCCGGTATGCTGCTGACTACCGAATGCCTGCTGGCTGACATCAAAGAGGATAAAGAACCGAAAATGCCAATGGGCGGCGGCGGCATGCCTGATGGTATGTACTAATCATTATTTGAGTCAATATTTCCGGAGGATGCCTTTTAAAAGGGCATCCTCTTTTTTTTGCATATATTTCGTAACTTTGTCCTTGGCATATATCATCACCTATGAAAGCGCTGAACCTTTTCGTTGTCTTTTTGTTTTTATCCCTGTCTTCTTTTGCTCAGAATACCGGAAGCATTACCCTTCTGGTCGATCCGGCCACAGGCCTGATCACATACCAGGAGGTGGTGGAGGAGAAAGGGAGCAAAGACGAATTGTTCAACCGTTGTTCATCCTGGCTGCATACCTTTTATGCTAATCCCTGGGAGGCAACAAAGGTCCGCGACCAGGCGACAGGACTGATCCGGATCCAGCATCAGTTCAGGATCTATGATTATGATGAGGATGGTAACCGGAATGAAGCAGGAATGATCCTTTACACTGCTAAAATTGAGTTCAAAGAAGACAGGTATCGCTATACCATCGATAATTTCCTGCTCAGGCAGGTTTCGCGGTATCCGGTCGAAAAATGGCTCGACAAAAGCCAGCCCGGTTATGATGAAAAATGGCAGCAATACCTCGACCAGATCAATGCTTTTGTTACCGATGAACTGATCAGATCGCTAAAAGAAAATATGAAACCCGAAGAAGTCATCATTGAGGAAGAATGGTAGACCGAAAAAAAGATCATATTGACCTGGCCTTCCAGTCGAAGACCGGCATGGAGGCGCTCGACAGGCGTTTCTTTTATGAGCCGTTGTTGTCAAAGCACCCCGCATCTCCGCTTCGCCCGTTCGAATTCCTTGGGAAGACCCACCGGGCGCCGCTATGGGTGTCGAGTATGACGGGCGGGACGCGCCTGGCCGGGCAGATCAACCGGAACCTGGCCAGGGTCTGCCGGCAATATGGCTTCGGGATGGGATTGGGATCATGCCGGCCGCTTTTGGAAAGTGATGCCCATTTCGCCGACTTCGACATGCGCGATGTGATCGGCAACGACCTTCCATTCTATGCCAACCTCGGCATCGCCCAGCTCGAGGAAATGGTGTTGCAGGGCGACATATCTCCGGCGGAAAAGCTGGTGGAAAAGCTGCGGGCCGACGGGATCATCATCCATGTTAACCCGCTGCAGGAATGGCTGCAGCCGGAAGGCGACCGGTTAAGCCAGCCCCCGATCGATACCATCCGCACATTCCTTGAAATGACCCGCCATCCCGTGATCGTGAAAGAGGTCGGCCAGGGGATGGGGCCCGCCAGCCTGAAAGCACTACTCCAACTGCCATTGGCAGCCGTTGAATTTGCCGCATACGGCGGAACAAACTTCGCAAAACTGGAACTGCTCCGGTCAGATGAATTCAAACAACAGTATTATGAGCCGGTCAGCCTGATCGGACATGATGCACTGGAAATGACCGATATGGTTAACCATATTGTAGATCATGAAAGCGGGATCGAATGTCACCAGGTGATCATTTCGGGAGGGATCCGCTCCTTCCTCGACGGTTATTTCCTGATCAACCGCTGCCGGCTCCCGGCCATCTATGGCCAGGCGTCGGGATTTCTTAAATTCGCCGCACAATCCTATGAAGAATTGCAACAATTCGTTGAATACCAGATAGAAGGGATGAAACTCGCACAGGCCTATTTTATGATTAAGGAATCTGAACAATGAACATCTCCGGCATTATCAATGGTTTCTCTAAAATGAGCAAAGAAGAGAAACTGAAGCTGGTAGCCAGTTTTTTTGACTACCCCGAAAAAGTTCTCAGAGAACTGAAATCATACTGGCACAGCGATCCGAAGAAGCAGACGCTCTTTGATGAATTCAGTGAAAATACCCTTTCAAACTTTTATTTCCCTTTTGGGATCGCGCCCAATTTTCTGATCAACGGTAAAAATTACTTGGTGCCCATGGTGATCGAGGAGAGCTCGGTCATTGCCGCCGCCTCCAGCAGCGCAAAATTCTGGGCTGAACGGGGCGGTTTCCACGCCGAGGTGGCCGCTACCGAAAAGATCGGACAGGTACACTTCATTTGGAAAGGTGATCCAAATAAACTGGAAAATGCCATGCCCGGTCTCAGGAAGGAGCTGATAAATGGCACCAAACCGATCACCGCCAACATGGAGAGCAGGGGGGGCGGTATCCTCGACATCCGTCTGATCAACATGAATGATCAGATGGAAAACTACTACCAGCTCAAAGTATCCTTCGACACCGTTGATTCCATGGGTGCGAATTTCATCAACTCGGTGCTGGAGGAGTTTGCCCGGCTGCTGAAGGATTTCCTGTTGAAAGACAGGCGGTTTACAGATGATGAGAAGGAATGTGAGATCATCATGGCCATTTTGTCGAATTATACCCCCAATTGCCTGGCCAGGGTTTATGTTGAATGTGATATCAAAGACCTGAAGATTAGGGATAAGGACATGACCTCCGAGAAATTTGCCTGGAAGTTCCAGAGGGCGGTGGAGATCGCCCGGATCGATGAGTACCGGGCCACGACCCACAATAAAGGTATCTTTAACGGAATTGACGCCATTGCACTGGCTACCGGGAATGATTTCAGGGCCATAGAGGCCGGGGCGCATACTTATGCCGCCCGCACCGGGAAATATCAGAGCCTGACGGAACTCAGCCTGGAGAATGGCCGCTTCCACTATGAACTGAATGTGCCGCTGGCTCTCGGAACAGTTGGCGGGCTTACTTCGCTTCACCCGATGGCAAAGTTCTCCCTGGAGATGCTCGGCTTGCCCTCGGCCAGGGAACTCATGATGATCGCCGCCTCTGCCGGGCTGGCCAATAATTTTAGTGCAGTCAAATCACTCGTTACCAAGGGTATACAAGTTGGCCACATGAAAATGCACCTCTTCAATATCCTGAATTTTTATTCCGCTACGCAGGAGGAGAAGCTGAAAGCCATTGAATACTTTGAAAATCAGAAAGTCTCTTTTAAATCGGTAACGGATTTCATCAATAATCTCAGGGCTCCCCTTGGCATGGAGGTAAAAAGCTGACAGTTGAAAAACGGGATATTTTATTCAAAAGGCAAACTGCTTCTTTCGGGAGAATATGTGGTGCTGCACGGCGCCAGGGCATTGGCCGTGCCTCTGAAAAGAGGACAGCAGATGACAGCCGGTCCGGCCCGTATCCCCGGTATCATTGATTGGAGAACCGAAGTTGAGGGACAGGAATGGTTTTCAGCCGTATTCAGCCTGGATGATTTCGAAGTGCTGGAAACCCAGGATGAAAATACAGGCCGTTTTGTTTCGGATCTTCTAAGGGCTTGTGCATTACTGCGACCGGAGCTGAAAGATGCCGCCCGGGGGTATTCATTATACCATGAGATCGACTTCGATATACGGTGGGGGCTGGGGAGCAGCTCGTCACTGGTTTCTAACCTGGCAGCATGGCTTGAAATCGATCCATGGACGTTGTATCGAAAAGTCTTCCATGGATCGGGCTACGATCTTTTTTGCGCCAGGGCGGAAGGGGCGATCCTTTATAGTCTGGAG
>JAWOHY010000187.1:0-3819 GCA_046484945.1 Bacteroidales bacterium
CCCAGAGCAGGTTTTTGAGTAAAACTGATGTTTTCATGTGGTTTGGTATTTTAATGTCAATTAATGTCCACTTAATGACGCGAACGAAGTGAGCTAATGATAACCTAAATGTACAACCCCCAGCAGGCAGGAATGAACTAAATGCATAAACGCCGGGCTTGGCGTTACGAACGCGGGGATTTAGGGGATGAACGCTGCTCAGCGGTTCCTGGTTCCTGGTTCTTGGTTCTTGGTTCTTGGTTCCTGGTTCTCGGTTCTTGGTTCTTGGACACGAAACTCGAAACTCGAAACTCGAAACTCGAAACTCGAAACTAAATTGTCATAATACCGCATTGCAAATCGTTTAAAAAGAATTATATTTGCAAATTGTAATTTACATTTTGTAATATAATAATTGTTGAAATCATCATGGCATCTATTTCAAACCCTTTCATTACAACCGGATACCAGGGAAGTGAGTATTTCTGCGACCGCGAAGATGAAACAAATGCCCTCAGAAGCAACCTGGTCAACGGACAATCAACGATCCTGATGGCCATTCGCCGGATAGGAAAAACCGGACTGATCCGGCATGTGCTGACCCGGCTTCCGAAAAATTATGCGGGAATCTATGTTGATATCCTTCCAACCGAAAACCTGAAGGAATTTTTAAATGCACTGGTTACGGCTGTTTTTTCTACCATTCCTGAAAAGTCGAAACCCGGCAAAAAAATCCTGGATTTCATCAAATCCCTCAGACCGGTTGTGGCTTTCGACCCTTTGACCGGTTTTCCGCAACTCACGGTGGATGTAAGGCCCGGCGAGTCCGAGCGGCATATCCAATCCATGCTCGAATTCCTTGAGGGTTATCCGCAAAAAGTCGTTATCGCCATCGATGAATTTCAGCAAATCCTGAATTATCCCGAAAAAAATACGGATGCATTCCTGAGAAGTATTGTCCAGTCACTCAACAATATCCGGTTCATCTTTTCGGGCAGTCAGCAGCATTTAATGACGCAACTTTTTGCCGATCCTTCCCGGCCATTTTACCAAAGTGCCAGTTTCCTGAAAATTGATAAAATTAAGCCAATGGCATATGCTTCATTCATTCGGCATCACTTCGAAGAAGCAAGAAACACAATAGGTGAGGATACTATAAATGCTATGCTCGACTGGGCCGACCATCACACATACTACGTTCAGTTGCTTTGCAACAGGGTGTATGCATCCGCCTCACGAAAAATAGATAATGAGAACTGGAAAGAACAGGCTGCCCGGTTGCTCCAGGAACAGGAGATCGTTTTTTTTAAATACAGGGATCTGTTAACCAAGCAGCAATGGAAACTGTTGAAAGCAATCGCACATGAAGGGATTGTTTATTATCCCACATCCAAAGACTTCATCGCAGGATATAACCTGGGCAGCCCCGCCACAGTGCTTCGGTCGCTGCAAGCCCTGACAGAAAAGGAAATGATTTATTCAGATTACACAAAGGAGGGCCAGATTTTTTATAGCGTTTACGATGTGCTGTTCAGGCGCTGGATGCAAGCAAAGTGAGCGGAATCCCGAACCGCACCAGCGCGTCAATAGTCATTCAAACCGATTTATACAGAAAATTATGGTAAAAGACAACTTTAAGGCACAAGATACTTTCCTTCTCAACGGCAGGAAAACCTTCCTCAACTCCGGCGAGATCCATTACTTCCGGATTCAACGCGGACTATGGGACAAACACCTCTCCGCCGCAAAAGAAGCCGGCCTTTCCACGGTCAGCACCTATGTTCCCTGGGCCTGGCATGAAGAGATCGAAGGGGAATTCGATTTCTCAGGAAAGACCCATCCCCAGAAAGACCTTGAAGGCTGGCTCGACCGCTGCCAGGCACACGGGCTGTATTGCATCCTCAAACCAGGGCCGTTCATCCTGGCCGAATGGCGCGGGGCCGGGCTCCCCGACTGGTTCGTGGAACAATGCGGCAGCGAGGTGAAGATGCGAAACCGGAAAGGCGACATTGTCCCGGGCGACGGGGTCAGCCTGTTCCACCCGGTATTCCTTGAAAAAGTAACGCGCTGGTATGACCAGGTCATGCCGCTTATCGCCAGAAGGGAAATATCTGCCGGCGGCCCTGTTATCATGATGCAGGTATGCAACGAGATCGGCGTATTCTCCTGGCTGGCTCACCAGGCGGACTATGGGGACGGGGTGAAAAGGAGACTGGGGGATTATTTAATGGGGAAATTTGGAAATGTGGATGAGGTAAACCGCTTATGGGGGACGGATTATACTGATTTTGATGATGTGGAGCTTCCGCCGGACGGCAGGCTGCCTTTCGTGTCGAATGAAGACCGTGGCAGGGATTATGAATGGCATCTTTTCTGGCGGTCTTATTACGGCGATTATCTGCGGATGCTTTTGAAAATGGCCAGAGAACGTGGCGTGACCGTCCCCTTTTACCATAACCTGCCGGGATGGATTTACGGCCACGGGTACGAGTTCCCGGTGAATATCACCATGTATGAAGATCTTTTCGGAGATAAAAGCGAGATCATCTTCGGAATCGACCATATCCCCGAATTCGTCTCCTACCGCAACATGCACGACGACCGCATCATCAATGATATCACGCTGGCCATGCAGGGGAACAAACCGCTTTTTGCCGCCGAGTTCCAGTGCGGTTCGCGGGAGTACCACGTGGTGACCAACCCCAGTGAGCTGGAGCTTTTTTACAAGGCCAGCCTGGCCCACGGGCTGAAGGGATGGAACTATTATATGTTCTCCCAGGGACGGAATCCCGAACGGAGAGGCTATTCCGGCGACACCTTCTACTGGTTTACGCCGCTGCAGGCGGATGGGGAAAAGACAAGCCTCTACCCTCTTGTGCAAAGAATGAGCCGTATCGTGAAAACCTCTGAAGGGATCATCCTGGAAGCTGAGCGAAAAGCCGAGATCTGCGTGCTTTTCTATCCGCCTTACTATGCCACCGAGCTGGAGCGGCCCGAGGAAGGCGCTTCGGGGCTGACCTTCAACTATGCCGCCATCCGCCGCCCGGCATACTTCGACGGCCTGTTAAAAGCCTTGCAGGTACTAAATATCGACTATGACATGGCTGATCTGAACAAGGCCACCGCAGGCAGCCTGGCCAGATACAGGCAGGTCTGGGCTTTTTGCACCGATGAGATGAATGCCCGGGAGCAGCAGGTCCTGGTCGGTTACGCCAGGGCCGGGGGCAACCTGGTGATTTTTCCCAACCTGCCCGACCGGGAGATGACAGGGACTCCATCCCTGGTCATCAGGGACTCCATCCGCCAGAAGGCGGACTCCATCCCTGTCTCACCAGCCGGAACCGAAACCATCGATTCGCCGCTGATCGACATATTCGGCCTGAAAGACATCAAGTGCGCCAACCCGGTGATCACTTATTCGGAAAGCGATCTGGCCAGTTCGGAGGTCATCGCCCGCACCATCAGCGGCAAACCCTGCGGCTTCGTCAAAACCATGGGAAAGGGGACATTGATGCATCTTGGCACCTGGATCGGATTTGATACCGAAGGGCATAAACCAGTATATGAAGCCATGCTGAAAAGATCAGGCGCCCGGCTGCGGCAGGCCTCCTCGTCAAATGATTTTATCACCGTCAGGGAACGATTCACTGGTGATGGGAAAGGACTTCTCTTCATCGGTAATTATTATAATGAAGAACAATCCGGTAAAGTGGAATATACGCACCCGCTCACAAGGGACTCCATCCCTCTTCCATACGCAGGGGGCGAAATGCCCTGGCCTCCGTTATACGGCATGTTAACCCCCCTGATGCTTGAGATTGACGAAGGATTGAGCATCCT
>JAWOHY010000201.1:0-24008 GCA_046484945.1 Bacteroidales bacterium
TGCAGGAGCTGTGCCATAGCTGCGGCGCCTGCCTGGCCGCCTGTCCGGAAGGTGCCGTCAGAGAGCATCCTGTCTCTCTGGGCAAAGTGACAACTTATACGCTCAATGAATGGGCTGAGATCGCCGAAGCGAAAATGAGGATCGGTGTGATGTCACCGGTTCCGGTCATCAAAGAAGCGATCAGGCATATCAATGACAAAGCCGAGATCGTGATCCTTGACGCCCCTCCCGGCAACTCCTGCCCTTTTGTCCATACGGTGAACAGCGCAGACTTCGTCGTGATGATCACGGAACCTACCCCTTTCGGGCTCAGCGATCTTAAACAAAGCATTGAAACGTTACGGGAGTTGAATAAACCATTCGGAGTGGTGGTAAACCGTGCCGGAACAGGCAATAATGACATTTACAAGTACCTGAAGGAGAACGATATCCTTTTGCTGGCGGAAATCCCTTTCAGCATGGATATTGCCAGGTTGTATTCCGAAGGGATCGTGGCAGCAGAAAAAATACCGTCACTCCGCAGGCAATTCCTCCAGGTTGCCGATACATTAGAGCAAATCAATGGAAATAGCAGTTATCAGCGGTAAGGGCGGAACGGGCAAATCAAGCATCTGCGGGGCTTTAGCCACACTGGGAAAGCAGGTGATGATGGCCGATTGCGATGTAGATGCCGCCAACCTGCACCTGATCCTCGAGCCTGAGCCGGAAGAGGAAGAGGCTTACCCGGGAGGGTACAAAGCGGAGATTGATCCCCTGCTTTGCACCCAATGTGGTATCTGCGCGAAATTTTGCCGCTTTGAAGCCATTGCATTAGCAGATGGAAAATTTTACATCTCACAAATCAACTGTGAAGGATGCTTTCTCTGTTCCCATGTTTGCCCTGTAAACGCCATTCAAATGAACCGCAGCTACCGGAGCATGATGTATTCCGGCACCTTCAGGAATGGCAGGATCGTTTACGGCCGGCTGGCACCCGGTGATGAAAACTCAGGGAAAATGGTCAGTAAAATCCGGGAAAAAGCCAAAAAGCTGGCAGCAGAAAACCACCTGGAAATAATCCTCCTGGATGGCCCTCCCGGGATCGGATGCCCGGTAATATCCACCATAACAGGTGTTGACCAGGTAATCATCATCACCGAACCAACCCTTTCCGGTTTCCATGACCTGAAACGAACGGTCGAAATGGTCAGACCTACAGGCATACCTGCCGCCGTGATCATCAATAAATACGACCTGAATAAAGAAATCAGCATTCAAATTGACCACTGGTGTGAATTTCTCAGCATACCGGTTTCGGGCCGTTTGCCTTACGACGAACATGTTACCGGGGCCATGATCCATGGAAAAACCATAACGGAATGGGCCCCTGACACTGAAATAAGCCGGGAAATCAACCAGATATGGAAAAAGTTGTCAACGTGAAAAAAGAAATCAAAATACAACCATTAAAGCTGCGCCTGGACCACGCCAAATGCATTTTATGTTTTGACTGCGTCAAAATATGCCCTGAAAAAGCCATTCACCTGGTCCCTAATCCCGCCTGTGCCAAATGCGTCAAATATTGTTTTTCCATCGACACTCCCTGCGAACCTGATATCCTCGTCATTGCACAGGAGCGCTGCAACAAATGCGGTATGTGTATCGATGTATGCAGGCAAAATGCCATCTCGTGGTAATCTCCGGAAAAGATTACCTTTGTTTGCGGCTTCAAATTACCTTATCACCAAATTGATTATACCATGATTACTACAATTGTATTGATTATCATTGGGATATTGCTGATCGTCAACTTATACTTAACGATTTCGATCATCAGAAGGCCATCTGCCGGGAATAAACTTGACGAGTTGAAAATCCAGCTCGGGTACCTGGGCAATGAGCTGGGCCGGATCGACAAAACGACCCGGGAGGAGTTTTCCCGTAACCCCGAGGAGATCGGAAAGACGCTCAAGGAGAACCGCGAAGAACTGGCCTCTTCTCTGAAATCATTCCAGGAATCCTTTACGAACAATGTGAAGGAATTCAATGAGTTGCAGCGGCAGAAGTTCAATGATATACAGTCGAAGCAGCAGGAACTGAACAACCTGACGGAAAACCGCCTGGAAAAGATCCGCGAGACGATCGAGGGGAAGCTGCGGACGCTCCAGGAGGATAACGCCAAAAAGCTGGAAGAGATGCGGGCGACGGTAGATGAAAAGCTGCAGAGCACGATCGAAAAGCGCTTCAGCGAATCATTCAAAATGATCAGCGAGCGGCTGGAGCAGGTGCACAAGGGGCTGGGGGAGATGCAGAACCTGGCCTCCGGCGTTGGGGACCTGAAGAAGGTGCTGACGAATGTGAAAACCCGCGGCACCCTGGGCGAAATCCAGCTGGGGACTATCCTGGAGCAGATCCTTTCACCCGAACAATACATTCACAATGCCACCGTCAAGCCCGGCAGCAGCGAGCGGATCGAATTTGCCGTGAAGCTGCCCGGCGGCCGGGATAGTGATGACAAGCCCTTATTGCTGCCGATCGACTCGAAGTTCCCCATAGAGGACTACCAGCGGTTGATCGATGCTTACGACAACATGGTGAACATCTCCCCTGCCGAAATTGAGGCGATCTCGAAGCAATTTGAAAATGCCGTCAGGAAAAACGCTAAAGATATCCGTGACAAATACATCAACCCCCCGCACACCACCGATTTCGCCATCATGTTTGTCCCGACGGAAGGTTTGTATGCCGAGATCCTTCGCCGTACGGGTTTGTTTGAGCTGTTGCGCCGCGATTTCAACATCACAGTGATCGGCCCGTCGAACCTGGTGGCGTTTTTGAGCAGCCTGCAGATGGGTTTCCGCACGCTGGCGATAGAGAAACGTTCCAGCGAGGTATGGGAATTGCTCGGCGCGGTGAAGAATGAATTCGGACTCTTTGGCGATATACTCGACAAAACGAAGAAAAAGCTCCAGGAAGCCACCAATGTGATCGATAAAGCGGGCGTCAGATCACGGGCGATCACGCGCAAACTCCGCGATGTGCAGGAACTGCCCGCCGGCGAAACGGTGAAGCTGCTGGGAGAAGCCATTGATACTGAATCGGATATAGAAGCGGAGGAAGAGAACAGCGCGGAATGATCACTGCCCCAAATCCTTTTCCAAAGCCTGGTATTTGAGATAATCCTCCTTTTCATCGAGGACAAAGGCGATGATCTTTAATGCCTGCACAGCATCCAGTGATCCCGGGTCGAGCGCCAGGACTTCTTTAAAGAAAGGTTTCGCTAAATCAAAGGAGCGCGTTGCCTCTTCGAGCAAAATACTGAACTGATCATTATCTGAAGTACTCTGGGCCAGGTCGAACATCTCTTTCCCCCTGCTGTAATGAAGCACGCCCAGGTTGAACAACACAACCTCGTTATCCGGCTCAAGTGCCAGTACTTTCTCATACATGGCAATGGCTTTCGGCTTATCTGTTTTTTCCAGCAAAGAAGCATAGCCGGTCAGAACGTTCACATTATCAGGTTCTTCTTCAAGCTCCTGCTCAAATACATCCAGCGCTTCCACATACATTTCCGGTGCGGACAGATAAAGGTCCAGGGTAAGGCTGTTCAGATCCTGCATCGCGAGTGTATACTGTTCTTCCATATCCATGATCCGGGGCGGCGCCATATCATATTTCATTCTGGTAAAACGCTCATATTCGCTCTCCATTAAACGTATTCCACGACGTGCGTCATCAAGGGCCTTTCGGATATCGGTGGTTTTGTGAATGGCTGCCTGACGGTAAAAAACATAGGCCATCAGGAAATCGGGCTCATCCGGAAGATTTTCCGTGTAAAGTTTTTCCGCCCGGGAAAAGAATTTTCCGGCTTCCTCTTTCTGGCCCTTTTCCAGGGCTACCTGTCCCAATAAATCGTTGACCAGATAGGAATCCCTGATGTCATGTGCCGCTGTCAGGTAATCTTCCGCCCTTTTCAGCAGGTTTTTATCAGTTGTGCCATTAAAGACAAGGTCATTGTATTCATTCAGCGATTTCAGCCCTTCCTGCAGCAAAGGCTGGTGCAGGTTTTTCATTTCATTGTCGATCCTTTGCCAGTACTGGCCATTGTCATATTTCAGACATGATATAAAGTCATTATAAGCCGAAAGTAACGCATTGGCATATCTTTTCTGTAATGTGGCATGATCCCCGGAGAAAGCCTCACCGTACAATCTGATATAGTTCATTCCTCTCAGGTAATAAGCTTCTGCCAGCAGTTCCCGGTTCCCCGACCGTTCCTGGCTGATGGCCTGGTTGAAATATTCCAGCGACTTCTGGTAGTCACCCTCCATGAACAATTTCTTGCCCTGCTGGAATTGCATCAGTTGCGCCGCGGCTGAATAGCCGGTCAATATGAGGACCAGTAAAAGAATGTAGTGTTTCATGCTTTGATACATCGGACAGGGGAATCAGTTTTCACCGGGATCATCGGGAAATTTGATCCAGTGGGCATAATCTTTGCCAAGGCGCCGCAGTGAGCGGGCCCAGAGTGCAGAGGGCGTTGTTTTCAGGAGCTCCTCGACGCCAATGTGCGAAACGACCCAGGAATTCCGCTCCAGTTCGCTATCCAGCTGATTGGGCGACCAACCTGAATAACCGATGAAAAACCTGATCTGCGATGGTTTCAGGATCCCGATCTGGATCAGTTCCCTGACCTGTTCAATGTCTCCCCCCCAGTATACCCCCGGCATGATCTCCATGCTGTTGACGATCTGATCGCCCAGGGTGTGGATGAAAAACAGGCTGTCGCTCTGAACCGGCCCGCCCAGGAAAACTTTGGCGTTGAATGTGGGGAAATCCTTGACCACCTCGTTGAACCGGGCCTTGATCGGCTTGTTGACAATCACCCCGAATGTGCCATCTTCATTATGCTCCGCTAATAATATCACCGACCTCTTGAAAAAGTAATCCCAAAGGAACGGTTCGGAGATCAGGATCGTTCCCCTGGCCGGCTTGATGTTATTGGTCTTTATTTTTAAGAGATCGTGAATGTCTTTCATTATTTATTCTTCTCTCCGGGATGACCCGAAATGATTAATTTTGAAATCTAAATTACAAAAATAATACCAGCCTGATGAAACGGCTTGATAACTTTTCAAGGTTTCGTGCATTGAGAGATCAATTTCCCTTTCTCGCATATGACTCATACCACTACAGTTATAATGCCAGAAACCTTGAAATTATTTTTCAATTCAGCCTTGCGGATGAATATTTTTTTAAACCGGTCGTCCGCATCCCCTATCAGCCTGACATTCTCATTGAACCTGAAATATTGTCAGATAAAGTGCTCGACAACCTGGTTTTTCATATGGGAATGATCGAACTGATCAGTTACTGGAAAGCGGCATGCCCGCCAAAGGTCATCATCCGGCAACATACATTATCAGAAAAACAGGTAGCTTTTTGGAAAAAAATTTATTTCAACGGGCTGGGAGAATTTTTCTTCATGAACTCCATACCGGCCGGTTTAGATGATTTCATGACCATTGAGCCTGTTGTGGATGATCCGGTGGTTCCGTTTAACCTGCCAGCACCTTCGGGCAGCATTGTGCCAGCTGGCGGAGGGAAAGATTCGGCCGTCAGTATGGGTCTGCTGAACCAGGCAGGGGCAGACTGGATTCCTTTTATCCTGAACCCCAGGCAGGCAATCCGTGAGGTTATTGCTGCCGCCGGTAAAAAGCCGGGCGAATGCCTGGAGGCCTTCCGGATAATTGACCCGCAGCTCCTGGCACTGAACGACCGGGGATTTTTGAACGGGCACACCCCCTTTTCGGCTTTACTGGCTTTCTATTCCTTACTGGCAGGATACCTGAGCAACCGAAATGAGATCATTCTTTCAAACGAATCCAGCGCCAACGAATCCACTGTTCCCGGCACAAACATCAACCACCAGTATTCTAAATCCTTTGAATTCGAGAACGATTTTCGGGCATATGTAGGTAATTTTATTTCGCAGGATTTTAATTATTACAGCTTATTGCGTCCGCTTTCTGAAATACAGATTGCCAGCGCTTTCAGTAAAATGCCGCAATTTTTTGATGTATTCAGAAGCTGCAACGCCGGAAGCAAAAAAAACACCTGGTGCGGTAAATGCCCGAAATGTCTTTTTACGTTCATTATTCTTTCCCCTTTTCTTGAACCCGAAAGGCTCTATGCAATTTTTAGCAGGAATTTGCTGGATGATCCCTCGCTGGAGACCATATTTGACGAACTGACCGGTTTTTCTGAGAACAAACCTTTTGATTGTGTCGGTACTATTGCGGAAGTAAATGCCGCCCTGGATGTAACCCTGGTCAAATATGAAGATGAAAATTTTCCATATCTTCTGAAACGTCATAAAGACAGGCGAAAATTGGAAGGGGAAGGCCCTGCGGCAGGATTGGAACAATTAATTCAACATTTCACCCCCGATCATTTTGTCCCGGGTAAACATTATGGACTGCTGAAAAATGCCATCAAATGAAAGCATTGCTGAAACAATTATTGCATGGCAGGAAATTGCTGATCCTGGGATACGGGAGAGAGGGGAGATCAACCTTTCGCTGTATCCGGCAGCTTTTCCCCGGACTACCGGTGGGCATCGCCGACATTGACCCGGATGTTGCAAACGGCGCTCCCGCTGATATTTCACTGGAAAATGTAACCTTTTATACCGGTCACCATTATCTCGATGCGGTGGCCGAACATCAGCTGATCATTAAGAGCCCGGGTATCCGCACCCCATCAAATCCAGGAACCGGGCCCGGCAGCATCATTACCTCCCAAACCCGCCTGATGCTGGAAGCCTTTCACCGGCAGATCATCGGAATAACAGGTACCAAAGGGAAGAGTACAACTGCCAGCCTGGTAAACCACCTCCTGCATACGGCGGGAAGAAAAACCATTCTTGCGGGCAACATCGGCCGGCCGCCATTCGATTACCTGGAGCACATGACACCCGATGCGGTAATGGTATATGAATTGTCGTCGCATCAACTCGAAGACACGGTCAGGGCACCGTATATTGCCGTATTGCTCAACCTTTACCCCGAACATCTCGACCGGTACGATTCACTGGCGCAATATTATGACGCCAAAATGAGAATCCTCAGCGGGCAGCAGGATGGTGACATCTTCATTTATAATGAGGATATTGCTGAGATCAGTCGCAGGATTCGCCTGTCTGGTGCAAACAGGAAGTTCCTGCCCTTTGCCTCACGGACACTGGTCGAAAACGGATGCTATCTATCAGGAAATGAGATAGTACTTATGAATGATGGCCGGCCCGGGATGTGCATTGAATTACCTGATCATTTTGTCCTGAAAGGGAAACATAACCGCTTGAATACCATGGCAGCCGTCCTGGCGGCCAGGTCAGCGGGTGCCGGCGAGGAAGCCTTCAGGGAAGGGCTTTCCACTTTCAGAGGGCTTCCGCACCGGCTCGAATATGCCGGAAACTACCGGGGAATTGATTTCTACAACGATTCCATTGCCACCATTCCGGAAGCCACCATGGCCGCCATCGATGCCTTGCCAGAAACCGATACGCTGATCCTGGGCGGATTCGACCGGATGCTGGACTATGCTGATCTCATCGGCTTTTTGGCTTCGTCAGGGGTGAGGAATTTCATTTTCCTGGGTAAAGCCGGGGAAAGAATGCACAAGATTTTCCAATCCCAAAATCACCGGGGCAAGAACCTTTTGATCGCCCATTCACTGGAAGATGCAATGAACGATATTTGGAAATACACCATGCCGGGAAAGATATGCCTTTTATCGCCCGGGGCAGCTTCTTACGACAGTTTCAGGGATTTCGAAGAAAGAGGGGATGTTTTTAAACGGCTGGCCCGAAAGCGCTAATCTTCAGCCGCTGGTTTTTCTTTCTTCGGCTTTTCCTCTTTGGGTTTGTCTTCCTTCTTCTTCTTCGCTTTCGGTTTTTCTTCCTTTTCTTTCACCGATTTGGGAGTCTCTTCTTTCTTTTTCTTCTCCGCTTTCGGCTTTTCTTCCTTTTCCTTTTCTACCGAAGGTTTTTCTTCCTTTTTCTTTTCGGCTTTAACCGCTGTATCCTTTTTCGCCCTGGATTTTGCCGGCGCTTTTTTCTTGCTGGTTTTTGGTTTTTCTTCCGGCATTTCCGGAGCAGTCTGCACTTCTTCGGGAGCCACTTCGGATATCACCTGCGGCGCTTCCACGATCTCCCGGGGAATTTCAACCAGTTCCTGGGGCGTTTCGACAGTTGCCGGAACAACTTCGACCACTTCCTTTACTTTTTCTTTTTCAACCTTGGCCCTGGTTTTTTCTTTAGCGGCCTTCACCGCTTTGTCCGTTTCCGCTTTCCGATCGGTTTTGGGCAGGCTCCGGCCAGGTTTTCTGGGCCTCCTGACGCCATATGAACCCATAATTATCTTCCCGCGCTTCGTTTTTTTGTCTCCTTTTCCCATATCATTAATTGTTAGTTGTTTATCCGATTGAGGTGGCAAAGTTAATAAAAGTTTTCAGGTTTGATGATTTAAGAAAAAGGTTTACTTTTGCAGCCTGAATCTTAAAACGGTAAGTAGCTATGGCCAAAAAAAAGAGCAAAGCGGAAGACGGGATCGTGAAGGTTGAAGAAGCCCTGAGTAAGACTGAAAAATTTATCGAGAGCAATCAAAAGCTCCTGACCATCGTGATTGGGGTTATCGTAGTGGTAGTACTGGCCTTTTTCGGCATCAACCGTTTCTATATGACCCCACGGGAACAGGAAGCCAAAGAGCAAATGTTCATGGCCGAGCGTTATTTTGAAATGGATTCGCTGAGCCTGGCCCTGAACGGCGATGGGATGTATCCCGGTTTTGTGGAGATTATCGATGACTACAGGTGGACCAAGAGTGCGAACCTGTCCAAATACTACGCAGGCATATGCTACCTGAAACTGGGGAATGCGGAAGAGGCGGCCAGCTACTTAAAATCATTCAAGGGGAAGGATGAGATCGTCGGGCCCATGGCCAGGGGAGCCCTTGCCGATGCTTATATTGAATTGGGGGAATCATCGAAAGCTGTCAGATCATACCTGGCGGCTGCCAAAATGGAAAAGAACGATTTAACCACCCCGCTATTCCTGATGAAGGCTGCCACAGCGTATGAGATCATGAACGATTTCACGAAGGCGCTGCCCCTTTACGAACAGATTAAAAAAGAATTCCCCAATAGCGTCGAAGCCAGGGAAATCGATAAATATATCGCACGCGCCAAAGGGATGATGTAGCATTCATTCCATTTTCGTAATTTCGTCTTTCCAATGAAAGACAAACCCCGCATAATTTTTTTCGGCACGCCGGAATTTGCTGTTGACTCCCTCGAAATCCTGATCCGCGAGGATTATGACATCGCAGCCGTGGTAACAGCCCCGGACCAGCCCGCCGGCAGGGGCCGGAATATTCAGCAGCCAGCAGTAAAACAATCAGCCCTGTTATATGATATTACGGTTTTACAACCCGTCAACCTGAAAGATCCGGCATTCATCGGGGAGCTGGAAAATCTCCGGGCAGATCTCTTCGTGGTCGTAGCCTTCCGTATGCTGCCGGAAGCCGTCTGGCAGATGCCGCCCCTGGGCGCCTTCAACCTGCATGCATCCCTGCTGCCGCAATACCGCGGAGCGGCCCCCATCAACCATGCCATCATCAACGGGGAAACCGAAACGGGCCTCACCACCTTTTTCCTGCAACAGCGTATCGATACCGGTGAGATCATCCTGCAGGAAAAAATGACCATCGGCCCTGACGAAACCGCCGGCGAACTGCACGACCGGATGAAAACCAAAGGCGCCAGCCTGGTGTTGAAAACGGTAAAGATTATCGAATCGGGAAACATCCCGACCACAAAACAGCATTCGCTGGCGCCCCCTGGGACAATACTGAAAACAGCCCCCAAGATCTTCCGGGAAGATTGCCGGCTGGATTGGACTGTCCATCTGAAAAACATATATGATAAGGTGAGGGGGCTTAGTCCTTCACCGGCGGCATTTTTCAACCTGATTTCCCCGGATGGGACAACACACCAGGTAAAAATACACCGCGCCAGGCTATCCTTTGAATACCATGAGCTAACTGTTCCGAAAATCGTGACCGATGGCAAAGACGATCTCGGGATCGCTGTAAACGGTGGTATTTTGCAAATCCTGGAGTTGCAACTGGCCGGCAAAAGGGCCATGCTGACCGGCGAATTCCTGAAAGGATTCAGGTTAAATTCTGACTGGGAGGTGGGGTGATCGTACAAAAAACATCCGCTTTCCTTAGAGTAATAAGGGTTTTCAAGGTCAAGTTATTAACAAAACCCCTGTTTTATTAACATTTTCGGGCTTTTCCGGTGTTTTTACTTGACTTTTCTCACTGTTGACGTACCTTTGCAATGTTTTTGCAATGTTAACTTAAAATTTATCAAACATGAACAAAGCAGAATTAATCGATGCGATGGCAAAAGAATCCGGCATGACCAAAGCCGACGCCAAGAAAGCCCTTGAGGCTTTTGTTTCCACAACAGCGAAAGCCCTGAAAAAGAATGACAGGGTGGCCCTGGTTGGTTTCGGATCATTTTCGGTTGCCAAAAGAGCTGCCAGAAAAGGCAGGAACCCGCAGACCGGCAAAGAGATCAAGATTGCAGCAAAGAAAGTGGTGAAGTTCAAAGCTGGTGCTGACTTATCCAACACTGTGAAGTAAACTGACATCTCTCAGCCGCTGAAAATCCGGTGTCGCCCAGGCGAAACCGGATTTTTTTATTTCAACGCATTCCGTTTATCAGTGTTTAGCATGAACCGGTAAGGCAGCCTGGCATCGTCTCCTGCATATTCCACCCCCACCCTGGGGCCCGTCATCATATCCTGATCCTTCACCTCGATATTTCTGTCTTCAAGCCATATCCTGTTACCCAGCAGATCAATGCCTGAATGTGAATAATGGATCCCCAGCAAAGCGGATACGCGACCCGGCCCGACACCGGCCTTATTTCCCAGGGGTTTACCCATCCGCCGCTGCATGATATCAATGCCGGTTACAGGCACAATCCCTCTGATCAAAACAGCATGTGGAATATTTTCCACGCTTGTAACAATATTGAAAAGCGAATGGATGCCGTAGCAAAGGTAGACATAAGCATGGCCGCCATTACCGAACATGACTTCAGTACGCATCGTCCGCCGGTTATTGAAAGCATGCGAAGCGCGGTCGATGATCCCGGCATAGGCTTCAGTTTCTGTGATGATACCGCCGGTAAGACCATCTTCAAAACTGGTGAGAATATATTTCCCCAGCAGTTCGCGCGCGATCAGCACCACATCATCCCTCGTGTAAAAAGATCGGTCCAGCTTCATCATTCAACATTATAATTTCAACCGGAACTGCTTCCGCCAGGAGTACCTCATCTGGTCATCCCTGGAAACGGCACCTTTATCTTCCAGCCAGCGCAAAACCTGCAGAATATGATCCTCCCCATAGGAAGCCGATCCGTAAACCATCTCGGCCAGGGTCATCTTCCTGGCTTCCAGGGAGGCTTTGATATACTGCTGAATCTGTTTAAACTCAAGTTCATTCAGATTCATCTTGTTGCGTTCAAGGCAAACATCGCAACGACCGCAGCGGGGAGCTTCTTTTTCGCCGAAATACCGCAGGAGGATCTGGCTCCGGCAAATGTCGCCTATGGAAACATAATCGCTCACGGCCTCTATGCGCTTATTAGCCGCCTTTTTCCGTTCATGATAATTCTCCGCGGAAATATGCAGGTTTTTCAGATCCAGCCGCTCAACCGTGAAAACAACACGGGGTTTCCCGGAGCGTTGCACATATGTCAGGATACCCGCTTTTTGCAGCCTTTCCAGCATGCCCACCACCTGATCTTCCTTTATTCCCGACCGCTTTGCCAGCTCCGCCTCGCTGATCTGTACGAATTCCGTAAATATACCGGAATATGACCTTAATAATAACTTGATAAATGGGTCGATAGACTTGTTTTCGATCTGGAAACGGTAAATATCTTCCCGTCCGGCTTCAAAATGAATGCGGGAAGGACTTTCCATCGCCTCATTCATCATGATATACCCTTCTTTTTCCAGGAATTTCATGGCATTGAAAACGATGACGGGATTGAATCCATAATTCCGGCTGAATGAATAGATCTCAAAATCGAAGCTTTCATCCTTACCGCTGCCGACAGGCAACTGGAAATAGTTTCCCAGGGCCTGGTATATCTCCCTGATCTTATCAATGGGAGGGTATTCCCGTTCCAGGTTTTCCTTCAGTTTTACCAGGTCGGAAGGGTGAAACAGTAAAACGGCGTAGGCACGCTTTTCATCCCGACCTCCCCGGCCAGCCTCCTGGAAGTATGCCTCCACGCTGTCGGGAAGATCCAGGTGCACCACCAGCCTGACATTGGGTTTGTCGATTCCCATTCCGAAAGCATTGGTCGCTACCATGATACGGCTTTCCCCCCGGATCCATGCCTCCTGTTTGCTTCCCCTGGCTTTCACATCCAGCCCGGCATGGTAGAAATCAGCCTTGATGCCATTCTTTTGAAGAAAAACAGCCGTTTCAACGGTCTTTTTCCGGTTTCTCACATACACGATCCCGGCTCCGGGCACCTTCTGCATGATCCGCAATAATCTCCCCAGCTTATCTTCCTCCTTCACAATAACATACGTCAGGTTTTTCCGCTCAAAGCTTTTTCTGAAGACGTTTTCTTTCTGAAAACCCAGCCTTTTCTGGATATCTGTGATCACTTCAGGGGTTGCGGTGGCGGTCAGGGCCAGTACTGGGACCTTAGGGAGGAACGGCCGGATTTCAGCGATTTGCAGATATGGCGGCCGGAAATCATAACCCCACTGCGAAATGCAATGCGCTTCATCAACTGCCAGCAAACCCACTTTCATCCTTTGGATCACCTGCCGGAATTTCTCTGTTTGCAGGCGTTCGGGGGAGAGATATAAGAATTTCAGGTCACCGAACAGGCAATTGTCGAACGTCATTTCAATCTCATTCCGGTGCATCCCGGAATAGACGGCCGCGGCTTTGATCCCCTTTTTCTTCAGGTTTTCCACCTGGTCTTTCATCAGGGCGATCAAAGGGGTGATCACCAGGCAAATCCCCTCCATCGCCAGGGCAGGCACCTGGAAGCACACCGATTTGCCGCCCCCGGTCGGAAGCAATGCCAGGGTATCCTTGCCCTCCAGCACCGAGCGGATGATCTCCTCCTGCATCGGACGAAACGATGAATGGCCCCAATATCGGATCAATATACTGCGTAAATCCTGCATATTCAGATGAGAAAACGAATTTACGCAAATTAATTGTTTAAAAAATTCATCAAATATTTGACTTTTGCCACCATTTGTATATAAATTTACCCTGCAAATCATAAAAAAACCAAGCCATGGAACTGACCTCATCCAATGCCATATCGCCTATCGACGGCCGGTACCGCAAGCAAACGGAACCCCTGGCCTTTTTCTTTTCAGAAGCGGCATACATTAATTACAGGGTATTTGTCGAAATAGAATATTTCATTGCCCTTTGCGAGCTGCCCTTACCGGCGCTGCAGGATTTTGATCGTGACCGGTTCGACGAATTGCGCGCCATCAGCCGGAATTTCACTTTTGCCGATGCCGATGAGGTGAAAGCGATCGAAAAGACCACCAACCATGATGTCAAGGCGGTGGAATATTATGTGAAGAAAAAATTCGATAAGCTGGGGCTGAAAAAATACAAGGAGTTCGTACATTTTGGCCTGACCTCCCAGGATATTAACAATACGGCCATACCATACGCTACCCGGCTGGCCTTTCAGGATGTCCTGATGCCATTGATACAGGAGCTGGAAGACACACTGGTCAAAAAGTCGAAAGAATGGAAAGATATTCCCATGCTGGCGCGCACGCATGGGCAACCTGCCTCGCCCACCCGCCTGGGAAAAGAGATATTTGTCTTTGCCGAGCGGTTGAAAAACCAGGTTCACCTGCTGAAAACCATTCCTTTCAGTGCAAAATTCGGGGGCGCCACGGGCAATTTCAACGCACACCATGCGGCTTATCCATCCGTGAACTGGATTGCTTTTGCCGACCAATTCGTTACCAAATCACTGGGCCTGGTGCGGCAGAAAACCACCACGCAGATCGAGCATTACGACAATCTGGCCGCGCTTTTCGACAATATGCGGCGTATCAATACCATACTGATCGACCTGTGCCGCGACATCTGGGCATATATCTCAATGGATTATTTCAAGCAGAAAATTGTGGCGGAAGAGGTCGGATCATCCGCCATGCCCCATAAAGTGAACCCCATTGATTTCGAAAACGCCGAAGGCAACCTGGGCGTGGCCAATGCCGTGTATGCCCACCTTTCTGAAAAACTCCCCATCTCCCGGCTGCAACGCGACCTGACCGACTCCACCGTCGTGCGAAATATCGGCGTGCCGGTCGCACACACCCTGATCGCCATCAAATCATTGCTCAAAGGGATGGATAAGCTCATCCTGAATGATGCCGTAATTAAAGAAGACCTGCAGCAAAACTGGGCGGTGATCTCCGAAGCCATCCAGACCATCCTGCGCCGGGAAAACTATCCCAATCCCTATGAAGCGCTGAAAAAAGTCACCCGCACGAACAAAACCATCGACCGGCAGGTTATGCATCAATTCATCGACAGCCTGAAAGTGTCACGGGAAGTAAAGGAAGAGCTGAAAAAGATCACCCCGGAAAATTATACCGGTGTGACCACCATCTGATTTTTGAAAACCATCCGATGAGAAAATTCCTCAGGATCCTGTCATACACCCGGCCATACTGGCTGCATGCCCTGTTAAATATTATCTTTAACGTATTGGTCATTATCTTCTCCCTGGTGTCGTTCGTCATGCTTATCCCGTTCCTGAACATGCTGTTCGGCATCGACGAGTTGGTGATGACCAGGCCGGAACTCAGGCTCAGTCCCGACTCGCTGCTCGACTTCCTGAACTATCATATCAGCCGATTGATCCTTAAACAGGGAAAAATCGAGGCGCTGCTCTTCATTTGCCTTTTCCTGCTGACGAGCTTTTTCCTGCGCAACCTTTCCCGTTTCCTGGCCATGTTCTTCCTTTCCAAAGTGAGGGTTTACGCTGTGAGGGACCTGCGGAACGATATGTATAATAAAATGCTGGTTTTACCCCTGTCTTTTTACAACCAGCGAAAAAAAGGCGATATCATCACCCGCATCTCCAATGACGTGCAGGAGATCGACTTTTCAATCATGCATTACCTGGAGATCATATTCCGCGACCCGATCACCATTATTGCCTATTACTCCACGATGATGATCATGAGCCCCCAGCTCACCCTCTTCGTGACGATCCTGCTGCCAGTGGCCGGGTATGTCATTGGCCTGATCGGCCGGAACCTGAAAAAGGAATCGAAAACGGGCCAGGCCAGGTATTCCGGATTGCTGAGCATCGTCGAAGAAACCATCAGCGGATTGCGGATCATCAAGGCCTTCACCGCGATCGGTTTTTCGTCAGAGCGCTTCAGGGATTTGAACAGGGGATTCTCGCGGCTAACCCTGAAAATATACCGGACCCGCGACCTGGCCGCACCGATGAGCGAGTTTTTATCGTCGATAGTGATCATTATCGTGCTGTGGTACGGGGGACGCCTTGTCCTCGGCGACCAGGGCAGCATTTCAGCCGCCGTTTTTATTACCTATATTCTCATCTTCTCCCAGATCATCCCCCCGGCCAAAACATTCACTACAGGCTATTACAGCATCCAGCGAGGGATTGCATCAGCCGAAAGGGTATTCGAGATCCTCGATGCCGAAGAGGTGATCATCGAAAAAATAAATCCAGTCCGGATCAGGTCATTTGAAAAAGAGATCGAATATCGTGATATCACTTTCCGCTATGACACCGAAGACGTTCTGCATAAAGTCAGTGTGACCATCCCCAAGGGAAAGACCGTAGCGCTGGTTGGGCCATCGGGGGGTGGGAAATCCACTTTCGCCGACCTGCTGCCCAGGTTTTATGATCCCACAGCCGGAGAGATCTTAATCGACGGAATTCATATTAAGGATTACCGGATCGATGACCTGCGTTCACTGACCGGTATCGTTACCCAGGAATCGATCTTATTCAATGATTCGGTTTACAATAACATTGTATTTGGTAAACCGGGAGTCACCATGGAAGAGGTGATCGGGGCGGCTAAAATAGCCAATGCCCACGAGTTTATCATATCGATGGAGAATGGATACGAATCCGGTATCGGCGACAGGGGCTCGAAACTCTCCGGGGGCCAAAGGCAGCGGATCAGCATAGCCAGGGCCATCCTCCGGAATCCACCCATCCTTATCCTAGATGAAGCCACCTCCTCTCTCGATTCCGAATCGGAAAAGCTGGTGCAGGATGCCCTTATCAAAGTGATGAAGGGCAGAACCTCCATTGTCATCGCCCACCGGCTATCTACCATCAAGTACGCTGACATAATCCTGGTCATGGAAAAAGGACGCATCGTTGAACAGGGAAACCATGAAAACCTTATCAGGGCCGGCGGACTTTATAAAAGACTCCACGATTTGCAGACTTTTGCCTGACAGCATAACGGTATAATGTTTATTTTTGCCTAAAACAATCAGAATGGATTTAAGCAAAATATTGGCCATTTCAGGTAAGCCGGGGCTTTACAAAATGCTGACAGAAATCAAGAATGGTTTCATTGTTGAATCCCTTTCCGATGGCGGCCGGTTCCCGGTATTTACCCACGAAAGGGTGAGTTCCCTGCAGGAGATCAGTATTTTCACGACAGGTGATGAAGATCTCCCGCTTCAGGATGTCTTGCGGAAGATTTATGAAAAAATGGAAGGAAAGCCAGCGCCCGATCCGAAATCCGCCCCTGAAAAATTGAAAACGTTTTTTAAGGAGGCCGTACCCGAATATGATCCCGAAAGGGTTTATGTTTCCGATATGAAGAAAGTGGCAACATGGTACAACCTGCTGCTGGAAAAGCAAATGCTTGATTTTACCGAAGAGAATGAAGAAGGGGAATCAAAAGACAATGTTCCCCCGGAGGATCAGCCAGAGGCACCGGCAGAAACGTCAGAAGACAAATCCTGAACCGTATCTTCCCGGAATGCATGAAAAAAGTTGAAGACTTCACGGTTCTTGGCCATAAATGGCTGAATTACAGCACTTACATAGTTGAGTTGGAAGCCCCTGAGCCACTTGTCCCGGTCTATCCCGGAAACTTTGCTGAAATTGAGATTCGTAATTCTCCCCAGGTATTTTTACGCCGGCCTTTCTCCATCTTCGACGTCAATATGATCAACAACACCCTGAGTTTCTATGTCAAGGTGATCGGAGAAGGAACACGGGTACTGGGCCAGGCCCGCAAGGGTGACAAGGTGAACATCATTTATCCGTTGGGCAACGCTTTCACCACCCCTGAAAAGAATAAAATCCTGGTTGTAGCCGGGGGTTCAGGGATCGCTCCATTCATCCTTTACGGCAAAGAGATGCAACACCGGAACAAATCTGTAACTTTTCTGCTCGGGGCCCGCAAAGCGGAAGACATTGTGCTAATTGAGATGTTTCGTCCCTTCGGAGATATAATTATAGTAACAGAGGATGGCCTGCTGGGTGAGAAAGGAATGGTCACACAACACAGCATTTTCAGGCATGATGATTTCCCTTATGATCATATCGTGACCTGCGGGCCGGAGCCTATGATGAAAGCGGTTGCAAGCTTGGCCCGGAAGAAAAACATCAGCTGCGAGGTTTCCCTGGAAAACACCATGGCCTGTGGTTTTGGCGCATGTCTTTGCTGCATCGTTGAAACTGTCGACGGTAACAAATGTGTCTGCACTGAAGGTCCTGTTTTCAACATAAATCAACTGACATGGCAGACCTGAGCGTATCCATACATGAGCTGCAGTTGAAAAACCCCGTCACCACGGCTTCGGGAACCTACGGTTATGGGGAGGAGTTTGTTGAATTCATGGATGTGAACCGGCTGTCTGCTATTTTTGTAAAAGGCATCACACTGGAGCGCCGCGAGGGCAACCCCTATCCCCGGATGGCGGAAACGGCCTCGGGGATGCTAAATTCCGTCGGCCTGCAAAACAGGGGAGTGGATTATTTCATCCAGCATATATTCCCCAGGGTGAGGAATTTCGATACCCACATCATTCCAAATGTCAACGGCAGCACGATTGAGGATTATGTCACCGTTACACGCAAGCTGAACAAGGTGAAAGGCATTAAAGCCATCGAGCTGAACATCTCCTGTCCGAATGTCAAGGCGGGGGGTATGGCCTTTGGGATCAACCGGAAATCGGCCATGGAAGCCACCCGTGCCGTACGCGACGTTTACGACAAAACACTGATCGTCAAGCTCTCTCCCAATGTCACAGATATTGCCGATATGGCAAGGGCTGTGGTGGATGCCGGCGCCGATGCCATCTCACTGGTGAACACCTTTCTGGGTATGGCCATCAATGCAGAGACCCGAAAACCCATCCTGGGCACCATTACCGGCGGCCTTTCAGGTCCGGCTATTAAGCCCATTGCCCTGAGAATGGTCTGGGATGTCTATAAAGCGGTGAAGGTCCCGGTCATCGGCATGGGCGGCATCATGAACGCCGCTGATGCCATCGAATTCATGCTGGCCGGCTCAACAGCCATACAGGTGGGCACCGCCAATTTCATTGATCCCACCGTTTCAATTAAAATCCTCGAAGGCATCAATGATTATATGAACCGGCATGGCGTGAACGCTGTCAATGAGTTGACCGGTGGTATGCAACTGGGTTAATTCATGATTAGAATCATTATCCTGTTAACAATCATTTCTCTTTTATTTCCGGCTTCCTTACCGGCACAGGAAAAGAATATTCCAGACATCCCAAGGCATCGCCTGGGATTTATTGTGGGATACGGAGATAAATACGAACTGGTACTGAAAGCTAACTATGAATACAAGGTTGTTTTGTTTCAAATCCAGTATGGCTATGCCCTATTGAAAAAAGAGAAGTGGGGAATAGACATGGTCCTTCAGCCACAATATAATGTTACGAAATACAAATATGAGAGTAGCGATCAGGATTACCGAAATGGATTTGAATATGGGATAAACCTCGGCGTCCTTCTCAGAATGAATTGTTGCCGGGATTTACTGAGTTTTTATACCATCATCAGCGCAGGACCACATTATACCAAGGGATCCATAAAAAGACAGGCTCCAGGATTTATCTTTTCAGACAATCTTTCCCTTGGATCAAATATCAAACTATGGGAAGATATATATCTGGACGTAAGAACAGGATTCCGGCATTTAAGCAATGCAAACCTGAACCAACCCAATATTGGTATAGATAATATCATCCTGAGCGGCGGATTTCATTATAACCTTTAGAAAACAGGGGCATGGATACTTCCATTCAACGAAATCCATTACAAACCGTAACGACCGGCTGGCTGATCACATATTATTTACCAGCGATGCGGCTTCCGCAGCCATCCGCTGGTTATATTCGGCTGCCAGGTCCTGGTAATTGATCAAATCAATAATGGTACCGATCAGGCATAATCCCCAGGTAAAGAAATAAAGTAATCCCATGCCGATCTGGTTCGTCAGGAATCGCTGGACACCGGCGATACCGAGAAAACCGAGCAGGGTGACCAGCAGGATCATTTGGGGGTCACGGCGCCTGGACCGGTAAATACTGGCAAAGGTCGTCAGTTTCTCATCAGTGTAATCTTTTGTGAGGCCCTGGACATAAACCAGCTCACGGCCTTGAAGCTCGGGAAGGAATTGAAACAATTTTGACATAATAATAAATTTAAATGGTTGATAAATGAATATTTACATCTTTCAGAAGAACCTTTACAAATCGGGTAACAATCAGTATTACAGCCGGAATACCCAGCGGATGTGCCTGGAAGGATGCCTCAAAGTTTAACCGGAACAGGTATCCGATCGACCTGCCCAGGCCGCAGCCGGGGCAGAAAGATATGCCCAGGTTGTGAAAAGGGCATAATGTATAATGATGATGGACCGGGTTATCGATGGCCAGCCAGATAAGGGCAGCCAGCCAGAAGAAGGCTTCCTTCCTGTGCCACAGCCAAATAAACACTTCCTTCAATGAAATGCCAGTCATAACCTAAAACCAGGTTTTCATTTGATCAAATGTAAGATAAAAAAGCAACAATCAAATAATATTCACTTCCCTCTCCAGGGCCACCCCAAACTTCTCCAATACCGAAGCACGGATTTTCTCCGACAAGGCGAGTATTTCCCGGCCGGTCGCGTTGCCGTAATTCACCAGCACCAGCGCCTGGTCCTGATGGACCCCGGCATCCCCCTCGCGGTAGCCTTTCCAGCCGCACTGCTCGATCAACCAGCCTGCAGCGAGTTTAATTTTTTCCCTGAGGTGGTGGGGGTGCGAACTCTCAAAAAAAACAATCCCCGGAAACTGCCCTTTTAATTTATCCAGCGTATCCCGGCTGACAACCGGGTTTTTAAAAAAGCTTCCGGCATTGCCCAGAACAGTCGTGTCGGGCAGCTTCGATCTCCTGATGCCGAGAACAGTCTCACGAACCATTTCCAGACTCAAATCACCCGGGGATATATGCCCGAACTTTTGCTGCAATGCGGTGTAACTCAAATTAAAAACCGGTCGCTTCTTCAACTGAAAAGTAACATGCGTGATGAGCATCCGGTCCTTTAAAGCACCTTTAAAAATACTGTCACGATACCCAAACTGACATCTGTCGGCATCAAAATAAACTGTTTCTCCGGTACACCGGTTGCGTGCTTCCAGTGATAAAAAATGATCCTTCAGTTCGGCCCCATAAGCTCCGATGTTCTGGATGGGACTGCTGCCCACCTGCCCCGGAATACCTGAAAGGTTTTCGAGACCGCCCCAGCCATTGGTCACACAAAACTTGACCAGCTCATCCCAATCCTCACCGGCAGCCACTTTCAGGTGAATGTTCTGTTGGTCTTCCCCGATGATTTCCATCCCCTTTGTATTGATTTTTACAACAGTCGCCGACAAATCCCCGGTGAATAATATATTGCTGCCCCCGCCCAGGATGATGACACTGCCATGCCTGGATACCTGGCTCTTGAAAAAATCAACCAGTTCTTCATCAGTATCCAGGCTGATAAACTCCCCGGCACACACATCCATGCCGAAGGTGTTGTATGGCTTAAGGGAATGGTCAGGGAAAATCTTCATGGTACCGGGTATCTTTCAGCATTCCAAATGTACGCAAATGTTAGCGAATAATATTAATTTAGCCATGTTTAATAACCTTTGTTGTTCTAAACATTTCTTACCTTGAAAAGCGTTATTGTATCGGTTATTAACGATCTGAGCACCGATCAGCGGGTTGACCGTGTATGCAGGACCCTTACTGAAATGGGCTTTTCCGTGAAACTGACCGGCCGGAAGAAAAGGGACTCCATCCCTCTGGAAGATAAACCATACAGCAGATACCGCATGTGGCTCATCTTTGAAAAAGGGCCGCTTTTTTACGCTGAATTCAACCTTCGCCTCTTCTTCTATTTGCTTTTTCACAAAACCGATCTCCTGGTTTCCAACGACCTCGACACCTTATTACCTAATTATCTGGTTTCCAAATTAAAACGCCGCCCGCTCTTTTACGACAGTCATGAAAACTTCACAGAGGTTCCTGAGCTGAAAGGAAGAAAAATTGTCAGGGGAATCTGGAAATCGATAGAAAAGGCGCTGTTTCCACGGTTGAAGCATGTATTTACGGTGAATGAATCCCTTGCCGGCATTTTCAGGGAACAGTATGGCGTGGATGTGAAGGTCGTCAGGAATACACCCTATTACAGGGAACACAGATCAGGCAGGAGCCGGCAGGAACTCGGGCTGCCGGCCGACCGGAAGATCTTTCTGATGCAAGGGGCAGGTATAAACATCGACCGGGGCGCCGAAGAGGCCATTATGGCTATGCAATTCATTAACGATGGCATGCTACTCATCATCGGCGGCGGTGATGTTATCAATGATCTTAAAATGCTGGCTTCCAGGCTGAATTTAGATGAAATAGTTCGCTTCCTTCCCAAAATGCCCTTCGATGAGCTCTATGAGTATTCTGTTCACGCCGACGCCGGACTTTCACTTGACAAGGACAGCAACATCAACTACCGCTATAGTCTGCCCAACAAGCTCTTCGACTACATCCAGGCCAGGGTCCCTGTACTGACTTCTCCCCTGCCCGAGGTAAGCCAGATTGTTATACATTATGATATCGGTCTGTTAACAGATAATCATGAACCTCAACATATTGCCGAAAAACTGAAAGAAATGACCCGCGACCTGCCGCGTATTGCAAAATGGAAAGAAAACCTTAATTTTGCTGCTAAGGATCTTTGCTGGGAAAACGAAAAGGAGTCGTTGATATCGGTTTATAAACCCTATGCCGGATAAACATCTTCATATCATTTCTTTTGATATACCTTATCCTCCGAATTATGGCGGGGTTATCGATGTCTATTACAAGCTGAAAACACTCCATAACCTGGGGATAAAGATTCATCTGCACTGTTTTGAGTATCCGGGACGCGACCGTGCCGATCAGTTGAACCAATTCTGTGAAAATGTTTATTATTACCCCAGAATTACCGGCATTCGTTCCGCTTTCAGCTTCGCTCCTTATATCGTTGTCAGCCGGAAATCGGAAGCGATGATGCACAACCTGCTGAAGGATGATCATCCCATTCTGTTTGAAGGATTGCATAGCTGTTATTATATTGACGACCAACGCATTAAAAACCGGATTAAGGTCTACAGGGAGAGTAACATAGAACACCGTTACTACTTCAATCTCTTCAAGGTAGATGTTAACCTGCGGAATAAAATCTACTTTCTCATGGCCAGCATTAAACTGAGGATGTATCAAAAAGTGCTCCGCCATGCCGATTTGATGCTGGCCGTATCGATGCATGACACACGCTATCTTCAAAAACATTTTCCCGGGAAACAGATCTATCACCTCCCCAGCTTCCATGCCAATGAAAAGGTGGCCATATTCCCTGGCAGGGGTGATTATGCGCTGTATCACGGCAATATTGAGGTATCGGAGAATGAGTTTGCCGCTACATACCTGATCAACAATGTGTTCGATGGGTTGGACATCCCCCTGATCATTGCGGGCATGAAGCCCAGGGATAAGTTCCGGCGACTGGTGGAGACAAAACCGGATGTCAGGCTGATCGCCAATCCCGATGAAGAAAAAATGTTCGACCTGATCCGCAATGCACACGTCAACATTCTGGTGACCTTTCAGGCCACGGGCCTGAAATTGAAATTGCTCAACACGCTCTACAACGGCCGGTTCTGCCTGGTGAACGATGAAATGATCGCCGGAACGCATCTGGATCAGTTGTGTGAAATGGGAAATGCAACTGAAGAACTTAAATCCAAATTAAAAGAATTATTCAGTCAGGAATTTACCCTGGATGAGGCACTGCGGAGAAATGATCTGTTGAAGATTTATTATGATAATCAGGTCAACGGCGAAAAGATGATCGATCTGATCTATAAGCTATGAATCTTGCCGCCTTCGCACCGGATGATCCGGGCAGAAAATTCATTTAACAGCAGGTAATTATGTGTAGCCATCAAAACGGCGCGACCGGAATGGCTGATATCGAACAACAGGCGCATAATTTCACGGGATGTGTCCGGGTCAAGGTTGCCGGTGGGCTCATCAGCCAGGATGATCTCCGGATCATTCAGCAGAGCCCTGGCAATAGCCAGCCGCTGCTGTTCTCCACCCGACAGCTGATGGGGCATCTTAAAACCTTTGGTAGCCAGTCCGACTTTTCCCAGCACATCCCCGATCCGGCCCTCCATTTGCTTCCGGTTCTTCCAGCCGGTGGCTTTCAGCACAAATAAGAGGTTCTCCTCAACATTGCGGTCACCCAGCAACTGGAAATCCTGGAAAACAATTCCCAGCTTTCTTCTCAGGTGTGGAATTTCCCGCTTCCG
>JAWOHY010000135.1:0-21451 GCA_046484945.1 Bacteroidales bacterium
GTGAACCTGGAAGGGAATAACAAATTGATGCCTTCGGAGCTCAGCGGCGGGATGATCAAGCGGGTGGCCATTGCCAGGGCGATCTCCATGAATCCCAAATATCTCTTTTGCGATGAGCCGAACTCCGGGCTCGATCCGATCACCGCCGGGGTGATCGATGAACTGATCAAGGAGATCACCGAGGAATTCCATACAACGACGGTGGTGAATACCCATGATATGAATTCGGTTCTGATGATCGGGGAGAACATTGCCTTTATCAACAAAGGTAAGATCTGGTGGAACGGCAACCGGCACCAGATCCTTCAAACCGACGACGAAGTGCTGAACGACTTCATTTTTGCCACAGAACTCACCCGGAGAATAAAGAGATGAACCTGCTCGACCTGTTTATTCTGGTACCGTTAGTGTGGGGCTGCATCAGGGGCTTCAGCAAAGGGTTCATCATCGAACTGGCCACGCTGGCAGGACTGGTTCTGGGCATCATGGCGGCGTTTTACTTTGCTTCCGCCACCGCGGCAAAACTGCTTGACTATTTTACCCTCAGCGAGGACGTGGCCCGCATCATCGCTTACGTGCTGATCTTTGTCGTCGTCATGCTGTTAGCTTATCTCATCGGGAAGATCATTGAGAAAGTGGTGGATATGATGGCGCTGGGATGGCTCAACAAGCTCCTCGGCGCCGCCGTGGGGCTCCTGAAAGGAGCGGTAATCGCCAGCCTGTTGCTGTTTATCATCGTTACCTTCGATGTCAACGAAAAGATCATCCCCCGGCAAACGAAAGAGCGGTCGATGTTCTATCAGGCGGTTTCAAAAGTGGTGCCGTTTTTTATTGATAAAGAAGGACATTAGGTGGACATTCGCTCGCTAACGCTCGCGACATACACTCGCTGCACTCATGTAATATGCTCACTTTGTTCGCGTCATTTATTGTTCCGGAGCTGTTTGATCAGGGCCCTTCTCCGTAGGAGATCAGCTATTGTAGCACGGGGGGGATTAAAAGACATTTTCCCCTCCCCAGATCATATCATTTTTTGCACCATACCGGCATGGGAGGGGATTAAGGGGAGGGGAAAGAAAATGAAGGCGCAGCGAAATTTTCAGATATGTAAAGATTTGTTGCCTGGTATTAATATTAACCGTATAAACAACACCTTTTGCATAAATTGAATCTTTAACAATTCCATTTCCGTCAACATCTGCCCACCCCTTGATCCCCTCCCGTGCCATCCTGGATACAACAAAATAACATTATCAAGGGAGGGGAAAATCGGGCAATCCACCCCCCGTGCTACAATAGCTGATCTCCTACGGAGAAGGGTTCTGATCAAACGGCACTGCAACAACGCCTGACAACAAATGTCGCGCGCGCAGCGCCGAGTAAATGTCTATTTCTTGATAGCTACCACTCCCGGCAGCTCCTTCCCTTCGATATATTCCAGCATGGCGCCTCCGCCGGTGGAGACATAGCTGACCTTGTCTTTCAGGTGGTATTTGTTGATGGCTGCTACCGAGTCGCCGCCGCCGATCAGCGAAAAAGCGCCTTTTTGGGTGGCTTCGGCTACGGCTTCGGCAATGGCTTTGGTACCCGCTTCGAAATGAGGCATCTCGAAAACGCCCATCGGGCCGTTCCAGAGGATGGTCTTTGAGTGGAGGATCACTTCGCGGTATGCCCGGATGGCTTCCGGACCGATATCCAGGCCCATCCAGCCTTCGGGGATATGTGTGGATTTGCTTTCCGACCTGGCGGCGTCATTGTTGAACGCATCGGCGATGATGGCATCCTGCGGGATGTACAGCCTTACATTGTTGGCTTCCGCCTTGTCGCTCGTTTCGCGGGCCAGTTGCAAAAGGTCTTCTTCCACCAGCGAACGGCCCACCTCTCCGCCCAGGGCCCTGATGAACGTAAACATCATCCCGCCCCCGATCAGCAGGTTGTCGACTTTCCCAATCAGGTTGTCGATGATCTCTATCTTGCCCGATACCTTGGCCCCGCCCAGGATGGCCGTGAAGGGGCTTTCAGCATTCTTCAATACTTTGTCGATGCTCTTCAACTCGTTTTCCATGATATAGCCAAACATCTTGTTTTCGGGGAAAAACTTTGCGATAATGGCAGTGGAGGCATGCGCCCGGTGCGCCGTGCCGAAAGCGTCGTTGACATAAACATCTCCCAGGGCAGCTAATTTTGATGCAAATTCATCATCTCCCTTTTCTTCATCTTTATAAAACCGGAGATTTTCGAGGAGAACGACCTGGCCCCCTTTCAGATTGGCAGAAAGTTGCCTGGCGTCCTCTCCAATGCAATCGGAGGCGAAAAGCACCTCAGCCCCGGTCTTTTCCTTAAGATACGGCACCAGGTGTTTCAGGGAGAACTTTTCCGCCGGGCCTTCCTTTGGCCTGCCAAGGTGTGACATCAGGATGACCCCTCCGCCATCCTTCAATATTTTCTTTATGGTCGGTATCGCCGCGTCAATGCGGGTGGTATCGGTAACCTGAAAATGCTCATCCAGGGGAACGTTAAAATCAACCCTGACAAGGGCCTTCTTTCCATTAAAATTAAATGATTCAAATGACTTCATGATCGGATATGATTAAGATCAGTTATGTGCTATAATTCGTATTTCATTCAAACGCATGCAAAATTAAAGAAATTGCCGTCAGGGCGCGAAGTTTTGGTTAAATTTGTGGCAATGACCCTATCATTCAGTATATGACCCAATTTCCTTCAATCATTCATTCTAAATTACCCGGGATCGGAACTTCTATCTTTGCCGTCATGTCCCAGCTGGCATCAGAATACCATGCCATCAATTTATCGCAGGGGTTCCCAGACTTTGAAGTTTCGGCTGAGCTGATCGAAAAAATCGGCCAGTTCATGCGGAAGGGGTATAACCAATATGCCCCCATGCCCGGAGTGCCGGCATTGCGCCAGGCGATTGTCCGAAAAGCCAGGGAGACCTATGGCATCGATTATGACGCGGATAAAGAGGTCACCGTTACTGCCGGAGCTACGCAAGCCATTTACACGGCGGTTTCCGCCATTGTCAGGGAAGGTGATGAAGTGATCATCCTCGAACCGGCTTATGATTCTTATGCGCCGGCGGTGAAAATGAACGGGGGGATGGTGAAATATTCCCCGCTGAAGATCCCTGGCTACGGGATCGACTGGGAACTGACCACACGGCTGGTGACAAGCCGTACCCGGATGATCATCATCAATTCGCCCCATAATCCCACAGGCAGTGTCCTTACGGAGGAAGACCTGAAAAAACTGGAGGACTTTGCCGGGAGGCACAACCTGGTGGTGGTCAGCGATGAGGTTTATGAGCACCTTATATACGATGGCCTGGCACACCAGAGCGTCTGCCTCTACCCGAAACTGGCTGCGAGAAGCTATGTTATCGGTTCTTTCGGCAAGACTTTTCATGCCACTGGCTGGAAAATGGGGTATGCCCTGGCTCCGGAAAACCTGACCGAAGAATTCCGGAAGGTACATCAGTTCATAGTCTTCACATGCAATACCCCGATTCAACATGCACTTGCAGAATACATGGAGGACAAAGGGAATTATTCAGGGCTCAATATGTTCTATCAGCAGAAGCGGGATTATTTTGCGGATTTGATGCAAGATTCCCGGTTCAGGATCGTGCCATGCTATGGGACCTATTTCCAGTTGCTGGATTACAGTGCCATTTCCGATGAGCCTGAGCGCGATTTTGCCATTCGCCTGACAAAGGAATATGGCGTGGCGACCATTCCCATTTCGCCTTTTTACCAGAAGGAGTTCAATAATAGCATACTCAGGGTTTGTTTTGCGAAAAAGGAAGCAACCCTTAAAAAAGCAGCCGATATATTATGCAAGATCTGACCGTAACACTTGTACAGACTTTTCTGCATTGGGGCGACCGGGAGAAGAACCTGGCCCATCTGGCTGAAAAGCTGGAGGACATCCCATCCACCGACCTGATCATCCTTCCAGAAATGTTCACCACCGGGTTCATCACCGATCCCACCGGAGTGGCCGAAGAGATGGATGGTCCGGCCATGGGGTGGATGCGGGAGATGGCCTTCCAAAAAAAGGCTTATCTCCTGGGATCCTTAAGTATGAAAGTGGGGGAGAAGTACTACAACCGGATGATATGTATGGCGCCCGACGGGAGTTATGCACAGTATGACAAACGGCATCCCTTCAGGATGGGTGGGGAGCATTTGAAGTTTAGCAAAGGGAATAAAAGGGGGATATTTGCGGTGAAAGGCTGGAATGTGCTGCCGCTGATCTGTTATGACCTGCGTTTCCCAGTCTGGTGTAAAAATACTTTTTCAGGGGGACGGCATGCTTTTGACCTGATTATATGCGTGGCCAACTGGCCCGAGGTGAGAAGCCAGGCCTGGACCCTGCTGTTGAAAGCGAGAGCTATTGACAATCAATGCTATACAATTGGGGTTAACCGGATCGGAGAAGATGGCAACGGGATCAGCCACAGCGGTGACTCGGCTGTGTCAGACCCCCGGGGGAAGATCATCACCGGTATCGAACCCCACACCGAAGCGGTTGTGACACTGACAATCAGCCGGAAAGAACTGGATGAATTCCGGGCAGCATTCCCGGTAGGACTTGACTGGGATGCGTTCACCATTCCGGAAATCGAATGAATAAACCGCTGTTTTGTTGACATATCCCCGTAAATTGATGTATTTTTGCACCCCGAATAAATCATCCATACGATGAGAATAGTTATAGCCGGCGACGGCGAGGTGGGCCTTTACCTGGCCCAGGAATTATCCCGTGAAGACCATAACATCACGATGATCGTTCCGACGGATGACCTGGTCAAGTCCATCGAGTCGCACACCGATGTACTGGCCACCATTGGCGATTCCACGCTTATCTCAGTGCTGAAAAGGGCTGATGTCAGAAAAACCGACCTGCTCATTTCCTGTTTGCATGAAGAAAGGATCAACATACTGACGGCCATACTGGGCAAGAGGCTCGGCTCGGATAAAACCATTGCCCGCGTCAATACCCTTGAATATCTTTCGGATGATAACCGGCGGATGTTTGAAGAGGTTGGCATCGATCACCTGGTCTGTCCGGAAGAAATTGCCGCCCGTGAGATCATAGATCTTTTACGGCAGACAGCGGCCACGGAAACTTTTGATTTTTCGGAGGGGAAGCTGTCCCTTTTCCTGTTTCGCCTGGAAAAGAACGCCCCGGTACTGAACAAGACGCTGGACCAGATCGCCAAAGATTTCGTCCACCTCCATTTCCGGGCGGTGGCCATTCACCGCAACCGCACCACCATCATACCAAAGGGCAGCGATATGTTTCAGGAAAACGATCTGGCGTATGTGATCACCAAGCCGCAAGGGATCAGCGACCTGTTGAAGCTGGGTGGCAAAACGCGGTATAATATCCGCAACCTGATGCTATTAGGCGGCGGCAGGGTTGGGAAAACGGTGGCCCGCAGGCTCGAACATGACATGAACATCAAGATCATTGAGAAAGACAAGGAGCGGGCGATTCAGCTTGCCAACTCATATGATAACTCTCTGGTGATCCATGGCGATGCGCGCGATATCCAACTACTCGAAGACGAAGATATTGCAGGAATGGATGCTTTCGTGGCGCTGACCAATAATTCGGAGACCAATATTCTGGCCTGCCTGCACGCCAAATCATATGGCGTTCCGCGAACCATTGCCCTGGTGGAGAATATTGACTATATCGACATCTCGCAGAATATCGGGATTGACACGATCGTATGTAAGAAGCTGAGCACAGCCAGTAACATCATCCGGTTTACGATGAATTCGGAGGTTATTTCCATCAAATGCCTCAGCGGGATCAACGCCCAGGCGCTTGAGCTGGTAGCCAAACCTCATTCTCCGATAACAAAATCTGCCATCCGCAAACTCAATTTTCCCAGGAGCGCTATCATTGGCGGGATCATCAGGGGGAACGACAGTTTTATCGCGGTCGGTGATTTCCGGATCGAGGCCGGCGACCGGGTAGTGGTTTTTGCATTGCCTGACGCGGTTAGGGCAGTTGACGATTTGTTCCATTAAGAGCATCTCTTATATGCTTGGCAAGGCAGAACTGGACATCAGGCTTATCCTGAACATCATGGGGTTTCTTCTGATGATGGAAGGGATTTTTATGCTGCTGGGCCTCCCCTTTGCTTTGTATTACAGGGATCCTAACGCCTGGACGTTGCCGCTTTCCTTCCTGATCACCTCAGGCACAGGATTGTTGCTGTGGTACCTGACCCGTCATAAAAGCAGGGTGCAAATCAACAAGCGGGAGGGGTTCCTGGTCGTCAGTATGGCCTGGTTCATCACTTCACTTTTCGGCACATTACCATACCTGATCAGCGGCGCCATTCCATCGTTCACGAATGCTTTTTTTGAAACCATGTCGGGTTTTACTACAACCGGAGCCACTATACTTACTGACATAGAGGTGCTTCCAAAGGGAATCCTTTTCTGGCGCAGCATGACCCACTGGATCGGCGGGATGGGGATCATTGTGCTTTCCGTGGCCGTCCTCCCATTCCTGGGCATCGGGGGAATGCAATTATACAGTGCCGAGATGCCGGGAATTACCAAGGATAAGCTGCATCCCCGTATCACTGAAACTGCCAAACGCCTCTGGGGGATTTATCTTATCCTGACGCTTGCCCAGACCGCATTACTGATGCTGGGAAAAATGAACCTTTTCGACAGCCTCTGCCATGCCTTCGGTACCATGGCCACGGGTGGATTTTCTACCAAAAACGACAGCATAGCCGGCTTTTCACCCTATATCCAGTATGTCATTGCCTTATTCATGATCCTGGCAGCCACGAATTTTACACTGCACTATATTGCATTCCTGGGGAGATTCGGGAAGGTTTGGAGAAATGAGGAGTTCAGGAAATATATCTATTTGCTCGGTATCGTCACGGCGATTGTCACCATTCTACTCATATGGAAAGCAGGGATTTCAGGAGAGAAGGCCTTTCGCGATGCGCTGTTCCAGGTTGTTTCCATTGTAACGACCACCGGATACATCACCTCGGATTATCTTGCCTGGCCAGGCACGATATGGTTTTTCATATTCCTGTTGATGTTTATTGGCGGGATGTCAGGTTCTACCGGTAGCGGCACCAAAGTGGTCCGCCAGATGCTGCTCTTTAAGACGGCGGGCAAGGAAATGAAAAGGGCCATGCACCCGCAGGGCGTGATCCCGGTCAGGCTCAATAATGAGGCTGTTTCACAGGATATCATCTTCAAGGTGATGGCCTTTATCCAATTGTATATCCTGATTTTCGCCTTTGGCGTAATGGTAATGGCCTTCCTGGGGCTGGATTTTGAAACGGCCATTGGCGCCACTATTGCCACACTGGGGAATATAGGCCCGGGGATCGGTGAGGTTGGCCCGACAGGAAATTATGCCTTTATCCCCACCCCGGGGAAATGGTTTCTCTCCTTGCTGATGCTGCTGGGCCGTCTGGAATTGTTCACCCTGCTGATACTCTTTTCTTCCGCCTTCTGGAAAAAGTAACCGTACCACACCTGGAATATTTAATTAAAATACTTTATATCTTCGCTCAATAATTGGGTCATAAGATCTTTTTAATGAAGGATAAAAATCTCATTCTCTGGCTTTATTACTTCGGAATTGGGTTGATGCTGATTTCATTGCCCTTTTCTAACTACTTTATGAGCATTTCACAGTTTACCCTGTCCGGAACATTGGTCCTCGACGGGATGAGCAAAGCGGATGTTACCCGCTTCTTTAAAAGATATTCGCCGGCTGTTATTGCTCTATTATTTGTACCATATGGTTTGATGTGGGTTTTTCAGGCGATCGGACGCAAGCTGAAGGAATTCTTTCGCGCAGAAAATGCACCCGCCTGGGTTTTTGCCTCCATTTACCTGATGCACCTGCTGGGTTTATTCTTTACCAGTGATTTTAATTATGCATTGAAAGACCTGCGGATCAAACTGCCTATTCTGATCCTGCCCTTTATCCTGTCTACAACCTGCCTGGTTGACCGGCGATCTTTCCGGGTTTTCATGTACCTGTTCATCGCGGCAGTATTTACCGGAACAATGATCAGCACTTTCGTCGCTTTCAGCCGGGAACTGACCGACAGCCGTGAAACATCCCTGTTCATTTCCCATATCCGCTTCAGCATGCTGATCGATATCGCCATTTTTGCCGTGGCATACCTGGTATTGAAGAAAAGTGATATTTCACGGTGGATCAGGATTATACTGGTGGCTGCCGGTCTTTGGATGATCGCTTTCCTGTTCATGTTTGCCTACATGACGGGATTGGTGATATTTATCATCGTTGCCTCCCTCATGCTCATTTACACGGCTATGGCCAGAGGCCGGCTCATTGTGAAACTGGCCGTAGCCACCGGTATTATTCTGATCTTATCAATAGTGGCATTTTATATCCGGGATATTGGCAGGGATGTCAACCGTGTTCATCCCACGGACCTTACTTCATTGGATAAGACGACGAAACAGGGTAACTTTTACTGGCATGATACCCTGAACCTGCAGGTTGAAAACGGGCATTATGTCTGGCTCTACATAGCCATGGATGAGATGGCGGAGGCCTGGAATGAACGAAGCACCTATCATTTTGAGGGGAAGGACAAGGCCGGTCAGGAGATCAAATACACGCTGATCCGGTTCCTTGCCTCAAAAGGTTACCGGAAAGATGCGGAAGGGGTGGCCCGGCTGACCGATGCGGAGGTAGCCATGGTCGAAGACGGGATCGCCAGTATGGTTTATGTTGAAAAGCCGGTCCTGTATGTCAGGATCTACAAGATATTCTGGGAATACAACCGGTACCGGGTTACCCGGAATCCCAGCGGTCATTCAGTGATGCAAAGAATTGAATACTGGAGGACGTCCGTGGCGTTGATAAGGGATCATTGGCTTACCGGGGTAGGTACAGGTGATATCGAAAACGCTTTCCAGGAGAAGTATGATGAAATGGGTAGCCTTCTCAGCCAGGAATACCGCTGGCGGGCGCACAACCAGTTCCTGGCCGTCTTTGTGATGTTCGGCGTTTTTGGCCTGGCCTGGTTCCTTTTCAGCCTGTTTTATCCGGCGGCCCGCCTGGTGAAATTCCATGATTATTATTACCTGACTTTCTTTATCATCATCATCCTTTCGATGCTAACGGAAGATACGCTGGAGACCCAGGCGGGGGTGACACAGTTTGCCTTTTTCAGCTCCTGGTACCTGTTTGCAAAAAAATTCATCGACATTGTCTGATATTAATACCCAAAACATGATACAACAACAGCCAGTTGAGAACCGGTGGCTGGTGATCGTGAATCCTAATGCCGGAAAACAAAAGGGGGAAAAAGACTGGCCCGTTATCTCCGACCTTCTTTCAGAGGCAGGGTTTGAATATATGCACCTGTTCACCCAAAGCCGGGGGCATGCCATGACCCTTGCCGAAGAGCATATCCGGAAAGGATTTCAGAAGATCATCGTGGTCGGCGGCGATGGTACCCTCAACGAGGTGGTCAATGGTATATTCCGGCAAAACCGCTATGCCACCACCGATATTACCCTGGGAATGATCATGGTCGGAACCGGCAACGACTGGGGCAGGATGTATAACCTGAAACATAAATACCACAAGGCGGTGAAGATCCTGAAAAAGCAACGCTTGTTCATACAGGATGCCGCATTGGTAAAGTATTTTGAAGGCGACAAAGAAATGGAAAGATATTTCGTGAATATCGCCGGGCTTGGGTATGACGCGCTGGTAGCACAGATGACCAACCAAATGAAGGACCAGGGAAAAGGCGGCACGATGTCATACCTGCTCAACCTGCTGAAGGGATTGTTCCGTTATAACCACACCTTTCTCGATGTGGAGGTCGACGGGAAAAGGGTGTACAAGGGAAAAGTATTCAGCATGAGTGTCGGGATCTGCAAATACAACGGCGGTGGCATGATGCAGCTGCCTTTCGCTGTGCCTGACGACGGAATGCTGGATGTGACGATCTTTAAGAATGTTACGAAGATGCGGGTCGTCAGAAACCTGAATAAACTCTATTCCGGCACCTTCACCACATTGCCCTTTGTTCAGACACACACGGGCCGGATGGTTTCAATCACCTCCTCCAACCGGAACCAGTCGAACCTGGAAACCGACGGGGAATCGCTCGGTCATTCCCCTTTTATTTTTTCCGTCCTGCCTGAAAGTGTGAAGATCATTACGGGTAAGAATTGGAATATCTGACTTTAAGTAAAATAAATCGGAGAAAATGCAGTTATTTTCCTACAATATGCTTGAATAACTTATGAATAGAATTACTTTCAGCCTTCTTTTCCTGATAACATCCATGATCCAATTTCAGGCCATCTCCCAGGAGATTGGCATCGGACAATGGAGGGACCACCTGCCCTATGATTATGCCACACAGGTGGAAGAATTCAAAACAGCCATTTATTGCGCCACTCCGTACAGTATGTTTTATTACGACAGGGAATACAACAGCGTGCACCGGCTGAGCAAGGTCAATGGACTTTCTGACCTGGGAATCAGTGATATCAGTCTGAACCAGGAACTGTCTGTCCTGGTGATCTCTTATTCCAACACCAATGTTGATCTGATCCTGCCGAATGATAATATCATCAACATACCTGATATAAAACGAAAGGAGATATTGGGCAATAAGACGATCAACAGCATCATGAATGATGGCAAATTCGCCTATTTATCCTGTGGTTTTGCGATCGTGGTGCTCAATCTGGAGAAAACGGAGGTGAAAGATACCTATTACATAGGACCGGAAGGCAGCAGCATCAATGTATTGAGCATGACCACGAACGATACGGCATTTTTTGCCGCTACCGAGAAAGGGATCTATTATGCCGATAAAAATGATCCGAACCTGGCCTATTTCGCGAATTGGACGAAGATGACCGATATCCCTTATCCGGAAGGTTTTTATAACCTGGTTCATTATTACAACGGGAGGCTGTTTATTAACTACAGCCCCACAACGCCCACCACCGACGAGCTGTATGTATTAGAGAATGGCACCTGGACGTTGTTTGAATCAGAAACCAATACCCGCATCAACAGTATGCGCACCAGCGGCGATAAGATGGTGGTCTCATTCAGTTATTATGTGAGGATATACAACCCTGACCTGAGCGAATATATTAAGATCTATTCCTACGGTGAAAGCAGCCCCATTCCTTCGGATGCATTTATCGGCACGGATGGTAATTTTTGGATTGCAGACCAGAGTAAAGGGCTGGTTAAGTCCTGGGCGGGGGGCTTTGAGAGGCAATTTATCAAACCCAGTGGCGCGCCGACGGCTGATATTTTCGATATGACAGTGGCGGAAGGTAAACTTTACATGGTTCCGGGCGGGCTGACCGGTACATGGGGCAATACCTGGCGTGGCGCCCGTATGTTTTCGTTCATTGATGAGACATGGAAGGCTTATGATGCATTCAACTCGCCGGGGCTGGATACCCTGCGGGATTTCGTATCGGTCTTTGCCGACCCGCTGAACAGCGATCATGTATATGCCGGATCATGGAACCGGGGCATGGCAGAGTTCAGGGACGAGACCATCCTGCAAATTTATAATGCCGATAACAGTTCCCTGATGCCGAATATCATTGAAGGCTATCCCTCTGTCAAGGTTGGCGGGGGCGCCTTTGATTCCCAGAACAACCTCTGGGTGACCAATTCGGGTGCCGAAAAGATCCTGTCAGTGAGAAGAACGGATGGCAGCTGGGAGGCGTTCGGCCTTGGTTCGGCTACGGTTGGTATCGACATCAGAAAGATCATTGTGGATTCTTATGATCAAAAATGGATCCTGACCCGGACCACGCAATCCAACCCGAACTATATCCTGGTATTCAACGAAAAGAACCCTGCAGGCAACCAGGTCCGTGGCCTGCGGTCGGCCGCCGGCATGGGAAACCTGCCGGGATCAAATGTTTACACTATGGCTGAAGACCAGGATGGATATATCTGGGTAGGGACCGACCAGGGAGTGGCTGTTTTTTACTCACCCCAGAACATGTTTACCGGGGAGAATTACGATGCGCAGCGAATCCTGGTGAATATCGACGGTTATGTCCAGTATTTGCTGGAAACGGAAGCCGTCCGGGCCATTGTGATCGACGGTGCAAACCGTAAATGGATCGGCACGGAAAGAGCCGGCGTTTTTCTTCTTTCGAAGGATGGCACACAGCAGATCCACCATTTCACAGAGGAAAACAGCCCGTTGTTTTCCAACAACATTACCAGCATGGCCATCAGCGGCAAAACGGGAGAGGTATTTATCGGCACTGCCAAGGGATTGATTTCTTACAAGGGGACAGCCACGGATGGTGGCGAAACCAATACCGATGTGTATGCCTACCCTAACCCGGTCAGGCCGGGTTATACCGGTACCATTGCCATCAACGGGCTGGTGAAGGATGCGGTCGTGAAGATCACCGATATCAACGGGCGGCTGGTTTATGAGCCGCGTGTGGATGGCGGGCAGGCTACCTGGAACGGAGCCGATTTTAATGGCCGCCGCGTGAATTCGGGAGTGTACCTCGTCTTCATCACCAACCGTGACGGCAGCGAAAAAATGGTTACCAAGATATTGTTCTTAAACTAATTACGGCTATCAAGCCGTCACATGGCCGCTTGAAGCCACTGGCCGATTCCTATGTATCTCACAACCCGCGGCATTGTTTTCCGGCAGACCAGGTATTCTGATACAAGTCTTGTCGTTAGTATCTTTACCGAACAACTGGGACTCCGTCCCTATATCGTCAAAGGGGTGCGCGGACCAAAGGCTAAGACCAAAGCAGTTCTTTTTCAGCCACTTACGTTGCTGAATATGGTGGTTGACCAGCAGGATAGACGTAACCTGAATTACATCCGCGAAGCAAACCTCGCTTATCATTATCAATCCATCCATAAAGACATCCGAAAATCTTCCATACTTTTTTTTCTCAATGAATTAATGACAAAATCAATTCAGGAAGAATCGGTTAACCCGGAAATGTTCCGGTATATATTTGAACACCTGGTTTTGCTGGACTGCACACCTGACATCCCGGGTCATTATCACCTGGCATTCGCGCTACACCTGACCCGGTTCCTTGGTTTTTTCCCACAGGGCACTTACCTGGACGCCCGGAGCATTTTTGACCTCGAAGAGGGTAGTTTCAACACCAAAAAGCCTTTACATGATAATTACGTCTCCGAAAATAACTGCTCGTATTTCAATGAACTGATCAGGACGGTGCCCGGGAACTTCACGGGCATTGTCCTACCCCCTGCTGTAAGGGATGATTTGCTTTCAAAGATTCTCCGTTACTACCACCTGCACCTGCCCCTCCAGGGGGAGTTCAAATCCCCGGCTATCCTGCACGAAGTGTTGCACAAATAAGAGATTGCATTATCTTTAACCCGCCGTTTATTCAATCGTAAAACTGAGGCTGGCGATATGAAAATCGACAAGACCTACATCTATTATTTCTTTCTTTTCCTGACGGCTTTTGCCGCTTTGCTGCCGCTGATCCTGTTGTGGCACCCGCTGAAGTATGATGCCATCGACCAGGCCTATCCCTGGAAATACCTGATCGGGGAGTGCCTGCAGGAGGGGATCCTTCCACTCTGGAATCCCTACCAATTGCTTGGATCACCGATGCATGCCGATCCGCAGAGTTCCGCCTGGTACCCCGTTACCTGGTTTTTCGGGTATTTCTTCGGATACGATATACGTATCCTTTCGGTCGATTTCTTCCTCCACATTTTCCTGGCCGGCATGGGAATGTTTTACCTGGCCAGGCAGCTGGATTTCCGTCATGAAACGGCCTATTTTATGGGCGTATCGTACATGCTGTCCGGGTTTTTCATCGGCAACGCACAACACTTCATGTGGATCATCAGCGGCGCCTGGATACCGTTTATCATCGGGGCTTTTATCGCTTTGCGAAAACACCCTTCCCTGGCAGCCGCCATAACGCTGGGACTTTCTTTCTTCATGATCATGACGGGGGGATATCCCGCGTTCATCTTCCTTCTTCTGTATTTGCTCATTGCAGTTTTTGTCTTGTTTATCGTTACATTCCTGCAAAAGAAAGACAGGGACGGTCTTTACCGCTACCTGAAATATACTGCTGTTGCAGCAGTTTTCACTATTCTGGTGAGCGCAGTCGTTATCATATCGGTCTATTTCCTGCAGGGAGAGATGACACGAAGCGACGGGGTTACCTTGCGGCAGGCGCTGTTCGGGGCATTCACCACCGAAAGCCTGGTCTCTTTCATAATGCCGTTCGCCGTGATACGCAACATGGATTATTATGGCACTGACCTGTCGATGTCAAATGGTTATTTCGGGCTGCTCACGCTGGTCTTTTTCCTGTCTGCCCTGATGATCCGCCGCACCAGGCTGGTGAACCTTTTCCTTATATGGGGCCTGTTTTGCCTGGCAGCGGCTGTCGGAAGCGCTTTGCCGGTCAGGGAATTCCTTTATCACCATGTGCCGCTGATGAATTTCTTCCGTTTTCCGGCCCTTTTCCGGGTTTTCTTCATCGTGAGCTTTATCATTACCGCCGGTTTTGCATTCAATGAATGGATCAACGGGAGCAGTAAGATGATCTGGCGGCTCAGAACGGCCATGGTGATCGTAATGGGTGTTGTGGCCGGACTGGTGATCTATCGCCTGTTTACCGGCACGCCCGGCATGATGGATTTCATCCGCGGAGAGCTCTTTATTTTCTCCGAAAGATCGACGATTGCCCAGCACATGCTTTTCCAGGGGCTGATCCAGCTGATCATCCTGCTGGTCTTCGCCTGGGTGATCATCGCCTGGAAGCGCCTGCGGCATGGAATGATCATCCTGCTGGCCCTGGTCAGCTTCGACCTGGCGCTGGCAGCCGGCCTGAACGGGCCGTATACTGCCTGGTCCAATATCTTCCGGTCGAAAGAGGTCCATGCACACACGCTCACCTTCCCCGAAGGCTTTCCCGTTCCCGATGACACACCTGTCATCCGTAACCGGGACACCGGCGGACTGGTATTCCAGACATTGTGGAGAAATCTCAACATCTTCCACAAACAGGTCTCCTGGCAGGGTTATAATCCTTTGCATCTCAAAGGTTTTGAAGTAATGGCAGACGATCATCCAGCGCTCTTTGCCACGATCCTGCAAAATCCCCTGGTTTACCTGGCCGGCATTGTCAGTCCGCTCGATTCACTGGAAGCACACGAACAAAGGGGCGATTTTAAAAATTCACGCGTTTACTTTGATCCTGACGATTATGCAGAACTGAAGGAAAAAAAGTTGCTGGCAAATCCGGTTGATACGGTATATGTAACGGCGTTTTCACCGGTGAAGGTCACGGCCAGGAGCGTTACCTCGGGAGATATGCTGATCAATATGCTTCAGAACAATTATTATGGCTGGAAGGTCTTTATCGACGGCAGGCAGACCAAAATCTATACCGGCAACATGGGCTTTATCTCGGCATTTCTGCCGGCGGGTGACCATGAGGTGGTTTTTTTGTACGATCCAAAGGGAGTGAAGGTGGGTTTCTGGGTGTCCCTGGCAGCTTTAACCGTCGGACTGATGCTCCTCTACGCCAAGGGTTTCAAAAAGAAGGCCCCGCAGCCTTGATTTGATCTTCTCCATATCCTGTATTTCCCCGAGTTCTCTGGCCATTGAGGTGACCCCTTTGTCGACAAACCCGCAGGGATGGATGTACTGGTAATACGACAGGTCGGTATTGACATTGAAGGCAAAGCCGTGCATGGTGATATAGCGGCTGGCCCTGACGCCGATGGCGCAGATTTTCCTGGCCGACGAGGGCGAGCCGGGATCGAGCCATACGCCGGTGGCTCCCGGGAGCCTCCCGGCGGTGATGCCATATATTTTCAGCAGCCTGATCACGGCCTCCTCCAGCATCTCAATGTAGGTTTTTACGCCGAGTTTCAATTGTTCCAGGTCCACGATCGGGTACCCGACGATCTGTCCCGGCCCATGGAAGGTGATGTCGCCGCCCCGGTTGATCCGGTGGAATTCTATCCCGCGCTTCGCCATCCCCGGTTCGTCGATCAGCAGGTTCTCCGCCGAACCACTTTTGCCCAGGGTGAAAACCGGGGGATGCTCGCAGAACAGCAGGTAACCCGGAAATGACGCAACGCCGGCAAGCTTCTGCCGCATCAGTTCTGCAAAAAGCTTTTCCTGGTAGTCCCAGGCTTCGCGGTAGGCCATCGTCCCGAGGTCCCTGAAGGTTATTGCTGGATTGAAAAATGTCATGAAATAATTTTGAATTTTAAGTTTTAGCCCCCTCCGAAAAGTCAAATTTTAAAATATGCCACTAAAACACCAAAACACCAAATAACACAAAATTTAGATAATCAAGAAAATACTTTTAGTGAATTTTAGTGATTTAGTGATTTTGTGGCAAATGAAGGGTTTTCGGAGTGGGCTCAAGTTTTAAATTTTGAATATTTTGTAATTTGGATTTTGTTTGGAATTTGGTGCTTGGAATTTGGAATTTCACAGTATGTGCTTCTCTGCCCGGTACGACGACCTTACGAGCGGCCCGCTTTCGACGTGGCGGAAGCCTTTTCCGATCCCGATTTGCCGGTATTTTTCAAATTGTTCCGGGGTGATGTATTCCTGCACGGGAAGATGCCTGGCAGTGGGCTGAAGGTACTGGCCCAGTGTCATCACTTCGCAACCCACGCTGCGCAGGTCGTCCATCACCGTGATCACTTCCGTTTCCGTTTCGCCCAGCCCGAGCATGATCCCAGATTTCGACCGGATACCCGATGCGGCGATCCATCCGATCACCTCCAGGCTGCGGGCATAAATGGCGGCCGACCTGACCTGCGGGGTGAGTCTGCGAACCGTTTCCAGGTTGTGGGAGATCACTTCCGGGCGGGCGTCGATCACCTGTTGCAGGAGCTCTTTCATGCCCCTGAAGTCGGGAACAAGGGTTTCGATGGTAGTGCCAGGGCTTATCTCCCTGATGGACTGAATGGTGGCCGCCCAGACCGCCGCCCCGCCGTCCTCCAGGTCGTCGCGGTCGACGCTGGTGATCACGCAATGTTTCAGTTTCATCAGGCGGACCGATTCCGCCACCCGGGCCGGTTCCGACCAGTCAGGCGGCATCGGGCGCCCCGTCGGCACGGAACAAAACTTGCACGACCGGGTGCAGATATTGCCCAGGATCATGAAAGTCGCCGTCCCCCGCCCCCAGCAATCTTCCTTGTTCGGGCACTGTCCCGAGGTACAGATCGTGTGGAGCCGGTTCCGGTCGACCACCTCCCGCACGCCAACATACTCCTTCCCTTTCGGCACCTTGATCTTCAGCCAGTCGGGCTTTCGCCGCCTTTTTATTTCCTCCATGATTTCGATTATAATCCTGCAAAAATAGATACAATTGCTCTATGGTTCAATTGTTCAATTGTTCAATTGTCATTACTCCGATCATCAACTGGTCATTATCTTTTAATTTCCCTTATTTTTGGCTTTTCAAAAAAATCCTATAAAAACACACATTCCAAATACCTGAACACCTAAACACATCAACACCTTAACACTTTAAAAATGGAATTATCCGAACAAGAAATCATCCGCCGGAACTCATTGCAGGAGATCATCAACCTGGGGATTGATCCCTATCCGGCCGAAGGCTGGGAGGTTAACGCGACCATAGAGGAGATCCTGGAAAAATATCCGGGCGACAATGCCCTTTTCCAGGAGGTGAGCCTGGGCGGGCGGATCATGAGCCGGCGGATCATGGGGGCGGCCTCTTTCACGGAGATACAGGATGCCACCGGCAGGATGCAGATCTACATGAAACGGGACGAGATCTGTCCCGGGGAGGATAAAACCATGTACAACACGGTTTTTAAAAAGTTGCTCGATATTGGTGACATCATTGGGGTAAAAGGTTTTGTTTTCGTTACTCAGATGGGCGAGATCACCATTCATGTGAAAGAGATGAGGCTGCTGGCCAAGTCGCTCCGCCCGCTGCCTGTTGTCAAGGAAAAAGAGGGCGAGGTGTATGATGCTTTCACCGATCCCGATCAGCGTTACCGGCAGCGTTATGTCGATTTGATCGTGAACCCGGAAATAAAGGATGTGTTTCTCAAGCGGACCCGGCTGATCAATTCCATGCGGTCGTACCTCGACGGCAGGGGCTACCTGGAGGTAGAGACCCCGATCCTGCAACCATTATACGGCGGCGCGGCGGCCCGGCCTTTCAAGACCCACCACAACTCGCTCGATATGACCCTTTACCTGCGCATCGCCAATGAATTGTACCTGAAAAGGCTGATCGTCGGCGGCTACGACGGGGTGTATGAGTTCTCGAAAGATTTCCGGAACGAGGGGATGGATCGCTTTCATAATCCCGAGTTTACGCAAATGGAGCTTTATGTAGCTTTTAAGGATTATGAATGGATGATGGACCTGGTGGAGGAGATGGTGGAGAAGATCGCGCTGGATCTCCATGGCACCTCAAAGGTCCGGGTAGGAGAGCATATGATCGATTTCAAGCGTCCCTGGAAACGGTTCACCATGTTTGAAGCGATTCATCATTTCACCGGCATTGATATATCCGGCATGGATGAAAAAGAATTGCGGGATACAGCAAAAGAGCTCGGCGTGGACATCGATCCCACCATGGGCAAGGGGAAACTGATCGATTCAATTTTTGGTGATAAATGTGAGCCTTTTCTCATTCAACCTACATTTATCACCGATTACCCGGTGGAGATGTCGCCCCTGGCCAAGAAGCACCGGGACCGGGAGGGGCTGGTGGAGCGGTTCGAGGCTATCTGTAATGGTAAAGAGATCTGCAACGCTTTTTCGGAGCTGAACGATCCCATCGACCAGCGGAAGCGGTTCGAATACCAGCTGGAGCTGGGAAAGCGCGGCGACCAGGAGTCGATGGTGCTGGATGAAGACTTTCTCCGGGCTTTGGAGTACGGCATGCCGCCCACTGCAGGCCTGGGTATCGGCATCGACCGCCTGGCCATGATCATGACCAATTCCCCCTCCATCCAGGATGTGATCTTCTTCCCGCAAATGCGGCCGGAGAGGAGGGATTGAAAAAAGGCTGCACAATGTATAGCGCAGCCTTTTCCTGTTAATTAAATCTAAGAGAAATCTTATGAAATTCTTCTGAAACGTATAACTGTAAAGATGATGATCAGGCCGAGGCCGATGAGAAGCGCCCAGTTGGAGATGGGAACGGGAGGAAGTTCTTCCATACCGTAAATCTCGATCGGGAACTCATTTATATCTCCAGTAACATTAATACTTGGCACCCATGATGGATACCCAAAAAAACTTCCTCTGAATACCCCGGGGCAGTCCTGAACGGTATTTCCGCAATAAAGCCAATATGCCCTGTAGCTGTCTGTTATAACAGCCTGGATGGATACCCAGTAATTTTGCCCGGCCTGTGCCTGGAAAACTGGGTTTAAAGCAGCCCAGTAATCAATAAGCGGAAGCCCAAAGGCTGAGCCGATCACTTCGTAGTTAACGGATGCCGCACTGATGTTCCACGTCCCCAGTAAGGAACTTGGCAAACAGTTCTGGTTGTTATAGATTCTTATAATCCAATCCGTTGTAGCAGGATTACTGTTTATTAAGAACCACCATCTGATGAATGCGATATCAGCCGGGGCTTGCAGAAGAAAATCAGCAGCACTTTCTGAAGGGGCCCAGGACTCGGATGACAAGCCATTGATTAAATTGTTGATGAATGGATTGGCATAAAGGAGTGTTCCCGGAGGGGTACTCCTTGTGGAGGATCCGTAAAACTCAGGTTCAGGAATGTTTGAGGAGCCATATTGCTCCGCGATCGTCGGATAAATTTGTGCATAAGTACACAGATATCCGGCGAGGATCAGTAAAATTGCAATAATTCTTTTCATAGGTCGGTTAATTAAAAGATTTCGCATCAAATATAATCCATGGCTTCATTCATGTCAAGCAAAATGACCCTGAACATGTACGAATAAACTTCATTCGTACATCTTTTTTCTTATTTTTGCCCTCCCTAACCGGAATGTTTAACCCATAACGTTATCATAATGAGAAAAATCACAATCTTTATTTTAATTTTATTATTCGGAAGTGTAATTTATGTGAGCGCCCAGGATCTTGAAGCGGCGGCGGATGCCTATAACCAGGCGATCGGGTTTACCCAGGCCGGGAATCACACCGAAGCATTGAAGTTATACCAGAAGACCATCGAACTGAGCGAAGCGCTGGGCGATGATGGACTGGAATTGCTGATCCGGGCGGAACAACAATTGCCATCCACGTTTTTCAACGTGGGGAAGGGTTTATATGACGATAAAAAACTCAATGAAGCGATCCCTTATTTTGAAGAATCGGTAAAATATGCCGATCAGATGGGAGAGTCGAAAACAGCGGATGCCTCCAGGACATACCTTGCGGGGATATATACTGCACAAGGCAATGCCGATTTGAGAGCCGATGCGCTCGACAAGGCCATTGAAAACTATAACAAGGCCATCCGGAACAAACCTGATTTTGCCAGGGCCTATTACGGACTGGGATTGGTTTACCGGAAGCAGGGCAGCAACGAAGAGATGAAGCAGGCCATGGATAAGGTGATCGAGTTGTCGCCCGCAGGCGATAAAACGGCTGAGAATGCCCGCAGTGCCGTAGCCACCGTCTATCTGAACGATGGGGCGATGGCCTTGCAGAAAAGCGCGTGGGACCAGGCCATCGGGAGCCTGACCGTTTCAGCCGAATACAACAATGCCGAGCCGATGACTTTTTACTACATGGCCCTTGCTTACAATGGCAAGAAACAATGGGACGATGCCATTGAAGCGGCCGGTAAAGCCATTGCGTTGAATTATGAAAACGCCAGTGACGCCTGGTTCGAAATAGGGAAAGCCAACGAGGGCAAGGGCGATACCGATGCGGCATGCGAGGCTTATAAGAAAGTTACCGCCGGGAACAACGTGGCTGCTGCGAAATACCAGGTGGAACAAGTCCTGAAGTGCAACTAACGTTGCAGTCTTAAGGTTTAAGGTTTAAGGTTTAAGTGCGGGAATTTTATAAGTGTTGAGGTTTAAGGGTTAAGGTTTAAGTTCGGGAATATTATTAAATACCCGATACAGAATCTAACTATCCTTGAATATCAATCAATTACAAACCTGAAGGTACAAACGGCCGCAGGCCGTTGGCGATCACATCCACAAGAGTGTCACCGCCGTCGAGGATCGAGCCGGTCGTCGCGATCAGCGAGACCTTGGCCAGCGTTTCCACGCTGCCCACGGTGATCGTCACTTCGGCGCGCACCCGGATGTCGCCATTGACCGCCACAAAGCGGCTGGTGTCGAACAGCGTCACCGAGCCGGTCTGCGCGTCCACGTCGATCGTGCCGCTGCCACCCGTCAG
>JAWOHY010000033.1:0-38644 GCA_046484945.1 Bacteroidales bacterium
AATTCGGGGTGAAAAAACTTCTTGAGAAAGGATTTGCTGACACGCAAATCTATCTTTCTATGGAAAAGAACATGTCATGCGGACTGGGAAAATGCGGCCACTGCATGATGGGAGAATATTTTGTCTGCAAGGACGGACCGGTATTCCGCTATGATGAAATAAAGGATCAGCCGGATATCTGGAAATAATTGATGATGGTAAAAAACTGTTATGGAAAAAAAGCTGCTTATAGACCTTGACAGGTTAAGAGAAAACAGACCAGGTGAGCCGTCCGATAAATTAATGCCCGAAGGGGTAATGAGCGAATTTCCCAACAAAAACGGAAGGAAGAGCATAAGGGAACTGGCCGTTTTCCGGTATACCTGCCGTAAGTGTGAAGATGCCCCATGTATAGATGCATGTCCCGCCGATGCACTCGATAAAGACGGTGAGGGTATTGTAAGGCGTTCCACCAACCTGTGTATCTCATGCAGATCGTGTGTGGTGATGTGCCCCTTTGGTACCATCATGAACGATTTTTTTGAACATCATCGAACTCCGGAAAATTATTTTGATCTCAGCGATCCCAAAGAATTGCAGGCATTCATCGACAATAACCCGCAGGGAGCTGTTTCCCTGGTGGAGATGGAGGAAGACCCGTCGAAAAATATTTTTAAACTGAATGACAGGGTTTTGATCAGGGAAAAGGACTGGCAAGGGATAAAAAGCAACAGGAAGTAACAGTAATTTAAAACACTGCTTCTGCCCCCAGAGGCTAAAATAACACTGAAGGATGGCCTTACACCTGTTTTACTTTTTTATATTTCCGGGAATATTGTTTGCTGCGGTTGCAGGAGGATTACTTTCCTGGTTCGACAGGAAAATAACTGCATGGGTGCAGTTCAGGCGCGGACCGGTACTGCTGCAGCCTTTTTATGATGTCCTGAAATTATTGCTTGTCAAGGAGACCATTGTACCTTCCGGTGGGTCGGTGGCCACCTTCCTTGCTGCTCCTGTGATAGGGCTGTTCGGGGCGTCAGTTTCTGCAGTATTCGTAATGCTGCCTGCATTTGGAATAAACAGCGGATTCAGGGGCGATATCATTGTGATCTTTTACCTCCTTACCATACCTTCCCTGTCCTATGTGGTCGGGGCACTGGCATCATCCAATCCCCTTGCCGCAGTGGGTGCATCAAGGGAGATCAAGCTGCTGATCGGTTTTGAGCTTACCTTTCTGTTAATATTTGCAACGGTGATTCTAAAATCGGAAATGAGCATCAGCTTTTATGAGATCATTGCCTTTCAACAGGAAACAGGAGCATTTATCGGAAATATCTCCGGCGTTCTTTTATTCATTGCCCTAATATTCTGTATTCAGGCAAAACTCGGACTGGTGCCTTTTGATATAGCCGAGGCTGAAACCGAGTTATCCGAAGGGGCATTTATTGAATTCTCGGGCCCACCCTATGCGATAATCAAAACTACAAAATATATCATGTTTCTTGTTATGCCGGTTCTGGCGGGTGGCTTGCTTCTCGGGGGACTCTCCTTTACGGGGTTGCCGGCATTGTGGTCGGTGTTGAAAATCCTTGCCGTGGTCCTTTTGCTGACACTGATAAGGAACACAAACCCCAGGTTAAAAGTAGGACAGGCAATGCGTTTCTTTTTTATCTGGATGAACGGACTGGTTATAATTGCTATAATACTGAGTTATTTAGGTTTATAGGCCAGGAAGCTGCCGGGAAGCCCTGATAGGCAGGATAAAAAAAAGATTAAGGTTAACCCGGATTAAGAAGAAGTAAAAAAACTGAACATAAAATACCGGGATTTCAACCGGTATCAAAATAGGGAAACAGTAATTTAAATAAACGTGGGAATAAAGAGTTTTTGCCTTAAAAAGTCTCTATGGCTGTTCCATTTTGGCGGAGCTTCATGTAACAACTGTGATATTGAGATACTGGACTGCCTGACTCCAAGGCATGATATTGAGCGTTTCGGAATGCTCCTGGTAGGGTCCCCTCGCCATGCCGATGTAATACTGGTAAATGGCTCAATAAACAAAAAGGACCGGGAAAGATTGCTGGAGGTATATAACCAGGCAGCCAAACCATGCCTGGTAGTCGCCGTGGGGGGTTGCGGGTGCACGGGGGGGATCTTTGCCGAGGGGAATACTTTCGCGGGCCCGGTGGATAAGATCATACCCGTGGATGCATATATTCCGGGCTGTCCGCCTAAACCGGAAGCTTTGCTTGCAGGATTGGTAAAACTGATAAACGCTAAATTCGGTTAATCTAAATTAATAAAAGGGAAGCAGGGTTAATGGATCTTTTTTTTTTGTTTGATCAGGTATTAGCCTGAAAATCAGGATTTGCTTAAAAAACCGGATTTTATAAAGGACTTGGTCGTGAGGGCCGGGTTTTGTTTAAAGAAGGATTTGATAAAGTGCAGGTTTAAGGTATAGACAGGGTTTGGGTGAGACTAAATAAAAATATGTAATGATTTGAAAACTGAAGATCTCATAGATGGATTAAAAGCTTGCCTCGGAAATGACCTGATCAAGGTTGAAAGGCCCGGCCAAAGAAGGTTAACGGTAATCATTAATCCCACGGCTATAGTAGGTACAGCAAGGTTCCTGCATGTTAACCTTGGTTTCAGGTTTATAATTGCCTCGGCCATGCATACCCGTAAAGGGATTGAAATTAGGTTCAGGTTGACGGGGTGTATGGGGTGCAGCGGTTCGTGAAGCAGTGAGTTGAAGTTAGAAAATCCCGCCGGCAGTTAAATTTTCTTGCTTCATCATAAAAATTATCTTATCTTTGAAATCATAACAACCAGGTATTATCTTTCAATACCAGAAATGCATTACGTGGTATTAGGGAAACTCCTGAAATGAAATAAGCCAGAGTATGGGAAAGCCTGCAGCCAGAGTGGGGGATATGCATACCTGTCCGATGCAGACGCCGGGCACGCCGCCGATACCTCATGTCGGAGGGCCGATCCTGCCACCCGGTGCGCCAACTGTATTAATCGGCAACCAGCCGGCTGCCACAATGGGTGATATGTGCACCTGCGTGGGGCCTCCTGATTCGATAGTCCAGGGATCGGCGACGGTGCTGATTGGCGGAAAGCCGGCGGCCCGCATGGGCGATATGACGGCGCACGGTGGTTCCATTATGGCAGGGCTGCCAACGGTGTTGATCGGAGATGCCGGTGGCGGTGGAGGAGGCGGTGGCGCCGGGGGAGGAGCTGCCGGAGCCGGTGCAGGAGGTTCCCCCCAGGCGGCAACCCTGAAGGCAGCTGCCGAAGATGGCACCCCTTTCTGTGAAGAATGTTCCGGGACAAACCAGTAAACTCTTCCGTCTGTGTCAAAACCGATCACATTAAAACCTATCCGCAAAATAACGATCGAACCGCTCAGGCCGGCCGTTACGGTGCAATCACCAAAGCCGGAAGAACCTGCGCAGCATGTGGCAGATTTTCTCTTCCAACAGGCGGAAAAAGAGGGATGCCAGCTTTTCGGGATCATTGACTCTGCACGTAACGAAGATGTCTTCCGTCATCTTATTACCGGGAATGTACGCTATAAATCCCTTTTTGAAGGTACCATGGACGAGCAGTCGTACGGCGTTTCCGGGTTCCTGGTAGAATGTAAAAAAGAATCGCTGCTTTTTCAGTGGATGACCACCGAAGTCTGGGGCGAAAGTTGCTGCATATTTTTCACCAGTAAATCTGATTTCGACAATCTTTTCAAACACTTCCAGCAATTTAACCGGGTGTATCTGGAAGACGACCAGGTGGTGCTTTTCAGGTACTATGACCCCCGGGTGCTGCGGGTTTACCTGCCGACTTGCAGCAGAAGAGAGATAGATTTATTCTTTGGAGAGGTTTTGAGCTTCTTTGCTGAAGCAGACACAACAGATATTATTCAGGAGTTCAGAAAAGCCCCAAAGGAAGAGGCTTCAAAGAATATTTTGGTGGGATCGGGGAAAGTTTTTACCCGGAAAGATAACTAAATAACCGGTATGTTAACCATTCGAAAAGATCAGGTAAGGGTTTTTGAAGAGCAGAAGCTGAAAGCTTTCATTGACGAAATGGTAAAACATATTTCGGAATTCTCGCCTGAACAATTTGAAATTATTAAGGAGCCAGACGTCCGAAAAATTATCTCCCTTGGAATACAAACAGCTGAAAGTTATGGATTCACCCTGCGCGGACCTCTTCAATTTTACCTGGAGATGATGTTCATGCTGGGAAGCGATTTTGATACAGACCCCCAATATATGTGGATCAGGGAGATGCTGATGGATAAATCAGAGAAGGACCAGATGAAGCGGGCAGATCTTTTATATGATAAGGTGATTGACTTTTTGGATCAAATGATGGGTGAAGATTATGAATATGAAATTGGCGCTTTAAAGAAATTTGTGATGATCCCGTTTAGTGATTTTCAGGAATTTAACAATGAAAGTCCGGCTGAGTATGTGTTAAAGATAAAAGAATTATTCCCGGAAAAGGTTAACTTAATCGATGAACAGTCTTTTTACCAATTGCATGAGCATTCTTCAAGCCTGTCAAGGAAATTGAGTATATCGGTTGACGGTGGCATTGCCATTTCATTTTCCCTGATGTTCATTTTTGGGCATGGTTGCTTTACTGACCTGCAATATCCCTGGATCAAAAATACAATTCACGGATCAGCTGGAATTTCAGCGGCTGAGATAAACCATCGGCTGTATTCCAAAATGATGATCTTCTTTGAAAAAGCATTGAATAACCTTCAAAAATAGGACAGGTGCCAAGAAGCAACAGATCGAACAGGCCAGGCGCTGCAGCCGGCGGAACTACTCCCGCTCAGGGAGCAGTTCACAGTTGTCCTGGAGAAGGGCCATGTCCTGGTGATTATGTCTTAAACGCTCCGTGCAGACTCATAAAAGCTGGTGGAGGTGAAATACAAATATCTGCTGAGGAATTGGAAGGTTTCCCGGCGGGAAATTACAATTGGACAACTTCCAGTGCTAAAATAGAACTTGTTAATGCAAGATCCTCAACCGTTACTGTCAGGGGTACGGAAAATGCCAGCGCGGGCCGGGATGCCGAAACGATAACGGTCGTGCGGACAGCTCCCGGATGCAGGGCCATCACAAAAACCGTGAATGTTACAGTGGTCAGGGTTAAATTTGCTGTTGCCAATAATCAGCGTTACGGTTATGATAATTATGATACACCGGATAATCCGCTGGATGATCATATTTGTGTCAAACAGCAGGATCATACGTTTGTTAATGTTATTATTGAAGGGGGGGCAGTGGGTACTGACTTTAACTTTGTCTGTGATGATCCTACCCTCTGTGTTCCTGATCCACCTTCGGGAGCCGCCACATTCGATCTGAAACTTGATGCAAATACCGGATTTATCGGGCCACGCCGGGCAAAAGAACAGGCTGTTCTCCATGCTAAAGTAAATTGCCCCGCCGAAACGTCTTTCGGACAAATAAGTATCGACCTGTATATCGAAAAAGAGGTCGATGTAGTGGTTGCCAAAGTTTTCGACAGGACCAAAGCTGCAACAACTCTTCGCTTTCAGGGTGAAAGCTATGCTGCCTTTACAGCGGATGCTAACACAAAATTAAAAGAAGCGGTGGCCAAATTCAACATCACCAATTACAAAAGTGATAATTCGGCCTCAAACATCCGTTACGATTTAGATGGTAATGGTGCATTGACATATGATATTGCAAATTCCGGTGGCCGGGAATTGAATGCTATTAAGCGGGCCATAAGGGGCACAGGAACCAAAACCAGGGTAGTTATTGTCCGAAATATGAAATCTTTTTATTATCTAAGAGCTCGAGCAAGAAGGGGAAGCAGTACCATTACCATAAATACAACAAGTAATTTTTTTCAACCCGGGGATGTGGCGCCCCTGGGCAGGGGTGCCTCGCTGGAAAATGTGACCGTTCAAAGTATATCGGGACGTACCATTACGCTAAGTAATCCATTAACAAAAAATCATGCGGTTGGAGAGCCCATGGAATTTCCTGCTGCAGGTTGGTCTTCGGACCCGATCATCATCATTGAAGGTTCAGCGAGCGTTAATACATTGAAATGGACAATTGTTCACGAAGTTGGCCATAGAAACCTGAATCTGAGGGACGTGGATGACACGACCAATGTCATGCACTACATGCAGGGCGCCACCGATAATCGGCTGCGTTATTGTCCGCGTAATAAAAGATATGAAGCAGGAACTGAAAATCAATGGGAAACAATTCCAAGATGAGGATTACCGGTATTTTTTCCACGGTGTTTGTTTTAATGCTGTTAATGCAGCAAGGAAATAACTGTAAATTAAAGGGGGTTAATATGTCAAATCCACAGGAATATCCGAATGCGACACAAAGCGCATATAATTATATCAATGCTTTCAAGCTCGGGGAGCCCTTCTATCCGCCATCGGAGGGCTTGATCGTTGATGAAAAACCTGATAGCATGGCGTTATGGATATTGGGGAAAGAGCTGGCCATTTCCGAGCCAGGAGTTCGGGAACATATCGTCGCACTTTTAGTTGATGTCGGGGTCAGCTCAGATCCATTGCAAGCGGAAGGTGCTGAAGTGCTGCGTAATCAGCAGATCACTGAAATACTGGTTGGATCAGGCCTCGTTAAGTCAGATATTGCCAGGGAAGCAACCCTGGATGCATTGCGAAAACTTATGACACAGACCGATCTGGCCCGTTATGAGGCAGAGTTTATCAAGGCACTCGAAAAGAAACCAACGGAGGAGATGTTTTTACTGATCGCAAAAGCCAGGCTCCCTAAAGCGAAGACGCTGGTGGATTCGCTGGCCAGATCTCAAACCTGGAAGGATTCGCCGGCAGCGAAAATTGCCCTGGCAGCCATGGGTGATACAGAGATTGAAAATGGGTTCCTCGACGCTGCCGAGACTGCAAGGAATGAAAGTAACAGCCAGGCCTTCATTGATGCACTTGGCACCCTGTCACTCACTGGAACCCAACGGTCACTGATATATATTGCAAACCAATTGAGGACTCCTCTGGTTTTCGAGGTGCCTGGAGCCTTTCGTAAAAGCGTCAGGTTGAATGTGCTGGAGGCGCTGCTATACAATTTTCCGGACCAGCCGGTTCTCTATCCCAATAATATTGTAGAAGAAGAGGATTATACTGCTGCGGAAGAATTCTGCACACGAAAACTGGGCGTGACATACACCACACCTCCACCACCTTTTATGACATATGAGGGATTCCCGATACCGCGTTGATAAGATTGGCTTTATTGGTGATGCTCAATCAATCATACATTTTCAGCATCCCCTTGATCTTGCTCCCGAGCACATTCGCCCGGCTGGTAATGATAAGGTTTCCAAGTCTTTATACCGGATTTGACAGTAACTTCAAATTGACCTTTAAAAACATTGATAAAAAGAAAAGAAAAAAATGTTGAAAAAGTCACCATTCAACTAAGATAATATCTTAAGCAATTCATTATTAACAAATTATTTTGTATATTTGTGAAGGTTGAGAGAAAATAGTTTAAGGGCTCTGATGTTTAAACTCAATTTTAAGAAAAGTAAAATACTCAGAACCCATGGTAAATAATTCGGTGTAAACTAAAGCGAAAGTTTATGAAAAAGAAATTATTCAGGCCGGTAGCTGCAGAGTTCATTTTTCAATTTCATTTCTGCAGTATGCTGCCACTACTCGCAGAAAGTGAGGTGTTATCATGATTGTTCTAAGTAAAGTTATTGGTAATGTGATGGTTGAAGACTTGCAAAACAAGCGATCAATTGCTGGTTATTCTGGAATGGTTCTTCACGAAACCGGCAATTACAGAATCATCACAAACTCAGTATCCCGTGTTACAATCAAAGTGAATCAAAAGATAATCCCAATTTCTGAAAACAGCATTTTATCATTTGGCCCTTCTGTCGAAATGCCTTCAAGGGCCAAGGGAACTCATCCTGTCAAATTATTTTATGGACGGATTTGGGGCTGGTTGACGAAAGATAGATTACAATTCACTGGACCGAATGCTGCAATAGGAGTAAGAGGCTGATTAACTGCATTTTTATTTTCTCGTCTCAACCTTATGCAGAAAGTTTGTACTGGTTAAATAACCCTAATCAGCTATATAAGGCTTTCAAAGGTCTTACATACAATGATATTTGAATAAAATACTGTCCGTCACACCAGGCCACTTCCATATTTATAATGAACAGTTTACTCTAAAAAAAACTGGAATTTAATTGTTGCATAAAGTTTATTTTGGTCTTAATTTTGTTAAGTTATTGAAAATTCCATCAATGCAATGCCAATAGAAAAACGACCAAGAAATCCGGTAAGTAAGATTATTATCCCGGAAAACAGCAAGGCCTACCAGGTTAAAGATGGTGACAGCTGGGTTAAGGTTGCTAATATGAATGGGATAGAAGCATGGGACCTCATATATTACAATTTTCAAACATATGATCCTGCTGAGGTGAATTGGTACTTACGTCATTATGTTGGATGCAATCGGCCGACCCCCGATAAAAAAAACTGGATGTTCAGTTCAAGTGCAAATCCGGGCGTTATTCATATTCCTATTAGAGTGATTGAACTTCCTCCCTTGACGATCGTTGGAAGAGTACCGTCGAATAAAATGAGCAAAATATGGGCGGGGTTAGGCAAAGCACATTCAGGCGATTTTTTTGTAATAGGTGCCCATGATATGACTGCGCTAATATATAATCTGGGAGCAAACGATAATTCAAATCGTGTACGAAATGCTGTTATAAATATCAATGGCTGGAAATTTGGGGCAGGTTTGGGAGGAAGTATTAGCGCAGTGTTTGTAATTGCACATGGTTATGAAAACCCAAGAGATATGAATGGAGTTTCTGGTGAATGGGATTTTGATGTTGCATTAGTCTCAAAGTTAAGCGATTTCTTGAAGGGCGTTAAAGGTCTTGGGAGAGCTGTTGATACATATGAGAAGTTTAAAAAAATGCGATATCTCACAGAGAACGCAATCAAGAATCTGAAAATAACAAAACCAGGGATATACACCATCCCAATTCCATTTGCAGGTTGGGGTGCTCATGTTTGGGCAGGTTATAAATTCGGAGACACATCTGTTTTTAGTAGTGGTGTTGGAGCCCTGCCTTAATTCTTTATCGATACTTTATTGATTGTATGATCTTGGATTCCAAGGCACTCATTCATACATTTTCAGCATCCCCTTGATCTTGCTCCCGAGCACATTCGCCCGGCTGGGGCCCTTTTTTGAGGAGGGTTCTGATCTTTCTTCTTCCTCATAATCCAATCCGTGAATGAACCGGTCAATCTTTATCAGCGTATCCGGATTCTGGATCATGATGATGTGCTGGATGATCTCTACTTTCTTTTCGTGGATGTCCATGGCTGTCGCTTTTTACAAAGTTACAAAATAAAGCCCTCAAAATCAACTGCAAACCACCCTGAATGGCATCACGTTAGTGGATCGCTCCATCAGTTGCTGCTCCAGGTCATCCTTCAGGTATTTGATTTCTTCCTTTGTCAGCTGGTTGTCCCTTCTCAAAGTGATATTTATCTCGATGATGCGCTGCAGCCCGGAACCATAGTCGGGCGACATGGCCGCTCCTTTTTTCACTTCGATGGATTCAGCAAAGCGTCCGAACTGCGACTCGCTCAGGGCCCTGATATCTTCCATCGTGACGATCTTCCCCCTGGTCAGCAAGGCATACCGGAAACTGCGGATCAGCTCCTCGTCTTTTTTCCGGTCGGTCCCGCCCATTGTGCTGGACATCAAAAGGATCCTGTCCCTGAGCAATTCTGCGCTGTCGTAATTAAAATGCGTCCCCTTCATGATCCCGTTGCCCATGCTGCCACAGGTAAGGTAGTAACTGACCTCCACCTCCGCAGTTTCTTTCCCGGCATCTGTCCGCAACATCAGGTAAGGAGTGGTGCCCGAGGCAAAATCCTGAAGGTGATCGGTGGCATGCTCAAATGGTTTGATGGCATCGTAAAGCTTGTCGATGGCATCGTGGTCAATCCCCTTTATCTTTGCAAAAGCCGGATAATCATTCCGGTAGGCATCGACCATCTGCTGGATTTTTTCCACCGCGTTCGAGGTGTTGAACCTGCCGATGTTATCCTTCCGGAGGGTCAGCAGCGCTTTGCCCTCCATATCTGCAGGAAGCTGGTCGCCGATAATCACCTGAAGATTACTGTCGCAGTGTATTTCAGCCAGGTCAAAGAAAACTTCATATGGATTCAGCCGGAGTTCCTTGATCCGGTCCAGGCCTGATATGACCGACTTTTCCCTGCGGCGGTTTATGACAGGGAAACAGTTGATGCTGCAACGGACCCGGTCGGGAATATGCCCGGGGATATGCGGCAGGAATTGGATTTTGAACCATAATAACCTGTTGGTAAGTGGTTTGAGATCATCCGGATGGAACACCTCCTGGAATTCGTCAGGGTACTTTTGACAGGCATCCTGGCTGATGGTCGAATCCCATGGATTTCTGGCTACCGAAACGAAGTGTTTCCTGTAGAAATTCAGCACATGTTGTGAAACGGTGTACGACCGGTTGAAATCGGTGTGTGGAAAAGTGATTTTCTTTTTTCGCACACTGCCGCCGTTATCGAAATATCCCGACTTCGTTTCAATAGCAATCCCGTTGATCTCCCATTGGGCTCTATTCAATGCCTGATAAAAAATCCGCTCCTCGCTATCGCTCAGGTTTTCGGTTTCAAAGTAAAAAGTCATCCCTTCCAGAGATGGTACTGACTTATGCAGGCTTACCCCGATCCAGAGTTCATTCGACAGGTTCCTCCCTGAAACGCTTTTTGCCACAACTCTTTTTTCACCCATCTCCTCAGTGCGCGACAATGTGTTCCCGGATGCGATGAAATCGATTTTACCGTTGAAAAGCCGGTGTTCGGTCACAGGCGTAAAAAATATCTCCAGGTCTGCTTCGCCATCTTCAAAAGGATTTCTTTTGAAATAGTAAAATTGGTTTTCTTCATCGATACTTCCCGTGGGATCAAACGGAAGCGCCTGGAGGATTCCCCTGGCCGGCGCCGGGTTGAGCAGGTTTTCCGGGGTCAGCATCTCCATCAGCTTCGCCGCCATGCGCTGCCCCGCCTCATCTACGGAGATCGAAACCTTTTCCAGTTCGGCGGCATTGGCCTCGATCAGCAGCGGTATCAGCGGATCGATGGATTCCATCTCCCGGCTGCTCAGCCCCCATGTTTTGGCGGCAATCGCCATCATCCTCTTTTTGATATCGTTCCTGTTTTCCATTATATTCTTTATTGATCTGCCCTGTTACTATTTTAATAACGGCCCCATGGTGAACTGAAATGATTTTTCATAAGGTTCCTCCAGCTTGTTCGCAATAGTCCCTTTCACGGTCAGTTCGACAAAATATTTGATGCGCTTGCCTTTAAAGGTTTTCTTGTATATAAACAGGATCTCGACATTGATATTTTTAAGACGGGGCTCGTATCTGGTCAGCGCCTTTCGTAACATCTGTTCTATGCCCTGCTTCGGGTTGTTATGGGTGTTGAATTTCTCAATCTCAATATTTTCGAATTCCCGTTCCCACAAAATAAAACCGTAATCCTTATTGTGCTTGTGCTCCCCGTGGTGTGTCGTCAATACAAGTTCTATGTTTTCATCTATCGACTTTTTCAGGGAGTCCGTTCTCTTAATCGACAGATGCGCAGACCGTCTGTGATCCTGTTCAGCCCTGCCGGCATCCATGATCTCACTGAAATCGAGCGGTATTTTGTAATTTTTGAAGCTCATCAGCGGATAATGATATCAATGCGTTTCTTCCTTGGCTCGCCTACAATGAATTCCATCTTTTTCAATTCGTTGATCAGTTGTGAAAACACCGTGATAAAATCTTCTGCTTTTAACAGTGATTCCCGGGTATCATTGTGCTGATAATCAATGCCGATGGTAACATCCAGCAGTTGTTTGAACTTGGCGGGATTAATGTCGAAATGGTCCGACAGGTAATTCAGCAACCTTTCCCGCTCCTCGGGTATCCGGGTGTCGAAAGCATTTCTGACCGTGCGTGCCAGGCTGATAATATTGGATATAAGTATAATGGGCGGCCTGGTGGCGGTGAACCATCTGTATTCTGTTATCTTGCCATTCAAATGATGCAGTACACTTCCGGCAATGTGCAGGATAATGTTGATCAGGGCATTGGAAGTGGTTTTAAGATTGATTTCGGAGATAAGCTCTACAATATTTCTTTCCAGTGCGATGATGTTTTGATGCACGGAATCGAAAAACCTGATCATTTCAGGGTGGCTGTTGACCGACATACAGGGCGGAATGTAGTTCCGGTCAGTTTCGGGCCGGTTGTTTATGATCATGATCTTGCCCAGCGGCATGATGGTATTCCCGAAAGCGGATGAAATATTCATGGTTGAAGGGGCAAGGTGCAATTTATACTCCGGTACCACGAAAGGTTGTCTGAGCTGGCTTTCCCCGGCATCAGCCTGCCCGTAGGCCACCCTTGTATAGGGATCTGCAGATATGGCCAGGTAAAAAGAGTTTTCCTGGAACTGGGATAGACTGAAACTGGCTTCCAGGCTTTCTCCTGAAATGTCAATCCGGCACCCCTGCGGGTCGATGGCCTGGCATTTGTTGAGCTTTATCTTTAAATGATTCTGATCATCGGTCATTAGATCGAATTCAAGGTTCGTGTCATTTTTTTCCGTCAATGGGAGCAATCCATAGCTGTATTGATCGATGTTCATCCATCTGATTTCCGCGTCACATTGGGTGAAATGATTTTCAAGGCCGATGAAATGATCCTTGTTGATTTTCATCCCGTCAGTCCAGTTTATTTGCTTGTATTCATTTTTTTCTCTCATGGCAGGGTATTTTCTATTGTTGAATGATGATTTGCTGTCTTATAGTGTAACATTGTAGCCAAGGTAACATTCCTGTAATTGATCCTGCAAACTTTCGGCGGAAAGGGATGCCCTTTCGCCAAGCATAAAGGGTTGTGCCGCCCGGCTGTCTAATTTTGTCACTGTTTCTATCTCAAAAGGAACAAATGTGTCATAAAACCGGGAGACCAGGTCGTATATGAAGCCTTTATCCATGTCGGCATAACGGTTCATTTCGGCATTCTCGTCAATGACGATAGTAAATTCCCAGTAAAGCTGGTTTTCTATAAACCCATCACTGCTGATAAAATTTTCACCCAGTATATTAGAGTCCGTGTCATCCGGACAATTAATTTTCAGATCACTGAAATAATGTCTGGCAACGACTTCTTTTTCAAGGATTTCTGAGAGTATAGCGGCTGTCAGCACAATATTACCTTTGATTTCGCTTGAAAAAGCATAGAATTTCAGGAACCGCCGGTGATAATCATCGGGGAAAACGCTTTTTCTTGAAAACAGACTTTTAAATGCACCGAGCGGATCTTTGTGCAGACGGATAATCTCCAGCTCAATTCTGGCCCGTTGCTGCATGAATTCATTTTCATAGGGCAAAAAGAACTTCCGGGCATTGGCCTCTTCCTGCTTTTGCCTTGCAAACTGCTTTCTACGATCTTCCGAGCTCATACTGCTGTATATGTACATCTGATGAAAGAGCCCTTCCGGCAGTAAATCATACAACCCGTCGCGGGTAAGGTGGAAGATTAAATAATCAATGACCTGATCAAATTGAACATGGGCTACATCTCTTTCATAATTCCTTCTGAACAGGCCTTTAGAGGCAACCAGCATTTTATCAGCATCCATTCCCCGGTCGGCCAGGTCGGCCATGATCACCTCCGCCTTGATGTCAGAGATGTTCGCTTTTATTGATTCAGCCAGTTTTTTAGTCGGTTTCATCGCCTGAAAGTTCAATATAGTGCACTTCGGATCCTGCCGTTATATTCAGGACATCAAATAAGGGGATGCCGATTTCCCTGAGTGTCATGTCGGGATATGGGAAACTCTCATCGATGCTTTCATAAAATCTTTGAAATATTCTTTCTCTCGGATCTTTTGTTATGTTATTCTCTTCAATAAACCCTGCCACTTTGGATTCTGGTATGATCACATTGATCTCTTCATCGGTCGATTCAGGCACAAGTTGGTAAATCAGCTTGTTATTCATCAGGTTGATCATGATTTCATCTGAGCCGAGCATGTCGCTGAGAATTTTCAGGGTATGGCCAACCGTAAGGTTTGCACTTAATTCATCCGCTCTCACCACAGGTTCCCATACATCGTGACTCATGCATTCCTCCTCGTAATGTTCAATTTTGTAACTCTTCATGGTCAGGTACATGCCGTCATATTTGAGCATTTTTCCATTCAGGGTATTGCATTTGAATTTCTCTGAATTTTCATTGAAACCGTGGATGAATTTCAGCGCTTCCTGGGTTTGTATGGCACCGATGATAGATGAGCTGATGGGGGTTGTGGCAACCCTTCCCTGGACCACATTTATTTTGGCAATATCAGGACATCCTGTCCGGTAAAACAGCATTTCAAGGTCGGCTTCGTTCAGGCTGCATTCATAGCAGTTGACACCAGGCGTGAATATCCGCACGTTGCCTTCCAGGTTTTCAATACCTCCGTCGATCCATGTTTTATTCGCCCTGAAGCAGTTCCGGTTGATCAGGTAACGCGCCAGCCGGCTGTCGAGGCAGCCTATGACCAGGTCCATTTTCCGGATATGGCCCAGGCCCACATCGGTGCCGATATCCCCGGCAATGTAATTGACGTTTATGTATGGATTGATCTCTCGGATCCTTTTAGCGGCCACTTCTGCTTTCATGGCATTGCTTTCGGCATCTTCGGGACGGAACAGCACCGACCGGCAAAGATTACTGTGCTCTACGGTATCAAAGTCGACGATCATGATATTGCCAATGCCAAACAACGCCAGGTTTTTAACGACCTCATTGCCCAAAGCGCCTGCGCCAACGACCATAACACTGGCATTTTTGACTTTTTTTTCATCAAACCATGACAAAAGGGAGAAGACTTCCTCTCCCCACTTTCTGTTTCGATTGCCGATAGATATTCCCTTCATTCAGATTTAAATCATTTAATATTTAATCAATCAGTATATGGATCTCAGAATGTAAATGATCCCGATTTCAAACCCGACGGATTGCCACATCGTTTTACTGGCAGGTTCTGTTAAAAGGTTATTATGCATGTTAATATAGCCAGGATCTGTCGTTACATCCTGCTTAACAGATGAAATATTCATAAGACCATAGTTGAGATCGGCCCCCAGCTTGAATATGATGTAATCCGAAACGGGAATAGTGATGCCGCCGGCTAACAATACCGAAAGGTTCACCGGGTTGAGATCATATTCCGATGATTTGATTACCGGTGCATTATCGACAAAACCCAGCTCCGGGATGCCTTCCAGCCGGACAAAATATTGTGCGTAGTTCCCACTCACCGACATGGTGCCTGAATTGGCAAATTCATACATAACAGGCGTTGATATCTTCATGCCAAGCCTGACATAATAGCTGACCTTGCTGGTGTTGGCATTGCCAAGTTCAAGAAATACCGGTATGTCCAGTGTGGTGATCCGGGTTGATTCCATCAATCCATTCGCCTGGATGAACTCGGTATAACTATCCCCATCAATATCAAGCGTAGGATATGTTGTTTGATATGAATCCATGTTGATTTCGCTAAAGTATGAGCTGAGGCCTGCGCCGAAACCGAGGCTGACGGATTTCCGCAACCGCATCAGGTACCCTGCTTCGAAACTATAGCCAAGGCCTCCCTGGGCCTTCCATGGCGAGTCTGTATAAATTGTTTTATTGTACAACCGCGAATAATCAGCCGACAGGTTCACAAACAGGGATTTCCTGGGGTAGCCTTTCAGGTCAGAAGCTGAAAGACCAAGGGTGACGACAATCGTCAGGAGCGATGTGAATAATACTTTTCTCATTTGTAAATCATATTTAAAATGCTAATCTGTCTCAATATATTGAAATACAGTTTGTCCGATTTTAAACCGCACGCCATTGTATAGCTCGTATTCTTTTCCGGAATCCAGATCAAACCGGTCGTTGAAATTGGTTGTCTTGCCGATTTCCAGGTTGGTGATAACCGGTACCCCCCTGGTATTGATATACATTTTAGCATGCTTTTGTGCGATCTCTTCATTGTTTTTTTCCCAGTTCATCTGGATCTCACATGCAAAACTTCTGCCCAGGTAAACTTCATTATGGCCTCCGGAGGAACTCATCCACTTATGGACCGGGATGATGTCCTGGTTCTTTTTCCCCTCCATGATCTTCAGGAAGAAATGCTCTGACTGCAGCCTGATGGTGGCAATAGATACGCCCAGACCTGCTGCGTATATCATGATACCGACCAGGATGGCATTTTCCTCAAGCTCCCCGATAAAGGCATAAATGACGATAAAGCAAAAGATGATGGAGATCAATCCGCCGATCAGGCCGTGCTTCCAGACAATCGTGGTTTTTATGGACATGATCAGGCCAATGGCGGCTCCGAAGAATATCCAGGGGATCCAGTCGAAATAGACGGTAGAGGGCCTGTTGATCAGGATCAGGATAATGCTTCCTATTAGAAATGCGACAAATCCGGCAACTCCGCCCAGGATACTTCTGAGAAACATCTTACCGTAAATCGCCAGGTTTTTATGGCGGTATTCCTCCACAAAGGAGAAGAACGCGGTAAGAAAGAAACCCATCAGTGTTCCTATGATCAGGAATGGTGCTATTTTAAACTTGAAGGCGCCGAGGTTGCTTTCTGTAATGGTTGGCCTGATCCACTCGGTCAGCCACATGCTGAAGGAAAAGACCGGTTCCCATTTGATCAGTGCGACATAAAGCAACCACGACAGGAAGCCGCCCAGCATACCGTAAAGAACCCAGCTCAGGTAATAGATCTTATTCTTTTTGGAAAAAGGGTCGGTAATGTCAAAGAAATTTTCCTGGCCATCGTTGCAATTTTGTCCGTATTCCGGGCACATATGTCCATAGTCTTTCCAGCATAAATGGTGAACGACATGCTTGCATTTGACCACCACCTTGTCGCCGGGATTCAGCGGGTCGCCGCAGTACTGGCATTCTTTGAATAATTCGTGCTCCCGGGGTTTATACCTTTTGACATATTTTATAACAAATATCTTATTTTTGATCAACGGGATGATCAATTGTATGATGAACATCACCAGCAGAAAAATGATGATCCCTGCGACAAGGCCCCCGAGCATGACCATGACCAAACGTTTTGGCTCTCCAATGGTCATCGGATAAAGAGAGTTGCCGTAACCTTCCCCAAAAGTTGCCTGGCCGGTAGCAACGAATAAATCCGGTTTATAAGCATTGATCTCCAAGTGGAGGGTGCGTGTCTCTCCCCTGTATTTTTTTGGATTTTCATACCTAAAACGAATTTCATAGTCCCATTTTTCCTCCGCGATTTTTCTGCCAAGGCTGTTAAAGTCTTCCAGGATATTGTCGGGGCTGGTCAGAATATTGCCATAACGATTGCCGCTGGCTGCCGTTATCATATTCAGGAAAGCTTCATCCAGCAATTCCCCGCCGAAACTGATCGCATAAATGAATAGTTTATTTCTGTTTAATTCGGCGGTGTTGATGAGTTCCGGTTCGCGGATGATCCTGAACAGGGTGTTATGATATTTTGGGTTCTGTAGTATGTCATTACGGCCATCTGTAATGATAACCAGGAACTTATTACCATCCTGCGCCATCTCAACAGTCCTGTTTCGCCTGTAGGCCGGCTCATACTGCAGATTGGGCACATCTTTCGTGGAATCAAATTCCATCATTTTCGTGAAAATGGCATTGTACATGCAGGAACTGCCGGTGTTGGAAACTGTGAAATCGAGATCATTTATGTTGGCCTGGGTAACCACCCTGCTCTCTGAAATATCTTCATCAAACCAGGAATAAAATAAATTGCCGGTTTTAACCATCCCGGCCAGCTCATAAACAGCCGATTTAATTTTATCCATGTCTTCCTGACTGATAGAGCCGCTTTTGTCAATCAATAATGAAATGTGATAGTCCTCCGGAATTTCAGATCTCAGCTTCCCATGATCCCTTAATTTCATAAGGCTGCCCGGGATAAAAACAGGCTTTATCTTCTCCTCCTTCCTTCCGAGGAATTCCTTCACAAAAACCCTCATGGAATCACCCGGTGACAATTCCAGAATTCTGTCTGCATCCTCGGTCCCACCCGGTCTCATCAGGTTGAACTTAACAGTCATCGTGTCACTAAGTTTAGCCAGGCTTTGAGGCTTCATTTGAACATCGATGATTTGCAGGTCGGCATCTGCCCGCTTTTGCGAATGCGTTATTAAAGGAATCAGAAATACCAGCAAAACCAGTCCCGGTAATTTAATCATTCGGATAATGTGCGACATTAAAAGATGTAGTTGCATATGACAGGGATTGAGCAGTTTCATTTCATCATCGGGTTAACATTACTTACGTTTTCTGGTCCATTCAATCAGTTCCGGCAATTGAACGCGTGCTGACTTGTCGGGTGCCAAGATCAACGACCGGTTGCTAATATCAGCAGGTAAAAGGGAAAGACCTTCATCAGCAGGAGAAAATAAAGCGATGACCAGGTTCTTCCCGTATGTCTCTGTCAACTGTATAATTTTGTCATTCAACGCTTCAGCGTTATCTTCCGTCACGGAAGCCAGAAAGAAAAGAGCCCCGATGATCTTCTTTTCATCCTGCCTGCCAATCTGTTGCCTGTATTCATCACTTAAAACCTGCTCGATTACAAGGTCGGCATAATGTGATCCGGGGTTATGTTGAAATCCTGAAAATAAGCCGGTTATGAAGTTTTTACCGGTTTGTAGTTTTGCATTCTCAATAAAACGTTTGATCTCCAGGATACCCGGCAGACTGAACAGGATATTTCGTATCGAGGTCCCGGAATAAGCCCTGGAGATGTCGTGGGCAAAATAGTTGTCAAACTGAACTGTTTCCCGGCGGGGAGGGGTAAGCGCCCAATGATAGATGGAATCGAAACTGAAAAAGCGGATGGAATCAGCCGCATTGTTCATATAGCCATTGGCCTTGTAAGGAAAAATACCCAGGTCCCAGGCAGGTGTATATGGATCCAATACCAAAGCCAGCATCCGGTGTTTGTTCTGGGTTCCTGCAAAATCATTCTGAACCTGGAGATCATAATCAGAAAGAAATATTTTCAACCCCGGGTGACTGTGAAACCAGGCCGTCATGACAAAATCGCGGTTCGATTTTTGCCGCATGTTCTCAAGAACAGATTGCAGTTTCACCCCTATTTTGGCGCCGAAATTCAATTGATACTTTGAAAAAGTGGCATCATCTCCCGGTTCGATGAAATCTTCCAGCGATACATCATATTTTTCAGGATCATCGGGATTATAGTCCCACTGGCCAATCAGGTACCCGCCGGTTTCATTGGCGGAGTGTTCGGTCGTCCCGACCGAATGAATGGAATCTTCGAAGAATCGATAGGTCTTGATGATGCAATCCCGTTCAAAATAGACATTTTTGACACAACTATCCGCCCATTCATGCGACATGTTCAACTCAATGAAGCGGTCCTTGTTGGATCTTAGGTAATCCGCCAGACCCTTTCCCTTGTTAGATGCGGTAACTAAAGTGGGCTGTATTTTTATGGCATTTTTAGCAGGCCGTGGTGTTGATAAAATCGGGCTGATTTTCAGCTTTTTTCTTCGTAAGGCCATCAGGTACACATATGCACCGAAGATGAGAATGGAGATGAATATAATGGCCAGGGCCGTGTAAAGAAAGGGAAAAGGCTCGTATTCCGACTCAATGATGCTGGCCTTCAATATTTCGACCCGGTTGATAAAGCCGGCCCTTTCTTTTGCAAATCTCTGCTGGGATTCTATTAGCGGATCAAGATTATATTGCTGGAAAGAACTTCTTTTACTAAGTGATAAGGAATCAAATGTAGCATCTATGACGGTATAAGATTTTATGATATGATCGGCCTTTGTCAGATAAGACTGCCTGGTCCACTTGAAATACCATTTGCTGAATTTCTTGTTTTCAAAATTACTTTTTAGATTTTCATAATCCTGCACAAGATTTTCAAGCTGCAGCTTAACCTGGTTGAAGGCCATATCAAATGCATTGATCTTTTCTGCTAACTCCACTTCTCCCTCGAGTTCCATAAAAAGACTGTAAATGGCTTTATTCTGAACATTGATGGATCTTTGCAATTTTTCCAACGCTGCTTCAATGTCAGTGACTTCATTAAAAAGTTCTTTGAGCTTGTGTTGGATCTCTGTCCCTTTGAGTGGCATAGTCCTTCTGTCGATGTTCTGAAATTCGGACCGCAAAAGGCTGATTTCCTGTTCGATTTTTGATTTGAAAGCACGGATGGTTGTCAGGTATTCAGTGTTGGAGCTGTCGCAATATTGATTGTCGGACTTACAGGAAGTCAGACCCAGTGACATTTTCTCAAATAATTCCTCCGAAAGCTGATCTTTAACGGAGAACATCTCCTGAACCATGGAAAACCGCTCATCATTTTGCCTGATGCGGTTCCCGATATCAGCCATCCCTGGCTGGATTATTCCTTTTATTGATATGAACTGTGAAGCCAGCTCATGATAAATCACATTGTATTTTTTTGCCAGTGAATCAATTTTTTGTTCAAGGTCCTTTCGGGATGTATCTTCTTTTTTTACCTTTTCTCTGGCCGGAGGCTCAGGTGCGGGAGTGATTATTTTTGTCTCCTTCTCCTGCTCTTCCTCTTTCTTTATGGTGTCTTTGGTTATATGTTCAGTTATATCTGTTTCTTCCTGCATTATCGCCACCTGCTCGTCGGGAACAGGTGTTTTACCAGGTATGGAAAATGTCCATGAAAGCTGCCGGGTAACATCTTCGATATTCTTGTTTTTCTGTTTAACAGTAACATAGGTGAAAAATAAATGAAGGGTTATCAGATCACCACCCTTTCCGTCAATCCTGAGTTTCAGCGGTTGTGATACATTCATCAGTTCCAGGTATCCATTGGCGTAAACCGGTTTGATACTTATTTCATTCTCAGAGATTTGGTCAGTTGCCTGTTGAATGGATTGTTTTTGTCTGGGTGAAAAATTGATCAGGAATTTATCATTTTCTTTAATGCCAGTCATCCACTTGTCAAAATTGTCTATCAGGTATAAATAATGCTCATTGTTCTGAAACGATTGTCCATCTTTATTTTTCCAATCAGCATAGAATTTGATGGTCAATTCATGCCGTTTATTTGTATCATACTGGACCTGTGGTGTTAAATCACATATTGTTTTCGAGAAACTGAGCCGTTGTTGCTGCAGGTTTGTTTTGCCTGGCCCGATCTCCTGCTGTGCCCATGCCGGTACAGTGACCAGGAAGAGCAAAAAAGATAAATGGAAATATTTCATCATCAATATGACTATTATTTGTATTTTACCTTCTTTTTAAATGATAATGCCTGCTTAATCGGCTTTCGGAATTTGATCCCAATGACCGTCAATACGATGATCAATCCGGAAACAATAATCCAGGGCGAAAACTTCTTCCTTTTAGCTTTTGCAGAATGGTCAGCAAAACTGCCGGTCGTTTTTTCTCCCCTGCTTTCAGCTTTGATGTTGCTGATAATTTTTACTGAGGCATGATAATAATTGTCAAACTCATCTTTAACCAAGGCTAATTCAGGTGTGATGGCCTTGTTTTGTATCATCCCCTGGAAGTTCTCATCTTCGATTTTGTAAATATTATCCAGCCGGGCTTTGATATCTGTCAGCAGGATACTGTCGAAAACATTCGTCTGATTGAATTCCCATTGTAATTTCTTTAGGCCGTGATATATTTCCCTGATGACAATACTATTGTCACTTAATGATTCACGTCTTTTTACCGTCATCACTCCAATTTGGCTGAGAGAGTCCAGTTTTTTATTGAGGTCCCTTAACCTGAAATTGATATCAATCTCATTTGAAGATATCGATTTGAGATATCCTTCAATATTTGTTTTGATGCTGTTAAGGTTTTCACAACCCATTTTTGAAACATCATCCGTTATTTCAGTATTCAGTTCCTGCAAATTCTGGTTAAGTAATTTGATCGATTCGAGGTCACGTTTCTCACTTTTGAGTGCCTGCTCTGATTTATTCAGTCCTGTCTTGAATATTTCACTCAGTTGCTGCAGTTTTTGTTTGGCTTGTAATTTATTGATGCGTGACACATAATAATCATATTTTTCACCACATTCAGGCCTGTCGGCCGGCGGCGGCGGCTTGAATTTCCAGATCAACGGTTCGGCTTTCTGATCGACCGTGAACCCCGAGAATAAAAAAGACTTCTCTGTTCCCAGGTAAAAAGAGGCAGTGAGAACGATGGTTTCATTCTTGTATTTCGTAATAGCGGCAGTAATTGGTTTTGTTTCATCAATGAAAATATCGGGTAATTCCTCCAGGGTATAATCAAAAATGGCGCCTGGTGATAGCTCAAAGGTATTTGTGATTACATCCTGAACACGTTTTGGCACCTTCCAATTGCTGTTTGATCTGCCATAGTTCTGCATAAAATATTCCGGATCGTTGATCATGAAAATCTTTTCCGATTTTGGGACATATATTTCATTGTTCTGAAACCATTTTGTCGCGAAATGAATGATCAGGAACTCATTTTTATTTTCATCTATTTTATAGGTTATGTTTGGTGTGACGCTGATCGTAATTTTTCTGCTGTATGCGATGTCTTTGGATCCGAGCAGGTTTTCCCCTGCCATCAGCACTTCGACCTCCTGGGCCATCAGGGAGAAGGAAAGCAGTGAAACCAGGGTTACAATTAATATTTTCATTCTGGTTGTATTTAGGATATAGTTTGCATTTTGATCCATAGTTATGTGATCTAGTTCATCTTCAGGGAAATAGGGGTATTCCCGGTGTTTTTACCTCTGGGTAAACCAGTATCCTGTACCTCCTGGAGATAGTTTTTCTGAAACATGAGTGGTGTTTTGTAGAGCTTTGCGTTATCAGTATATATTCCTTCGTTGACATTCACCCAGCCGGCAGGTTCGGCCTCTTCTCTTACCCATTCTGCAACAACCTGGTCTTCAGGCCATGGATAACTATCTATGGCCCAATAGGTTTGGTATTGCAGGTATTTACCAACCCGGATGATCCTCTCATCCAGCCCGCAGGCAACGCCAAGATCCCTGTCGTTAAGGCATATCCTTCCTTTGAATTTGCCCGTTGCCCGGATATTCGGGTGCCAGGTGTCGGTGATCATGACAAACTCCGGATTTCCTCCGAAAGCCCCGGGATAATTATTCGGTAAAACGATACTCAGATGGTGTTCCTTCCCATAAACCGGTCGTCGCCACTGTCTGGTAATATTCTCACCATTGATTTCCCGGGTTTCTTCTACAGGTTCTTCTATACCTATAATGCTATTCAAATGATAAATGATCTCATACTCAACCGGCAACCCCTCTCTGTTGCGTTTTCTGATAATGTATTTGATCACGTCGCTGTTTTCGCAGAGAAAGTCGATCTTTCTCCATTCCTTCAACAATTTCCTTCCCCTGGGTGATAGCTCGGTTTTTTTATACCCCTCAAAAATGTTGTTTATTTGCTCTTCTCCTTTTGAAATGACGATTTTTGCCATCTTTTTGATATTTATTTTTCGTTAAAACTTATCCGGCAATCACTTCCTTGATCAGGATAAGCCTGTCGCCGTTCCTGATGTTATAATCGTATAATGTCTGATCTTTACCTTTTTCGCGAGGTTTCAGTATTTCCTCTTCGGAGCCTGTCGTGCGTCCAAGGTGGTAGGTAATGGGATTACCACCACCATCCCGCCAGGAAAGCTGCAAGGCCTCTACGATTTCTTTGATAGCATCTGCTACAGGTTTGGTCAGATCTTCCACTTTCATGGAATATTCGGTATCCTGGTAAAACAATACAATTTCCAATTCTTCCATTTTTAATAAATTTTGCAATGTCTATGACATTCGTTAATAATCTTAATATACCACCAATTTCCGGCACTGCTGCTGTTTATCATCCAGTATCATTTCAAGCAGGTACATCCCTTTACTCAAACCGGTCAATCGGACAGACCGGTCACCTGCAGGAAGGGTTTCATGATATTTAACCTTGCCGTTAATGTCAGATATCTTTACTGTATATGAACTTGTAATAACCGCATCGTCGTTGAGGATAATCGTGAATTCCCCCTGGCTGGGGTTCGGAAAAATCATGAAGATGTCTTCTTTGCCGAAGAGGCCACTTTTATCCAGGCCGTGATCATAGTTCAATTCTATGTAACACAAATATTGATTTGTCACCCTGACAGTATAGGTGCCGTATGATAACCCGCTGCTGTGGTAATAATACTTTGCAGTGGCGCCTGTGATGACCTGGCCATTGAGGTACCACTGGTAGCTGTAATTCATACCAGCCGTATCACCCGGGTAAATGAGCACCACCGGATTGATATGCGGTTTTGAGATAATGGCAGCTGTATCAGGGATTGGCCTTACCGTAATATCGTATGTGCCGGTGGCAGGGTTATTTATGACGCACGTACCTTCAGGGTAAGTTACCAGGACTTTGATCGTGGCATTTTCAAGGATGTCATCAGTGCTTATGATTTGCCCGTTGCCTGAGGGTTCGTCATTAATGAACCATTGATATTGATTCAGCTGATTGGGTGGAGTGGGAAGGGCTGTAAAGGTTACCTGGTCGCCGCTGCATATCGCAGAGGGTGACGCCTGTATGACAATGCTGGCTGTAATAAAATCAACGACCTCGATCTGGAAAGGTGCGCTGGTTTCACTGCCGCAATCGGCGCCAACGTCAGTGACTATATAGTAATAAGATGCTGTGGCGTTCAGTGTCCCGACATTATAAGTTTCGCCGGTGCCGAGTTGATTGCCGTCTGCATTGTACCATTTTATGCTATAATTTCCGGAGCCCCCTGTTGCGTTTGCCCTAAGGGTGCCGCCGTTCTCACCTGCACATATAGGCGAATTGCCTCCTGTGATGGCTCCCGCTGTCAATTGTGGGTAAACAGTGCAGGTAAAAAATGCACTTGTTTTTGAACCGCACTCAAAGTCTTCCACAATATAGTAATAACGCGTTGTGGCCAATAAAATGCCGACGGGAAAGACAGGCCCTGTGAAAAGAAATACATTGTTCTCATTGTACCATTTGATGACATGGCCTCCTGCTCCTCCGCTTGCATGAGAATATAATGAGCCGGCATCCTGTCCGTAACAAATCGGAAAGTTTCCACCGGTAATATCGCCTGCGAGTAGCTGGTCATAGACAAAAATGGGTTTACCATCACTTGTGTCTTTTCCACATTCCTGATCTTCCACAACATAATGAAAAACAGCTGTTTCATTTAATATTCCAATCGGGAGCGAATTTCCCTCTATCCAAAAAGCACCATTTTTATACCATTTAATCGTATAATTCTCAGAGCCCCCTTCAGGGTTTGAATGTAATGTTCCGGCATCATCCCCTTGACAAATCGGCGAAATGCCACCGGTGATGGTATTTGCAAACAGCTCATCATAGACCATGATCGTTACGATATTCGATGTGTCTGCACCTGTTGGGATATCATCATTTACGATCAAACGAAAGGCAGTGCTGACATATAGCGGTGGGGGCAGATAAAAACTTGTGCCTGCACCGGGGATAATACTCCAGGTATCCCCATCCAGTGATGACTGCCACATATATGTGTAATTTCCACTGCCGCCCGTTACCTTTGATTCCAGGGTATCCGGGGTTGCCCCATAACAGATCTGCTGGTCGTCAGTTATGGTAACTTCTATGGGGTCGCCTGCCAGCAGGTTTGCAGAAATTAATACAAAAACTAAAATCAGGGAGAGATGGAGTGTAAGTCTTTTATTCATAATACTTAACTTTTCTGATGTCCTTATTAATTAATCTTAATTATGGCGGCTTTTTGTTCGATCATGGCCCCACCCTCAATTTTTACCTGGGCATTCGCTTTATTATTGATATTCAAAGCATTTACTTCATATTGTGACGTGGCATCAACCTTCACATTCGTTGATTTGATCTTAAAGTCGCTTTGGGATTCCATTTCGATGTTGGCAGCTTTTATCTTTAGATCGCCGGTAGCCTCCATTTCAATATCTCCTTTTGATTCGATTTTGATTTTGGAGGAATGCGATTGCAGGGTGATGACATAGTTATCTTTGTTGTAATCATAGATTTTCAGCTCTTCACTGCCATCCTTATCGGAAAACTCAATGGTATGCCCGCTGCGGGTCCGGATGGCTTTTATATCATCATCGGCATTTGCCCAGGCGCTGTCGGGCGCTGCTTTTCCATGAAACATGCTGCCCATCACATAAGGTTTTTCGGCGTTGCCCCCTTCAAAGGCCACCAGCACCTCTTCACCTGTTTCCGGTATGAAATAGAACCCTTTCTGATCGCCGGCATGGGGGGTGACGATCCGGAGCCAGGGTGTCATGGTGTTTTCTTCTTCCTGCCATATAAATTGAACGCGCACTCTGCCCAACTTATCCGGATCATTGTTATCCATGACTTTGGCTATTTGCGTTTCGCAAAAAGGAATGGCATGCGGGGATGAGTAGGGAGGTACTTCCATTTCGGCAGGAACAGCCGTAAAGCTGTTCTGATAGTTGCCAATCCTGTCGCATGAATGGCTGATGCTGGTGATGATATAATTACCATGGTCAACCTGTTTTTTATCATCTCCCTGGCCATAGTTTTCAATGATATTGATTTCACAGCCTGCCACCAGGTCAGTATCGTCACTGGAACCACTACATGAAACAAACCCGGCAGTCATAGCGCTTTTCAACAATTTTACGCGGGAATCGAGGTGTTCCTGGGCTTTTGATTTGGTCAGGCTGTGGTTGTAAAGGCTTTGCGTATCATGCTTGAATTTTTTTTCAGACACATCGCAGGCATATTTGGCTTTATTGGAAAGGTTTGATATCTGTTTATCGCCTGATTCGCTGCTGATCACTTTATTTTCAAAGTAATCATACGCTAAATATTTGAAATTCAGATCTTCCAGTTTCAAGGAGAAGTCAAAATTAAACAGATCGGCGCCAAATTCGAGCGTGACTTTCTTTTGTGCCCGGGCGCCAAAGATGATTTCCTTGCCATCATAATAAAACCACTGGGCCTTTTTAGAAGCAAGCCTTGTCAGGAAAGCAAAAGCGCTTTCTTTGTATTGAACGGTGTAAGGCAGCACATCGCTGGCATTTTCAGGTTTGACCTTGTTACTGTCCAGCTGGTATTCACCGAGGATCTTGTCGACTATGGCCTTTAGCGTTTTGTCTTCAAATGTCCTGCAGTGTTCTCCGTCATTCAGGAATATATCCGGGCTGGATGCTTCCACGATGACCGTGTCGCTTTGCGCATCATTCATCTTTCGGACTTTAACCCCGGTTATGACACCGTCGAATTCCAGCTTTTCATTCTCCCTTCCTTCAATGGTAAGTGAAACGGAACATCCCAGGAAAAGCTTGTCCGACTGATCCATGATGAAAGTGCCATCATCTTCAAAAAGATCACGACGATAAACAATTTCGAGCGAATGATGCCCGAAAACGCTTTGTTGCAGATGCAGGTCCAGGAAATCACCCGCATCCCTGTCATTGATGGTGTTCTTGCCATCAATTAAAACTTTAACCTTCTGTGCTAAGGCCATATCTTCATTTTTATACGCGGTATATTAACTGTTTGGCGGATCGACTCTTAGCAAAAGGATAGAAAACAGGATTACACAGTTTTCCTTTTTTGCTGGAAAGGAGGGGCTCCGCCAACCTTTATTTCTTCTGCCGAAATGGTAAAACTGGTCGTCATGGGTTGAGCACCGCCCATATGGTTGAACGATTCATGATACTGGATGCAGGCAGCATTTTTAAATTCAATCACCTTGTCTTTATTACCGATCTCAATCTTCCCGTTTTTAAGTGCTTTAGCATCCAGCATCCAGTCAATCAGTACCGTGTCAGGGGTGGTTTCAATCATGAAATTGATCGTGCCCCCGGTCGGGTATCCGGTTGGCTTGCCGGTTTCGTCAGTATATTGTGTAAATCCGAAATCAAACGAATATATCTTAATAGGCTGATCGGAACCTGCCAGAATCAGACTTGCCTCGACTAATTTAGCCCCGGTGAAAACCATAATTTATACTTATTTTAATGAGTTGCAGGACACAGATAAATATTCCCTTTCCCAGCTGGGGCAAGGCCTATTTATCTGCCCATGGATTTTCATGAAATACCCCGGCAATGGAAATTTTCTTGGCCGAAACGGTGAAATTTTCCATTTGTGCATTGGCATCCAAAGCGTTGTATGTCTCGGCATATTGTATCAAATATGCATCCTCGAATTCAAGGGTTTTCATATTGGTTCCATCCCGTTTTTCAAATTCAACCTTGCCGTTTTTCGATATGTAAGGATCGCAGGCCCATTCAAATAGATCTGAATTCCCATCGTTCAACGATTTGGTTGTTACAGTGATGGTTCCGCCACGTGTGATGGCCGAGGGCCTTCCTTCCACATCAGTTTCCTGATGCAGGTCATAATGCAGGGTGACCACTTCACGGTCTGCTAACCCGTCGATTTTGATGTAAACTGACATAATTTTAAAGATTAAGGATTAATAAATAGGTGAATAAATGATTTAAAAAGAACAGATCAATCTACTTCCTGGTTCCATTCCCTGCCTTCCCGGCCATCGTGGCCTTCCAGTTTGATGTAGAAATTCTTGGCGGCAAAGAAAGGCTTGATATTTACCTGGATCGTAATATCTTTGGTAACAGGATCCTGCCGGATCCCATCCCGGTCAAAGGTGTAATCTTCAAAAAGCTTTCCTTTATAATCATTCAGAAAATCGACAATCTGCTGCCAGATGTCGTCTCTGAGTGATTTGCTGAACTTTTGAAAGGCCACATCATTGAAGAAATTCATAAACACTTTCCCGACCCAGTCGAACACCCTGACAATGGGATATTCCTGCAAACCGATATTGTTGCCATTAAAGAGTGTCTTATTGGAAAATGCCATTACGCGGTTGTCTTCAAAGACCATCGGGATGAGATTCAGGTCGTTCAGGGCGGCGATTTCCGACTTTTTAAGATCATAACGCGCACCGCTTACTTCGTTCAATGTCCCGAATTTTTTTCCGGCGGCGCCTTGCGCGATGGGAATCCCTTCGGAATTGTATAATTTTCCTGCCAGCGCACTGGAAGGGGGTACATAAAGATCTTCATCTTCCCCTACCTCTGCATATTTTCCCCTGCCAACAAGCCAGTTACAGGCCATGATGACATTGGCCAGGTGGGCATCGCCACCATTCAGGCTCTCTTCCTGGAACAGTTCCATAGTGCTTTCCACATCCTCCAGGTTTCTGAAATCTGTGACCATCAGGACTTTATTTTTATGGGCAGCCTTGCCCCATTTATCCAATACGGCTTTGGATCCCAGGTAGCCCGGGACAACCACGAGGCTGTAATTGTTTTTCAGCGAAAGACGGTCGTAGTTACGGCTCAATTCTGCTGCCACAGCATCGATGAACCTGGAGTTGTCGAGGTCTTTCAACTGGTCGGGCGATGCATTCATGATGGCAACATACTTTACGTTGTCGTTTTCAGTATTTTTAAAGAATAGCGCTACCGAACGGTAGGAGCGTTCCAGGTTCTTGGTCTGCTCAAGCGCTTTTTTCAGGTTTTCCTTGAGGGTTTTATTGGCAATTTCCGCTCCTTTTTCACATTCTTCCACATATTCTGCAACGGAAGCTTCTTTGGAGAGCAGGCTTGCCCATAGTTCAAGGGTTTTTTTCAGCCGTTCGCGCTGGGCTTTGAATTGCGATTCGGAGAGGAATATTTGTTTGGTGGCCTTCTTTTCCGGGTTGAGTTTCTGCGTACCGTCGATCGTGCCTTCAATCAGATCGAAACCACCGTATTTTTCCAGGTTTTTCAGGCTTTCTTGAAGGTGTTTGACTGGTTCGGCAATTTTCCCCAGTTCCTCTTTCATTTTTTCTTTAAAATCTTCAGGCTTATATTCTTTCATTGGATCTGCCATGGCTGTAATGTTTTAAGTGATGATTTTTTTAATTTTTAAAACTACTTGGTTGCTTCAAGTTCTTTCAGCAGGGCCAGGATCGTGTTCAGTAAAGCTTGCTTGGTTTCCAGGTCTGAAATAGCCTGCCTGAGCTGCTTGTTGCTTTTCATTTGCTTGATGATTTTCTGGTATTCTTCTTTCTGGATATCCAGTTCCTGAAGAAAAGCGCTCTGGGCGGTTAACCCTTTCACACCGAAATCAGCCAGGGTTTTGAATGCGAGGGTCTCTTTTTTGCTCGCCCCTTCGCTGTCTTGAAATTCCACATCCACCTTTGGTTTGTAATGCTCAAAAACATCATCCACCGATTTGAGGTTCCTGACAATTTCCGGTTTCGTTGGCTCCTCGTAAGTTAACTGCTCAGTCAGAAAAGTCCGGTTTTGAGGAAATTCAATGACCGATTCATTGACTTCAACATCCTGGACTTGTGTAATAACAGTCTTTTTTGCCATAATGTGTTAGTTTTAAAGGTTTTCAATATATTTCTATTATTCCCATTTTAATTCGCCTTTTTCATCTGAAATCAGTCTGACAACAGCCCCTTTACTGATTTTGCCGGCAATGATCATTTTTGACAGCGGCCTTCGAAGCTGATTCCTGATCACACCCACCACCGGCCTGGCACCGTATTTCGGCGTAAATCCCATCATGGCCAGTTTCTGTTTGGCTTCGCTGGTTATATCCAGGCGTATTCCCTGGATATCGAGCAACTTCATAAGTCCTTTCAGGTGGATTTCAAAAATCTTCAGGACCATCTCTTCCGTGATCGGGGAGAAGGGTATGATTTCCGTCAGTCTACCTAAAAACTCAGGCCTGAAATAGCGGGTCATAATGTCCAGCAGTTCAGTTGACTTCGGGATGATTTGCTTTGCAAAAGACTCCACGATAAATTCGCTGCCTATATTTGATGTAAACAGAATGACGGCATTGGAGAAGTCGCCTTCTTTCCCGAGCCGGTCGCTCAGTTTTCCTTCATCCAGGATTTGCAGGAAAATATCGAATACTGACGGGTGTGCTTTTTCAATTTCATCAAAAAGCACTACGGAATAGGGTTTCTGCCTGATTTTATTGACCAGCAGCCCTCCTTCCTCGTATCCCACATAACCCGGAGGGGCTCCGTAGAGTAAGGCGGCAGAGTGTTCTTCTTTGAATTCAGACATATCAAACCGGATCAATGCCGATTCATCCTGGAAAAGGAATTCGGCCAGGGTTTTAGCCAGTTCCGTCTTTCCGGTGCCTGTTGGTCCGAGAAAGAAGAAAGACCCGATGGGCTGGCCGGGTTTGTTCAGTCCCGAACGCGATTCAAGAATGGCTTCGGCAATATTGCGGATCGCGTGGTCCTGCCCGACCACTCTTAGTTTCAGATGCTCTTCCGTGTGCATCAGCCTTTCCCGCTCCTGTGTCTGCACTTTTCCCAGGGGTATTCCTGTTTTGAAAGATATGACTGCTGCGACATCCGTTTTTTCCACGGCATCCCGTTTGTGCCTGGCCAGTGCCTCCAGCCTGTTCATCAGTTTTTTCAGATGTTTGATGAGCTCCTTTGACGATTCGATCTTCATCACATCCGTTTCATCGTCCAGTTGGGCGAAAAGGATATGGCTGATCTTATGTCGCAGGTAATGGTAAAACCACTGCAATTCTTTCAGCAGTGAGTTTTCATCCAGTTTTTGCCTGTTCGCGGAAAGCTCAGTAAATTTCTCACTGAGGTCTTGTATATCTGCCTGTGAAGTTTGCCCGGTCTTCCTGACAACAGCCATGGTCCGGTCGAGCAGATCGACGGCGGCGTCGGGCAATTTTCTTTCCTTATTGTACCTTTTCGAAAGCCGGATGGCTTCTTTGACCACTTCCGGGTCAATTTTCAGGTAATGGTGCTTTTCGTAATGCGGCATGATACCCATCAGCATCCTGGCTGTCATTTCCAGGTCGGGTTCCTCTAACTTGATCGTTTCAAAGCTGCGGTTGAAGGCATCATCCGATTCAATATGTTTGCTGTAATTATCAAATGAAGTGGTGCCAACAATGGTTAGTTCGCCTTTGGCCAGTTCGGGTTTGAGCAGGTTGGCTGCACCGGAGGCGCCGCCATGACGGTCGATCAGTGCATGAATTTCATCGATGAACAGGATGGCTTTGTCAAATTGCTTGATCTCCCGGATGATCTTTTTAAGGCGGTCTTCCACTTCGCCTTTATAAGCGGCCCCCGCGATCAGTTCGCCCATGTCCAGCTCAAAGATCTGGCTGCCGGCTACGTTCCCGGAATTGTTGTTTGCCACCTCTTGAATAAAACCGTTTACTACGGCTGTTTTGCCGACGCCCGGTTCACCGATGATAATGACATTTGGTTTGGATCGCCGGCCCAGGATTTCCGCGATCATCCGGATCTCCCGGTCACGACCGATCACCGGATCTAGTTTTCCCTGGCGGGCTGCGGCTGTTTTATCAATACAATATTTTAGCAATGCGTTGGATGAAGCATCTTTCTTATCTCCTGCTGCTCCCTTATCTACCTGGCCCAGTGTTGCCTGGAGATCCAGTTTTTCGATCACTGCAGTCAGCACTTCATTGGGATTCAAAGGGAAAGTTTTAAGCTGCTCATAGGTGAATCCGACTCCGGGGGTAGCCAATGAGATAAGTACACAGATCGGGTCTGCCTTATCTTTGGATAGCTTTAAACGAATATTATCGGCCTCCATCAGAACTGCCACAACCTTGTCATCAGCAACGGGGCTTTCCGGAACCTTTGAAGTCTTTGGATAGCCCTCAATTCGTACATCAGCCCATTCTTCCATGAAAAAATAATCTTTCCCGAGCGATTCCAGCAAGGGAAGCAGACCGGTATCCTTGTGCAGGATGGCTTTGAGAAGATGTCCTGGCGAGAATGTCTCCTGGGCATTTTCACGAGCCAGCGCCTGCGCGATATGAATGGCGTTCTTTAATTCAGTGGTCAGATCAAATTGGTTGGCGGCTTCCATGAGAGAGAATATTAATTTCATTAACTGTCAGAAGATCAATTGATCATCTACAGTGATGACATGATAATTAATTGGACTGCCAAACAAAGATAACAATTAAATGACCAGTCTGCAAGAATTCACAAATTTTTAACAGAAATACTGAATTTATTTTTCAGTCCAGGATGCCATTGGCTGACCAATGACTAGCGACTAACGAATATCGACTATCGACTGGCCTCACGGTGATTGGTACAGCAATGGCCCGTCGGGCCCGAGTGGCAGGCCCAGCAGCATCCAGCCGACCAGCAGCAGGGACCAGAAAATGGTCAGGAAGATGGTATAGGGCATCATGGATGAGATAATAGTACCAATGCCGTAACGTTCGTCGTATTTCTGGGCAAATGTTACGATCAGGGCGAAGTAGCTCATCATCGGGGTGATCAGGTTGGTGACCGAATCACCGATACGGAAAGCGGCTTGTGTGAGCCCGGGATGGTACCCGAGCAGCATTAGCATGGGGACGAATACCGGGGCCATGATGGCCCATTTGGCCGATGCGCTCCCCATGAACATGTTGATCATGGCCGACAGGAGCACAAATGCCACAATCAGCGGAATGCCGGTCAGGCCGATATTGCTGAGGGTGTTGGCCCCGTTGATAGCAACCACCAGCCCCAGGTTGCTGTAACTGAAAAAGTAAACGAACTGCGCGGCGAAGAATACCAGTACGATATATCCCGCCATGCCCGCCATCGATTGGGTAATGTATTTTACCACATCCTTATCGCCTTTTACAGTTCGGGTTACATGCCCGTAAATGATGCCAGGGATAAAAAAGAATATGAGAATCGCGATGATGACACCGTTGAAGAACGGGGAATGAAGTACGGAACCGGTATCCGGGTCGCGAAGTACCCCATTTTCAGGGATAATGCTCAGGGCGAGCAATATAATGACAACGAGAACCCCCAGTCCGGCCCGTCGAAGGCCCTTTTTTTCAATGCCGTTCAGTTTGTCAACAGGTATCTTCTCGGCCGTTCCGGTGTATTGCCCCAGCCGGGGTTCCACGATGGCGTTGGTCACCCATGTGCCTATGATGATTACCAGGAAGCCCGAAACAAAAAGAAAATAATAATTCACAACGGGGTTGACCACCATTTCAGGATCGAGGATCTGGGCGGCTGAGGTGGAAAGACCCGCCAGTACGGGATCCATGGCGCCGATGAGGAAGTTGGCGCCAAACCCGCCGCTCACACCGCAGAAGGCGGCCGCCAGCCCTGCCATCGGATGCCTGCCCATGGCATGGAAGATCATTGCTCCCAGAGGAATCAGCAAAACATAGCCCGCTTCGGAAGCCAGGTGCGAAAGAATGCCCGCCGTTACCACCGCGGCGGTGATCAGCCGTTTGGGCGCACCCAGTACCAAAGCCCTGATCATCACGTTGAACAATCCCGATCCCTCCGCTACGCCTATACCAACCATTACGACCAGCACATAACCCAGTGGGGGGAAAAGCACGAAATTGGTGATAATATTGGTGTAAATCCAACGGAAGCCATCCCCGCTCATGAGATTATTTACCGATATCACTTCCCCGCTTACGGGATGAATGGCCTGGTAATCAATGTAGGCGGTAAGCCATGATACAAGTACCACCAGCAACGCCAATAGTGCAAATAATGTAGCAGGATGGGGCAGTTTGTTTCCAACGATTTCAATGTAATCGAGCGATTTTAAAAAGATTTTGGTTGAAATGCCTTTTAGTTTTTCAAAATTCTTCTTCATCAATTTCAAGTATTTTCTTAGTGATGGTTTTTTTTCAATGACGAGCCAAAGATATATTTCAATTTTAACATAGGCTACATCCCGGCGATTGAAATTCATTAAGTCAACACCGACGGCTAAGGAAAGAGATAGGATACAACCGGGGAATAATAGTAGTTTACATGTTTGCAATCGGCCATCATATGGTCAGATGATTTACGTCATTCGGGAATATATATTTCCTAAAGTTTGTATTCTTCCAAAATTTTGATTACATTTGGCTTTTATTATAATTTACCGGAGTTCTCCCGATATTTTTTAATAATTCCAGCCTTTGTTTTTCTGGTTGCAAGCCAGGGAGCAGTTGTTAATTAATTTAAGGGAAAAAGCATGTATAACAAAAAGGAAACTGTTTTTAAATCGCCTGATGTGACAAAGCTACAGGCAGTTATCATTGATCGCAACACGATAATATACATAGCGCCCGGCGACGATCCGGAAGAGGCCAGAAGCCGATACCTGGAGCGGGCATCCTATAAAAGGTTCTAGAATTTTTTTCAAGCGGGTGCCGGCAAATAAAAAAGCCAGCAACCGACCATCGACTATCGGCTGCTGACTGATTCCGTCGGAGTGGTGAGATTTGAACTCACGACCTCTTGACCCCCAGTCAAGCACGCTAACCAGGCTGCGCCACACCCCGGAAGAGGGTTTGGGTGTGAGTGTGCAAGTGAAGTGTGAGTGTGAGGAGGGTGTGAGTGTGAGTGTGCAAGTGAAGTGTGAGTGTGGATTTCAGATTTGCAAAAGTAAGAATATTTTAAAAAATATTCAGGCATCTGTCTAAAACTGTTATTTTAGTCATTCATTTCGACCAATTATTTATGAATTTGCTTTACCGCTTATCATGAAAAGAATCGCTTTACTGACTCTTATCCTTTTGACCGTTGCAATGTCACACTCATCTTTTGCTCAGCATATGGGGGGTAAGATGAGGGGGATGAATAGAAAACAGGTGTTTATGCCTGCATTGTCGATTAACTTTAACCTGCTCAATGTTGCGCTATATGGTCCAATTGTTCAGATGGAGGTTAAACTTGTGGAAAAGTCTTTTCTCGTTCCTTATGTCAGGTACAGTTATGCAGGATTGCTAAGCACCTATCAGTGGACAAATTTTGATGATGATAGCCAGTATAATCCCTCTAGTATTGCTGCGGGATTAGGTTATAAAGGGTTTATTGTCCTGAACAACAGGAAACATTTTATTTATTACGGTGCATTTGGTGAATTAATCCATGAAAAAGGTTTTCACAACATGAATGCGGATGATGAGTACCGGCAAACAAGGGTTGCGGTGGCAGGTTATGGCAACATAGGGTATCGCTGGAATTTCAACAGAAACATTTACCTTAACCTTGGTATTATGCCTGGTTTTGCCTTCGATGTTAAAAATGAAGGAGTATATAATACCGGAGCCAGCGAAGGATTACTGTATGATGATTTCAAGAAGAACCAGTTTATCGGCATCATTGACTTTTCATTCGGCTGGTATCTAAAAAGAGGATATTAAGATTTGCGTATTAATTGATAACTGCAAAAGTGAGGCTAAATCTGCCAGTGATACTCATCCACAAGAAATATTTAAAAAATAACCCCTCTTTTTAGATAAATCCCTAATTTTAGCTCCTGTTTTGGATAATATACATCATCTGCCCATGCTATTGTTATGAAGAAATCTGTTGTTTTCATTTTACTGCTATCATTCCTGCTGACATGTCCGGATTTGTTTTCACAAATTCCCGGCCGGCAGAGCGGAGCTTCCAGAAGTCGTGTCACCATGCCGGCATTCACGATGAACTTCAACCTGCTGAATGCAGCATTGTATGGGCCGATCATACAGGCCGAGATCAAGCTGGGCGGCACCTCTTTCCTGGTGCCGTTTATCCGTTACAGCTATGCCGGGCTGGCCAGTCACTGGGAATGGACCAATTTTGAGGATGACAGCGAATTCTATCCTACCGGGATTGGTGTGGGGGCAGGGTATAAGGTCTTTTTGCCCATTAACCGGAAGGGACGGCTTATTTATTACGGCGGGTTTGGGGAGTTCATCCATGAGAAGGGTTTGCACAACATGGGTACCGAATACGAGTATGAGCAAACCCGGCTGGCCGCGGCCGTATATGGCAACCTGGGCTATCGCTGGAGCTTTAAACGCAGTTTCTACCTGAACCTGGGCATCCTGCCAGGTTTCGCTTTTGATATCAAAAATGAGGGGCTTTACAACACCGGCGCCAGCGAAGGGCTCCTTTACGACGATTACAAAAAGAACCGTTTTGTCGGGATGATCGACTTTTCATTCGGATGGAATCTGAGGAGGTGAACCCGGGTTTCAGAGTTCCAGAGTTTCAGGTTCTAATAGGTATTCTTATTATAAAAGAAAGCCGCTGTAAGAGCGGCTTTTTTTGTACCCGGGGCCGGGATCGAACCGGCACGTCCATTACTGGACATTGGATTTTAAGTCCAACGCGTCTACCCGTTCCGCCACCCGGGCGAAGAGGGTGTGGGTGTGGGTGTGCAGGTGAAGTGTGGGTGTGCATTTACGAAGTAAAAAAGTCCCGAGTGGGGGTCGGGACTTGTTGTTTTGAGCGGAAAACGGGATTCGAACCCGCGACCCCGACCTTGGCAAGGTCGTGCTCTACCAGCTGAGCTACTTCCGCAGTTTTTAAAAACGGATTGCAAAGATAAATACTATTTTTAAATAGTCACCAATGGTCGGGGAAAAAATTACCCGGGAGGGGTTTCTGGTTTATGAAAAAAACTAAATACCCATTCATGTCTATTTAATGCAGCGAGCGCAGCGAATTATTGACTTCTCTTCGAGCCCTCGTACAGTTCAAATTTCAGGAACCGGCATTCCAGCGGGCCGTTGAGCACCCTGATCCTTTTGCCGGGCTTCAACCCGATAAATTTGGAGGCACTTTCATCATAGGTTAGCACCCATGCTGTATAACCCGCATATTTTCGCTTCAGAAGGTCTCCCAGGTCCTGGTATAATTTTTTCAGATCATCTACCTTGATCCGCTCGCCATATGGTGGATTGGTAAGAATGACACCCCTTGGAAAAGGTGGTTCCTTCTGAAAGAAATCCCCTTTTTCAACCTTGATAAGTTTTTCAAGCCCGGCATTTTCAGCATTTTTAAGGGTGGCCTCCAATGCCCTGTCATCGATGTCCATTCCCCTCATAACAATATCTGGTTCCGTGATTTTTTCTTCACATTCCCTTTTCACCTGCATCCAGAGTTTATTATCAAAATCGCGCCATTTCTCAAAGCCGAATTTCTCCCGGTAATATCCTCCAGGTACTTTCCCTGCAATGAGGGCCGCTTCGGTCAGCAATGTTCCGGAACCGCACATCGGATCGTACAGGGGCGCTGTACCGTCCCAGCCGCTGAGCCGTACCAGGCCGGCGGCCAGCACTTCGTTCAGGGGCGCCGTACCGCAGAACCTCGAGCGGAACGTCTTCTCCAACATCGACGGGGCCCTGCGCTGCCTGCAGGCGCGCACCTATCTCGATCAGCTCGCCGAAGGCTTCGTGTTCATTCCCTCGCCGGGCGTGCAGACGCAGTTCCCCGACCTTTTCCCGAACGAGAACGCCTGGACCCGCGAGCAGGAGGAGCGGTTCCTCGACCGTCTCTTCGCCGACGCGGAGACCGTGACGGCCACGGTGTACCAGGAGATCCAGCCGCCGACCGGCGGCTCGGAACCCTTGTTCGAGGGACGCTACTCCATCAAAGTCGTCAACCGCGACGG